>NZ_JAGXFK010000038.1 GCF_024637375.1 Sediminimonas sp. | reverse complement strand
GTCCGGGTCCGCGTTGAGCGCCGCCAGTTGCCGGCGGGCCTTGTCGCGGGTCTTGATCGCGTCGCGCAGCGTGGTCTGGATCGTCTCGATCCCGGTTTCCAGTTCGCGCCGGCGCGTTTCCGAGGCCAGAAGCCGCGACTGCATCCGCGAGATCTGCGTCAGGGTGCTGTTGTAGCGCTCCTGCGCGGCCCGGGCTTCCTCGGCGCGGGCGTCGCGCTGCTGCGCCAGCACGTTGAGGCGTTCCTCGTAATTGCGCTGGTCGCGCTTGGCCTGGTCACGGAAGTTGCCGGCGCCGATCGTGTCCATCAGGATGATCGCGGTGGCGACGATCGCCCAGGCGGTAAGCAACGTGGCGCCCGCGAAGGCCGTGAGCTGCGTCCCCGGACGCAACCGGATGAAGCGCGTGTCGGTATCCGATTTCAGGAACAGGCGCCGTTCGGGAAACCAGCGCTCGAGCGCGGTGTCGATGCGTATGGAAAGTCGCGTTCTCAAGTAATCCGTGCCCCCTCAGATCCATCCCCGTAGCCCCGTTGCTCAGTGGCCGGGGCGTTTTTCTTCACGTTTTCGTAACCAGTAAGCCCATGCAGGGCAACCTGTTTTGGCCATGTCGGGCATCCGGGCCGCATCCGACCCGGCAAATTTGGCAAAAAACCGCCGAAATGCGGGTCGTTCGCGACATTCTCGCTCGCGTCAGCCGTCCGGCAGGGCGCGCACCGCGGCGAGCACTTCTTCCACATGCCCCGGCACCTTGACCATGCGCCAGGCCCGCGCGATGCGGCCCGCCCGGTCGATCAGGAAGGTAGACCGCTCGATGCCCCAGAACGTCTTGCCGTACATCTTCTTTTCCCGCCAGACGCCGTAATCCTCGCACACGGTGGTGTCGGAATCCGACAGCAACGGAACGCCAAGCCCTTGTTCGGCGCGGAATTTCTCGTGGCTGGCAAGTGTGTCCTTCGAGATCCCGTAAACCCTGGCACCGGCCTGGGCGAACTCATGGCCAAGCGCGGTGAAGTCGGATGCCTCGCGGGTGCAGCCCTGCGTGTTGTCGCGCGGGTAGAAGAACAGCACCACCGTCGCGGGGCGCAGCGCCGACAGGGTGATCTGCGTGCCATCGTCGGCGGGCAGGGTGAAGTCGGGGGCGGTGTCGCCATCTTCGAGCATGTCGATTTCCTTTGCTGGTGACTGTGGATCGGTTCAATAATAGACCTCAGGCGGCAGGAACAAGGCAAGCGGGCCCGAGGGCCGCGGCGAGGCAGTTGAAGACCCGGAATGCGATCATCCGCTGACAAGTCTCCCGTTCCGGCGCGCCCGACGCGCCGGCGACGTCGCCGGCGCGTCGGGCTGGTGGCGCTGATCGGGCTGGCGGCCGTGGCCGCGGCGGTGATGCTGCTGGTCATCGCGGCGATCGGCCGGCCGCTGACGGCACCGGACTGGCTGCGCGCGCGCATCGAGGCGCGCGCCAGCGCCGCGCTGCCGGATACGAACGTGCGTTTCGGCGAGGTGTCGCTGATCGTCGCACGCGGCTTGGAGCCGCGCTTGCGCTTGCAAGACGTGGACCTTGCCGAAGGGTCCGGCCGGCCGGTCCTGACGCTGAGCGATGTCGAGATCAGCCTGTCGGCGCGGGCGCTGCTGGATGGGCGCCTGCGGCCGGGCAAGGTGCGCCTGTCGGGCGCAAGGGTCAAGGTGCGGCGACTGACCGATGGCGTGTTCGACCTGGCACTTGGGGCCGACCTGCGGCCGCTGGGGCAGGCGGTGAGCGCCGCGCAACTGGTCGAGGCAGTGGACGCGGTGATGGCGCGGCCCGGCCTGTCGTCGCTGCGCAGCGTCACCGCCGAGGCGCTGACAGTACGCTACGAGGACGTGCGCACCGGCCGCGCCTGGACGGTGGACGGCGGTCGGTTACGCCTGACGCGACAGGACGGCGTGTTGAACCTGAGCGGCGATTTCGCGCTGCTGGGCGGGCGCGACTACGCGACCACGCTGGAACTCAGCTATTCCAGCGCCATCGGCTCGCCGGCGGCGCAGTTCGGGATGAGCTTCCGGGACATGGCAGCCGGCGACATCGCCGACCAGGCCCCGGCACTGGCGTGGCTCGACGTGCTGCGGGCGCCGATCTCGGGGTCGCTGCGCGCCGCGCTCGACGGAAACGGCGTCCTGGGGCGCCTCAGTGCCACGCTTCAGATCGGCAACGGCGCGGTGCAACCTACCGAGGAAACACGGCCGGTGCCCTTCGAATCGGCACGCGTCTACCTGACCTACGATCCGGCGACACGGCAACTCGACTTCGACGATATCTCGGTGCGCAGCCAGTGGGTAAGCTTGCGCGCGACCGGCACCGCCACCTTGCGCGACCTGCAAGGCGGCTGGCCGCAAGAGCTGCTGGGCCAGGTCTCCGTCACCGACATAGCGGCGAACCCGGACAAATTGTACCCGGATCCTGTGCAACTGGCGCGGGCCGAGATGGATTTCCGCCTGCGGCTCGACCCCTTCACACTGGATATCGGGCGGCTCAGCATCGCCGATCGCGGCTCAACGCTGCGCGCCCGGGGCGCGCTTGCCGCGCGCCAGGCGGGCTGGGCGCTGTCGATCGAAGGGGAGATGGACGCGATTTCCCCGCAGCGGGTGCTGGCGCTGTGGCCGCGCAAGGTCAAGCCGCGCACCCGCGAGTGGGTGGAGAAAAACCTCCACGAGGCCGCGCTGCACGACATTCGACTGGCCTACCGCACGGGCGCCGGGCTGTCGGAAATGGTCTATGCCGCCTTCGAGTTCTCCGATGCCGAGCTGCGCTACGCGCGCACGCTGCCGCTGCTCATGGGCGCGGCGGGGCACGCGGAACTCGTCAACGACCGTTTCGTGGCGACCGGTGTGCACGGGCGGGTGGTGCCGCCGCAGGGCGGGGCGCTGGACGTCGCCGGCACCAGCCTGGTGGTGCCCGACGTGCGGATCGACGAGGCCCCGGCGCAGGTGTACCTGCGCAGCCGCAGTACCATCACCGCGGCGCTGTCGATGCTCGATCTCGACCCGATCAACGCGCTGGAGAAATCCGACACGCCCGTCGCCCTGGCCGACGGGCACGCCGAGGTGCAGGCGACGCTCGACTTGCGGCTGAAAAAGCATCTTCAACCCGACGAGGTGCGGTTCTCGGCCCGGGCAGGGCTTAGCGACGTGCGCAGCGACAAGGTTGTGCCGGGCCGGGTACTGGCGGCGCCGCGATTGCGGGTGCAGGCCGACAACGATGCCCTGAGCATCAGCGGCCGGGGGCGGCTGGGGCAGGTGCCATTCGATGCCGAATGGCGCACCGCGCTCGGTCCCGGGGCCTCGGGGCACAGCCGCGTCGCCGGCACGGTGACCCTGTCGCGCGCGTTTGCCGAGGAATTCGCCATCGGCCTGCCGCCCGACGCGGTATCGGGCCGCAACGCCGCGCGTTTCGAGATCGCGTTGGCGCGCGACGCGGCCCCGGCGTTCAGCCTGTCGTCCGACCTGGCCGGGCTGGGCCTGCGGCTGTCCTGGATCGACTGGCATCTCGACACCGCCGAGACGGGGCTGCTGGAGGTCGCCGGAACGCTGGGCGAGCCGCCGCAAATCGACCGGCTGGAACTGGACGCGCCGCGGTTGGAACTGCTGGGGCAGGTTCGGCTGACCGACGCCGGGCAGCTTGACCGGGCCGAGTTCACCCGTGCGCGCGTCGGCAATTGGCTGAGCGCGCCGGTGGCGCTGATCGGGCGCGGGCCGGGGCAGGCGCCCGCGGTACGGGTGACCGGGGGCTGGATCGACATGCGCGCGGTGTCGGCCGGCGAGGCCGGCGGCATTGGCGGATCGGGCGGCGGGGAAGGCGGGCCGCTGTTTCTGACGCTCGAGCGGCTGCAGGTCTCCGAAGGGATCGCGCTGACCGGGCTGGAGGGCGAGTTCGCCACCGCAGGCGGGCTCGACGGCACCTTCACCGCACAGGTCAACGGCAGCGCGCAGGTCACCGGCCGGGTGGTGCCACGCGACGGGCGCAGCGCCTTCCGCATCCAGTCGGACAATGCTGGTGCCACGTTTCGCGCCGCGGGGCTGTTGCAACGCGCACGGCGTGGCGCCCTGGACCTGACGCTGTTGCCGGTGGGGGCACCGGGCACCTATGACGGGCGGCTGAAGGTGCGCGACATCTGGCTGCGCGACGCGCCGGCGATGGCCGAGTTGCTCAATGCCGCCAGCGTGATCGGCCTGCTGGAGCAATTCCGCGGCAACGGCCTGCTGTTCGCCGAGGTCGAGTCGCGGTTCCGGCTGACGCCGTCGCGGGTCGTGGTGCAGGAGGGCAGCGCCGTGGGCGCCTCGCTGGGCCTGTCGATGGACGGGGTGCTCGACCTCGAAACCGGGCGCATGGACATGCAGGGCGTGATCTCGCCGTTCTACCTGTTCAATGCCATCGGCGCGGTGCTGACGCGCAAGGGCGAGGGGCTGGTCGGGTTCAGTTACCGGATGCGGGGGACGGCCGAAAACCCGCGCGTTCAGGTCAACCCGTTATCCATCTTTACACCCGGCATGTTCCGCGAGATATTCCGCCGCCCGCCGCCGGACCCCGACTCGCCCCCCGACGTGCGCGACGAGCCCAGACAGCCCCCACAGCCGGAACCCCGGCCTTAGAGCCGTAAGATGAAACTCAGCGATTTCGACTTTGACCTGCCCGAGGCCCAGATCGCCACGCGGCCCGCGCGCCCGCGCAGTGCCGCGCGCATGCTGGTGGCCGAAGGCGCGGCGATCACGGATGCGCATGTGCGCGATCTGCCCGATTGGCTGCGCCCCGGCGACCGGCTGGTGCTCAACGACACCCGTGTGATTCCGGCGCGCCTGTCGGGGCTGCGCCGGCGCAGCGGCGCCGCCGGCGACACCGCTGCGCGGATCGAGGTGACGCTGCTCGAGCCCACCGCACAGGGCCGCTGGCAGGCGTTGCTCAAACCGTTGAAGAAAGTGCGCGACGGCGAGGTGATCACCTTCGACGAGGGGTTTTGCGCCACGGTGACATCGCGCGACGAGGGGCGCGCGGTGCTGGCGTTCAACCTTGCCGGCGATGATTTCGATGCCGCGCTGGAGCGCGTCGGCGCAATGCCCTTGCCGCCCTACATCGCGGCGCGCCGCATGGCGGACGCGCAGGACAGGACCGACTACCAGACGGTCTGGGCGCGCCGCCCCGGGGCGGTGGCCGCGCCCACGGCGTCGTTGCATTTCGATGCGGCGTTGCTTGACGCGCTGGCGGCGCGCGGCGTGGCATTCAGCCATGTCACGTTGCACGTCGGCGCGGGCACCTTCCTGCCGGTCACGGTCGCGGACGTGACGCGCCATCGCATGCATGCCGAATGGGGCGAGGTCAGCGAACAGGCGGCGGCCGAGATCGCCAGCACCCGCGCCGCGGGCGGGCGGGTCATCCCGGTGGGCACCACCGCGCTGCGGCTGATCGAGACGGCGGCGCGCGATGGCGCCATCGCGCCCTGGCGCGGCGAGACAGATATCTTCATCTATCCCGGGTTTCGCTTTCGTGTGACCGACGCGCTGATCACCAATTTTCACCTGCCGAAATCCACGCTCATGATGCTGGTGGCGGCACTAATGGGGCAGGGCACGATCCGGCGGATTTACGCCCATGCGGTGGCATCGGGTTACCGTTTCTTTTCCTATGGCGATGCGTCGCTGTTGATCCCGGCGCCGGGCCATGACAACGCGGCGGCTGCGCGGAGCTGATCCGCGCCACCCTTTTCGGAGTTCACGATGATACGATTCGCATCCAGCGCCTGGGCGCTGTTGCTGGGCATGTTGCTGTTGATGATCGGTAACGGACTGCAAGGTACGTTGCTGGGCGTTCGCGGCGAGATCGAGGGTTTTCGACCTTCCAGATGTCGGTGGTGATGTCGGCGTATTTCGTGGGCTTCCTGGGCGGCTCGCGCCTGGCGCCCGAGATGATCCGCCGGGTGGGCCATGTGCGTGTCTTCGCGGCGCTGGCCAGCTTCATCTCGGCGGTGCTGATCCTGTACCCCACCTTCGCCGACCCGTGGGCCTGGACGGTGGGTCGGGTGATCATCGGGTTCTGCTTTTCCGGCGTTTACGTCACCGCCGAGAGCTGGCTCAACAACGCCGCCACCAACGAGACCCGCGGCCAGGCGTTGTCGCTTTACATGATTGTTCAGATGGTCGGCATCGTGGCCGCGCAGGGGCTTTTGGTGGTGGCCGATCCGTCGGGCTACGTGTTGTTCGTGATCCCCTCGGTGCTGGTGTCGATTTCCTTCGCGCCGATCCTTCTGTCGATCACGCCGACGCCCGCCTTCGACACCGCCAAGCCGATGACGCTGCGCCAGATCATGCGGGTGTCGCCATTGGGATGCGTGGGCATGTTGCTGCTGGGCGGGGTGTTCGCGTCGCAGTTCGGCATGGCCGCCGTCTATGGCGCGCGCGTGGGGCTGGGGCTGGGGCAGATCGCGTTGTTCGTGTCGTCGTTCTACATCGGCGCGACGCTGTTGCAGTTTCCGCTGGGGTGGCTGTCGGACAGGATGGACCGGCGTCGGCTGATCATGGTGGTGGCCGTGATCGGGGCGATTGGCGCCGGATTCGGCATGTTCGCGGGCGGTTCGTTCACGCTGCTGCTGGTGGCGGGGTTCGTGATCGGGGGAATGAGCAACCCGCTCTATTCGCTGCTGATCGCCTATACCAACGATTTTCTCGAACTCGACGACATGGCGGCGGCGTCGGGGGGCATGGTGTTCATCAACGGCCTGGGGGCCATCGCCGGGCCGCTGGTCGCCGGCTGGCTGATGGAGGTGCTGGGCGCGCCGGGCTTCTTCGTACAGATCGCGCTGCTGCTGGCGGCGCTGTCGGGTTATGCCGCCTACCGCATGACGCAGCGTGCCGCGCCGGATGTCGAGGACACGGCCAGCTATGCGCCGGTGTCGCCGGCCGCTTCGCCGGTGGCTGTCGGCATCGCGCAGGAGTACGCCGCCGAGACCGCCGAGGCGGAGGTCGAGGATGAGGCGGCACAGGCGCGAGTGGCGCCGTGATGGCGAAGATGTTGCATATGTAGCAAAAGTTTACTGTTCATTTGCGCCCTTTCGAATGTAACGTTTTCTTTACGAAAGATACGGGCGAATTTGAGGAGGCTTCGATGGTCACCCCGGAAGAAATCCTGTCGTTCTGGATCGACGAGGTCGGGCCGCAGGGCTGGTACGAGGGCAGCCAGGCGCTGGACGGAGCGATAAAGGATCGGTTCGGCGCCGTGTGGCAATCGGCGCAAAGCTCAGGCAGTTGCAGAAGGTGGATGACAAACCCGCGCAGCGCGCTGGCCTACATCATCCTGATGGACCAGTTCCCGCGCAACATGTTTCGCGGCACGGCGCAGGCATTCGAAAGCGACGGTATCGCGCTGGCCGCGGCCAAGCTGGCGATCGACCGCAAGTGGGATCTGCGCGTTCCCGAACCGGAGCGGCAGTTCTTCTACCTGCCGCTGATGCACTCGGAAAACCTGTGCGACCAGGAACGCTGCGTGCGATTGATGCATGAACGGATGCCGCAGAGCGGTGCGTCGAACCTTTTGCACGCCAAGGCGCACCGCGAGGTGATCCGCCTGTTCGGCCGCTTTCCCTATCGCAACGAGGCGCTTTCGCGCCGCTCGAGCACGCCCGAGCAGGACTATGTCAGCCACGGCGGCTATGGCCGTACCGTGGAGGAGTTGAAGGCCGGCTGATCCGGCCGCGCCCGCATTGAAGCGATGCCGCTGATAGTTTAACGTCAAACAATCAGCGGAATCGGAGGGCGCGCGCATGGCTGCCAAATCGTTTGACGTGATCGTGATCGGCGCTGGCCCGGGCGGATACGTGGCCGCGATCCGCGCGGCGCAACTGGGGCTGAGCGTCGCGATTGTCGAACGCGAGAACCTCGGCGGCATCTGTCTCAACTGGGGCTGCATCCCGACCAAGGCGCTGCTGCGTTCGGCCGAAGTTTTCCATTTGATGCACCGCGCCGGAGAATTCGGGCTCAAGGCCGGCGATATCGGCTTCGACTTGGGCGCGGTCGTGAAACGCTCGCGCAAGGTGGCCGGGCAGCTCAACAGCGGGGTGGGGCACCTGCTGAAAAAGAACAAGGTCACCGTGATCATGGGCGATGCGACGATCCCCGCCAAGGGCCGCGTCAGCGTCAAGACCGACAAGGGCAGCGAAGAGCTGCAGGCGCCCTCCATCATCGTCGCGACCGGCGCGCGGGCGCGTGACCTGCCGGGGCTGGAGGCCGACGGCGACCGGGTCTGGAATTACCGCCATGCGCTCGAAGCCTCGCGGATGCCCAAGAAGCTGCTGGTCATCGGCTCGGGTGCGATCGGGATCGAGTTCGCCAGCTTTTTCAACACCCTGGGCGCCAAAACCACGGTCGTCGAGGTGATGGACCGCATCCTGCCCGCCGAAGATGCCGAGATCGCCGATTTTGCCCACAAGCAGTTCACCAAGCAGGGCATGACGATTCTGTCCAAGGCCACCGTCAAGCAACTGGACCGCGCGAAAACCAAGGTGACCGCGCATATCGAAACCGGCGGCAAGGTCGAGAAGCACGACTTCGACACGGTGATTTCCGCGGTCGGCATCGTCGGTAACACCGAGGGGCTGGGCCTTGAGAACCTGGGCGTCAAGGTTGAACGCAGCCATATCGTGACCGACAAGCACTGCCGCACCGGGGTCGAGGGCATCTATGCCATCGGCGACATCGCCGGCGCGCCGTGGCTGGCGCACAAGGCCAGCCACGAAGGCGTGATGGTGGCCGAACTGATCGCCGGCGGCGACCCGCACCCGGTTGACCCCGACGCCATCGCCGGCTGCACCTACTGCCAGCCGCAGATCGCAAGCGTCGGCCTGACCGAGGCGCAGGCCAAGGAAAAGGGGCGCAAGATCAGGGTCGGCCGGTTTCCCTTCATCGGCAACGGCAAGGCCATCGCCCTGGGCGAGGCCGAGGGAATGGTCAAGACCATCTTCGACGCCGGCACCGGTGAGTTGCTGGGCGCGCACATGGTGGGCGCCGAGGTGACGGAACTGATCCAGGGCTATGTGGTGGGCCGCACGCTGGAGACCACCGAAGTGGAATTGATGAACAGCGTGTTCCCGCATCCGACGCTCAGCGAGATGATGCACGAATCGGTGTTGGACGCCTACGACCGCGCGATCCACTACTGAGGCGCCGCAGGGCGGGGCGGTTCAGCGCGTGCAGGGGCCGCCGGCGGCGATCCAGTCGTCCAGCCCGCCGATATTGTGCACCTCGGCGTAGCCCATTTGCCGCAACAGCCGCGCCGCCATGCCCGACCGCGCCCCGGTCGCGCAGTAAAGCGCCACCGGCTTGTCGGGCGACAGGCGTGCGTCGTGGTCGGGGTGACGCGGGTCGGCCACCATGGGCAGCCGCATCATCGGGATGTGCAGCGCGCCTTGTGCCTGTCCGGTGCGGGCCAGTTCGGCCGCGTCGCGAATGTCGATCAGGGTAACCGCCCCGGCGGCGATCTGGTCAATCAGCGTCTCGGGCAGCGTGGTCGTCGGGGCCGGGCGAAGGAAACCGGGCATGGGGTTGCTCCAGGCGATAGTGGCATTGGCGCGGTGATACCGGATCGCGATATCGACGTACAAGCACCCGGAGTAAATAAATGCGGAAATCGGCATATATTTTCCGCCGTGCCCGCATTTGCGCCATCGGGGCCCGCCAAATTATCATGCGTTCCTGAAATGTTCGCAGTTTCTGGTTGGCGATCCGGGTTTGCTCAACTATCTGTTAAGAGAAGCAAGCGGGGCTGTGATGGCGGAACTCAGGAAAATCGAGGTGCGTGGCGCGCGCGAGCACAACCTCAAGAGCATCGACGTGGACATCCCGCGCGACCGGCTGGTGGTGATCACCGGGCTGTCGGGGTCGGGCAAATCCTCGCTCGCGTTCGACACGATCTATGCCGAGGGGCAGCGCCGCTATGTCGAATCGCTGTCGGCCTATGCGCGGCAGTTCCTCGACATGATGCAGAAACCCGACGTCGACCATATCACCGGGCTGTCGCCGGCGATCTCGATCGAGCAGAAGACGACATCGAAAAATCCCCGCTCGACCGTCGGCACGGTGACGGAAATCTACGACTACCTGCGGCTGCTGTTCGCGCGCGCGGGCACACCCTACAGCCCGGCCACCGGCCTGCCCATCGAGGCGCAGCAGGTGCAGGACATGGTCGACCGCGTGATGGCGATGGAAGAGGGCACGCGCGCCTATCTTCTGGCCCCCGTCGTGCGCGACCGAAAGGGTGAATACCGCAAGGATTTCCTGGAGTTGCGCAAGCAGGGCTTCCAGCGGGTCAAGGTCGATGGCGAGTTTTTCGATCTCGACGAGCCGCCGGTGCTGGACAAGAAATTCCGCCACGACATCGACGTGGTGGTCGACCGGATCGTGGTGAAGGCGGGTATCGAAACCCGGCTGGCCGACAGCTTCCGCACGGCGCTGGACCTGGCCGACGGCATCGCGGTGCTGGAAACCGCGCCCCGCGAGGGCGAAGCCGAGCGGATTACGTTCTCGGAAAACTTCGCCTGTCCGGTCAGCGGTTTCACCATCCCCGAGATCGAGCCGCGGCTGTTTTCCTTCAACGCCCCCTTCGGCGCCTGCCCCGATTGCGACGGGCTGGGCAAGGAGTTGTTCTTCGACGAGAATCTCGTCGTTCCCGATAGCAGCCTGGCGATCGCCGATGGCGCCCTCGCGCCCTGGCGCAAGGGCAAGAGCCCCTATTTCCTGCAAACCATCGAGGCGATCGCCAAGCATTACGGGGTCAACAAGAACGCGCGCTGGCGCGACCTTCCGGAACAGGTGCAGCGGGTGTTCCTGTACGGGTCGGGCGACGACGAAATCCGCTTTCGCTATGACGAGGGCGGGCGGGTTTACCAGGTCAGCCGCGCCTTCGAGGGCGTCATTCCCAACATGGTGCGTCGCTACCGCGAGACCGACAGCGCCTGGGTGCGCGAGGAGTTCGAACGCTACCAGAACAACCGCCCCTGCGGCACCTGCCACGGCTACCGCCTGCGCCCCGAGGCGCTGGCGGTGCGCATCGGCGGGCTGCATATCGGGCATGTCACCGAGATGTCGATCTCGCAGGCGCACGCCTGGTGCCAGACGGTGCCCGAGCACCTCTCGGCGCAGAAGAACGAGATCGCGCGCGCCATCCTCAAGGAGATTCGCGAGCGGCTCGGGTTTCTCGTCAATGTCGGGCTGGAATACCTGACGCTGTCGCGCAACGCCGGCACGCTCTCGGGCGGGGAGGCGCAGCGCATCCGCCTGGCCAGCCAGATCGGCAGCGGCCTCACGGGCGTGCTTTACGTCCTCGACGAGCCGTCCATCGGGTTGCACCAGCGCGACAACGGTCGCCTGCTGGACACGCTCAAGAACCTGCGCGACCAGGGCAACACGGTGATCGTCGTCGAACACGACGAGGAAGCGATCCGCGCCGCCGACTACGTTTTCGACATCGGTCCCGGCGCCGGCGTGCACGGCGGACAGGTCGTCAGCCACGGTACCCCCGAAGAGGTGGCGGCGGATGCCGCATCGCTGACAGGGCAATACCTGTCGGGTGCGCGCGAAATAGCTGTGCCTTCCAAGCGTCGGAAAGGAAACGGAAAAAAGGTTACGGTGGTAGGCGCCAGCGGCAACAACCTGGACGACGTGACGGCCGAGTTCCCGTTGGGCAGACTGATCTGCGTCACCGGCGTGTCGGGTGGCGGCAAATCGACCCTGACCGTCGAGACGCTGTTCAAGACCGCGTCGATGCGGCTCAACGGGGCGCGCCAGACGCCGGCGCCCTGCGAGACGATCAAGGGGCTTGAGCACCTCGACAAGGTGATCGACATCGACCAGCGCCCCATCGGGCGCACGCCGCGCAGCAACCCGGCGACCTATACCGGCGCCTTCACCCCGATCCGCGACTGGTTCGCCGGCCTGCCCGAGGCCAAGGCACGCGGCTACAAACCGGGGCGGTTTTCCTTCAACGTCAAGGGCGGCCGCTGCGAGGCGTGCAAGGGCGACGGGGTCTTGAAAATCGAGATGAATTTCCTGCCCGACGTCTACGTGACCTGCGAGACCTGCAAGGGCGCGCGATACAACCGGGAAACCCTTGAAATATCGTTCAAGGGCAAGAGTATAGCCGACGTTCTTGATATGACGGTCGAAGAGGCGCAAACTTTTTTCAAGGCCGTGCCCAGCATCCGCGAGAAGATGGACGCGCTGATGCAGGTAGGTCTGGGCTATATCAAGGTGGGCCAGCAGGCGACGACGCTGTCGGGCGGCGAGGCGCAGCGCGTCAAGCTCAGCCGCGAACTGGCCAAGCGCGCGACCGGGCGCACGCTCTACATCCTGGACGAGCCGACGACCGGCCTGCATTTCGAGGACGTCAAGGCGCTGCTGGAGGTGCTGCACCACCTGGTCGAGGCGGGCAATACCGTGGTGGTGATCGAGCACAACCTCGACGTGATCAAGACCGCCGACTGGATTATCGACATCGGCCCCGAGGGCGGTGATGGCGGTGGCGAAATCGTTGCCACCGGCACCCCCGAGGAGGTGGCCGAAACCCCGCGCAGCCATACCGGACGCTACCTGCGCCCGATGCTGGCGGGGCGCACCATGGCGGCCGAGTAGGGGCCATGAAGAAAGGGGCGCCAAGCGCCCCTTTTTTGCATCCAGTCATGCCGCAAAGCTTACTTGCGGGGGCAGGTGTTCATCCCGAAGATCGAGTAAAGCGGGCAGCTTGAAACAATCCCGGTCGCCAGCGGGATGATCCCGAGCAGGTAGAGCCAGCTATACTTGGCATCCGGGTTGACGAAAAAGCCCGCGATCAGGGCCGCACCGATGACGATGCGCAGGATACGGTCGATGGTGCCGACGTTCTTGGTCATTGGAGTGTCTCCTTTTCCATGTTCACTGGCATCATGCTACACCGGTTCATCTGGTGTGTCTGCGATTTGGTCACAAGATCGCGTCGCCCCCCGCGTTTTCCGCGATGGTGCGCAGCGCCTCGAAGTCGGTCACGGTGACCCTTTCAACCACGACCGCGCTTTTCGAACCTGGGCAGCATGGCCGAGAAATCGCGCCCCTCGCCATTTTCGCGCTCGACGAACTCCTCGTAAAGCTCGGTGGCCAGCTTGCCCACGGGGGTGTCGGCATCGACTGTTTCGGCAGCCTGCTGGGCCAGCCGCAGATCCTTGAGCATCAACTCGGCCGCGAACCCGGGAGTGTAGTCATTGTCGGCGGGGCTTTTCGGGCCGATGCCGGGCGCCGGGCAATAGGTGTTCATCGACCAGGACTGCCCCGAGGACGTGGACACCACGTCGAACATCTTCTGGCGGTCGAGGCCCAGCTTGTCGGCCAGCGCGAAGGCCTCGCAGGTCACGATCATGGTCCCGGCCAGGATCATGTTGTTGCACATCTTGGCCGACTGCCCGGCGCCGGCCTCGCCGCACAGAACGGCCTTCTGACCCATCACCTCGAACAGCGGCGCGACCTTGTCAAAGCCGTCCTGCGTGCCGCCAACCATGAAGGTCAGCGTGCCCCCCGCGGCCCCGCCGATGCCGCCCGAGACCGGCGCGTCGAGGAAATGCACGCCCGCCTTGTCGGCCATCGCGGCCACGGCGCGAGTGTTGTCGACATCGCTGGTCGAGCTGTCCACCAGCACCGTGCCCGCCTGCATCACCGGCAGCACCTGTTCGGCGACGGCGTGCATGATGGCACCGTTGGGCAGCATGGTGATGACCACCTCGGCGCCGTTCGCGGCCTCCTCGACGGTGGCGGCGTTCGTGACGCCGTCGATTGCGACGTCGGCCATGTCGAACCCGGTGACGTCGTGCCCCGCCGCAGCCAGGTTGGCGGCCATCGGCCCGCCCATGTTGCCCAGCCCGATAAACCCGATTTTCATCTTGTCTCCTCCTCAAGATCGAGGGCGTCTTCGCCCAGTGGCATTAGCATCCGCGACACCGCCGTATCGGGCAGATCGTGGAGGTCGTGCTTCCAGTGCGGATCGCGGTCCTTGTCGATGATCGCGGCGCGGATGCCTTCCAGGAAGTCGCCATGTTCCATGGCGCGGAAGGTGAACCGGTATTCGAGGTCCAGCGCGCGCCTGATCTCGGCCGAGGGGCCGCGCAGGCGGTGGATCATCTCGATCGCGCAACCCATCGACAGGGGCGCGTTGCGACCCATCTGCTTGAGCGCGGCAGCCGCGAACGCGCCATCGTCGGCGCGCAGGCTGCGCAGGATGTCGCCCAGGGTTTCGCCGCCGAAATGGGTGGTGATGTCGTCCATGAGCGTACTCAGCTCCGAGGTCGGCGGCGCCTCCTTGCAGGGGCGCTCGGCCGCGTCGATGCGGCCGCTTTCGCACAGCTCCGCCACCATGTCAGGCCAGGCGTCGCGCGGCAGGCAGCCATCGGCGAAGCCCGCGAACACCGCGTCGCCGGCCGACATCCGCGTGGCGGTCACCCCCAGATATTCGCCCGCCCGGCCCGGCGCCCGCGCCAGCAGCAGCGAGCCGCCCACGTCGGGCACCAGCCCGATGCCGCATTCGGGCATCGCGATCTGCGCGCCGGGGTCGACGATGCGGTGGCTGGCATGGCAGCCCACACCGACGCCGCCGCCCATCACGAACCCCTGCATCAGGCTGACGACGGGTTTGGGGAATTCGAAGATCTTGGCGTTCATGCGGTATTCGTCGGACCAGAACCGCCGCCCATAGCCGTAATCGCCGGCCCGGCCCGTCCGGTACAGCTCGGCGATGTCGCCGCCGGCGCAGAATGCCTTGTCGCCGGCCGCGTCGATGATCAGCAATTCCACCGCCGCATCGTCGCGCCAGTCGTCCAGCGCCGCCTCGATCGCCAGGGACATCTCCCATGTCAGCGCGTTGAGCGCGCCCGGCCGGTTGAGCGTGATCCGCCCGGCGCGGCCCTCGGTGCGGATGTGGATGTCGGCGTCTTCGTGCGTCATCTCTCAGCGATCCGCCAGCATTTGCCGCGCCACGATCAGGCGCATGATCTCGTTGGTGCCTTCCAGTATCTCGTGAACGCGCAGATCGCGCACCAGCTTTTCGATCCCGTAATCGGCAAGGTAGCCGTAGCCACCGTGCAACTGAAGGCACTGGTTGACGGTTCTCGACCCCGCCTCGGTCACGAATTTCTTGGCCATGGCGCAGAATTTCGTCGCATCCGGGGCGTTCTGATCCAGCTTCCAGGCCGCCTGGCGCAGGAAGGTGCGCGCCGCCTGCATCTCGATCTCCATCTCGGCCAGGCGAAACTGCAACGCCTGGAACTGGTCGATGGACTGGCCGAACGCCTTGCGCTGGCCCATGTAATCCAGCGTCATGTCGAGCGCCGTTTGTGCCGCGCCCAGGCTGCACGCCGCGATGTTGAGCCGCCCGCCGTCCAGCCCGGCCATGGCGTACTTGAACCCCTTACCTTCCTCGCCCACCAGGTTGCCGGCGGGCACGGTGCAATCGTCGAACTGCACCTGGCGGGTCGGTTGGCTGCGCCAGCCCATCTTGTCTTCGAGCCCGCCGTAACTCAGCCCCTCGGTGCCCGCGTCCACGATCACCGTCGAGATGCCCTTGGCCCCCGCGTCGCCGGTGCGGCACATCACCACGTAGGCGTCGGAATAACCGCCGCCCGAGATGAACGCCTTGGTCCCGTTGAGCGTGTAGCCCTCGTTGGTGCGCGCGGCGCGGGTTTTCAGCGCCGCCGCGTCGCTGCCCGACCCGGGCTCGGTCAGGCAGTAGCTCAGCACCGTGTTCATCGACACGACGCCGGGCATGTAGCGCGCCTTGAGATCGTCGCTGCCGAAGGTGTCCAGCATCTTGGCGCACATGTTGTGGATCGACAAGAACGCCGCGACCGACGGGCAGGCCATCGACAGCGCCTCGAACACCAGCGTCGCATCCAGCCGGCCAAGCCCCGCGCCGCCGGTTTCCTCGGACACATACAGTCCGCCAAAGCCCAGCTCGGCGATCTCCGGCCACAGCTCCTTGGGGATGGTGCCGTCGGCCTCCCACGCGCGGGCATGGGGCGCGATGCGCTCCTGCCCGAAGGCATGAGCCATGTCGAAGATGGCGGTCTGTTCCTCGGTGAGGGCGAAATCCATGGCTTTCCTCCGCGCGGATGAAAATGAACGTGCGTTTAATTTTCCAGCCATGGGCGGCAATTTGCAAGGGCCGCGCTGCCCGCGCTCACGAATGTTTCTTCTGGCCGGAAATATCCTCGGGGGGAGTCCCTGGCCCCTTTTGGGGCCGGGGACGGGGGCAGACAGCCCCCTGATGCCGGCGGCGGGCTCAGTCCATCTGCTTGAAGTGGAACTCGCCGCCGTCCTTGATGCCCGAGGGCCAGCGCGCCGTCACCGTCTTGGTGCGGGTGTAGAACTTGAACGCGTCCGGCCCGTGCTGGTTGAGATCGCCGAACATGGATTTCTTCCAGCCGCCGAAGGTGTGATAGGCCAGCGGCACAGGGATCGGCACGTTGACGCCAATCATGCCCACGTTGACGCGGTTGGCGAAGTCGCGCGCCGCGTCGCCATCGCGGGTAAAGATGGCGGTGCCGTTGCCCATCTCGTGGTCCATCGCCAGTTTCAGCGCCTCCTCGTAGCTGCCCGCGCGCACCGTGCTCAGGACCGGGCCGAATATCTCCTGCTGGTAGATGTCCATATCGGGCGTCACCTTGTCGAAAAGGTGCGGGCCGACAAAGAAGCCGTCCTCGTAGCCCTGAAGCGAGAAATCGCGCCCGTCCACGACCAGATCGGCGCCCTGGTCGATGCCCGATTGGACCAGCCCCAGCACGCGCTTCTTGGCCTCGGGCGTCACCAGCGGGCCGTAATCCACGTCCGTTCCGGCGGTGTAGGGGCCGACCTTGAGCTTCTCGATGCGCGGCACCAGTTTCTCGATCAGGCGGTCGGCGGTCTCGTCGCCCACCGGCACGGCGACGGAAATCGCCATGCAGCGTTCGCCCGCCGCGCCGTAACCGGCGCCGACCAGCGCGTCGGCGGCCTGGTCCATGTCGGCGTCGGGCATCACGATCATGTGGTTCTTGGCGCCGCCGAAGCACTGCACGCGCTTGCCGTTCGAGCAGCCGCGCCCGTAGATGTATTCGGCGATCGGGGTCGAGCCGACGAAGCCGATCGACTGGATCACGTCGTTGTCGAGGATCGCATCGACCGCTTCCTTGTCGCCATTGACGACTTGCAGGATGCCCTTGGGCAGGCCGGCCTCTTCCATCAACTCGGCCAGCATCAGCGGCACCGAGGGGTCGCGCTCGGAAGGCTTGAGGATGAAGGCGTTGCCGCAGGCGATGGCCGGGGCGAACATCCACATCGGGATCATCGCCGGGAAGTTGAACGGCGTGATGCCGGCGGTAACGCCAAGCGCCTGGCGCATCGAGTAGATGTCGATGCCCGGCCCGGCGCCGTCGGTGTACTCGCCCTTCAGCAACTCGGGCGCACCGATGCAGAATTCCACCACTTCCAGCCCACGCTGGATGTCGCCCTTGGCGTCGGGGAAGGTCTTGCCGTGCTCGGCGCTGAGCGCCTCGGCCAGCTTGTCCATGTCGCGGTTGAGAAGCCCGACAAAGGCCATCAGCACGCGCGCCCTTCGTTGCGGGTTGGTCGCGGCCCAGGCGGGCTGGGCCTTGGCTGCGGCCTCGACGGCGCGCGCCATCTCGTCGGCATTCGCCAGTGGGCAGCGTGCCTGCACCTCGCCGGTGGCGGGGTTCCAGACGTCCGAAAAACGGCCTGATGTGCCTTTGACATGGGCGCCGTCGATGTAGTGGGTCAGCTCTTTCATGGGGTTCTCCTCCGCAATGATTGGCGCGAGGATAGCCTTGCAAAATTCCTATGAAAAGAGGCAAGGTTCCAAAAGGGTTTTGCATCTTTCGGGGTACGGAGACGCCATGCAGTGGGACGACATGCGGGTTTTTCTGGCCGTGGCCCGCGCCGAGAGCCTGTCGGGCGCCGGCAAGGTGCTGCGCGTCGACCCGGCCACGGTGGGCCGGCGCATCGCGCGGCTGGAACAGGAACTGGGCGCGCCGCTGTTCGCCAAAAGCCCGCAGGGCTATGCGCCAACGGATGCGGGCATGCGACTGATCGCGCACGCCGAGCGGGCCGAGCAGGCCATGGGTGCTGCGCGCGAGGAACTGGCCGGGCAGGAGGGGCGGCTGTCAGGGCAGATCCGCATCGGCGCCCCGGACGGCTGCGCCAATTTCCTGTTGCCACAGGTTTGCGCCGCGATCGCGCGCGACAACCCCGATCTGGATATCCACATCGTCGCGTTGCCGCGGGTGATCAACCTGTCCAAGCGCGAGGCCGACATGGCCATCGCCGTCAGCCCGCCGCAGGCCGGGCGGCTGTCGGTGCAGAAGATCACCGACTACCACCTGCACCTGGCGGCGTCGCGCGGCTATCTCAGGGACAACCCGCCCATCGAGACGCCGGCCGACCTGCGGGGCCATCGCGTCATCGGCTACATCCCCGACATGATCTTCGACAAGGAACTCGACTACCTGTCCGATCTCGGGGTCGAGCGCGTGCCGCTGGCCAGCAACTCGGTTTCGGTGCAGGTCAACTGGTTGCGCCACGGCGCCGGGTTGGGGGTGGTGCACGATTTCGCGTTGCCGATGTCGCACCCGCTGCGCAAGGTGCTGGCTGCGGAAATCGGCCTGACCCGCTCGTTCTACCTGATCCGGCACGCCGACGACCGGCGGCTGGAGCGGTTGAATCGCTTTGCATCCGCCCTGGTGAGCGGGCTGCGCGCCGAGGTGGGGCGGCTCGAATCGCTGACTTGACAGATCGTCGCGCGTGCCGGACGGTTGATGGTGCAAGGGCGCAAGCGGTGGAGGCCGGCATGCATGTTCAAACGATCCTGTCTTCGAAGGGCGACAGCGCGGTCGTCACGGTGAAACCCGATGATGCCATCGCCGACGTCGCGCAGATCCTGGCCGAGCGACGCATCGGCGGCGTGGTGGTATCGACCGACGGCAGCGATATCGTCGGCATTCTGTCGGAGCGCGACATCGTGCGGTCGCTGGCGCTGCGCGGTGCGGTCTGCCTGTCGGAACGGGCCGCCGACATGATGACCCGCAACCCCACTTGTTGCCACCGCGACGACAGCGCCCACGACGTGTTGCAGCGGATGACCGACGGCCGTTTCCGCCACATGCCGGTGGTCGACGAGGACCGCCTTGTCGGCATCGTGACGATCGGCGACGTGGTCAAGGCACGGCTTCAGGAACTGTCGCTGGAAAAGGATGCGTTGGAAGGCATGGTCAAGGGCTGGTAGCACCGCCCTTTTCCGGCTTGCATTTCCTGGCGCAATAATATTGCGTGCGCGCCAAGACTTGCGGCAAGGGGAGCCATCACATGCGCATCGGCCTTTATCCCGGCACGTTCGACCCCATCACGCTGGGCCATATCGACATCATCCGGCGCTCGGCCGCGCTGATCGACCGGCTGGTGATCGGCGTGGCGATCAACCGCGACAAGGGGCCGCTCTTCGATCTGGACGAGCGGGTCGCGATGATCGAGGCGGAAACCGCCAACCTGTCGCGCGACACCGGGATGGAGATCGTGGTTCACCCGTTCGAAAACCTGCTGATCGACTGCGCCCACGACGTGGGTGCGCGGGTGATCGTGCGCGGGCTGCGCGCGGTGACCGATTTCGAGTACGAATTCCAGATGGTCGGCATGAACCGTGCGCTCGACGACTCGGTCGAGACGGTGTTCTTGATGGCCGATGCCGAACACCAGGCGATCGCGTCGAAGCTGGTCAAGGAGATCGCCAGGCTTGACGGGGACGTGTCGAAATTCGTCACGCCCGCGGTGCGCCGGCACCTGCTCAAGCGGCTGGGCAAGGGGCAGGGCTGAGCCGGGCAGCCGCGCCGGCGCGCGCGCGCCCCCGCGCTCAGCGCCAGAAGGCGACCCATTCGATCAGTTCGGCGAACTTGCGCCCAAGGAACAGGGTGTTCTCCCACTCCCACAGCGTCGCATCGAGCACGAGGCAGAGCACGATCACGAGGCCCAGGAAAAGGGCGATCCGGTCGGTCATGGCGGGCGGCTCTCCTGTGGGGCGCTTCCCCCGCAGACTTGCCGCAAGCACCGCCCGCGCGCAAGGCCCGGCGTCGGATCGCTGGCTCAGTTGGTCTGGCCCATGGCGACGGCAACGTCGGCCATGCGGCACGAAAAGCCCCATTCGTTGTCGTACCATGCCAGCACCCGCACCAGACGCTTGCCGGTGACCTTGGTCTGGTCGGGCGCGAAGATCGAGCTTTCCTCGGTATGGTTGAAATCGACCGAGACCTTGGGCTCGGGATCGTAAGCCAGAACGCCCTTCATCGGCCCCGCCGCGGCGCGGGCCATGGCGTCGTTGATTTCCGACTCCGTGACGTCACGCGACGCCAGAAAGGTCAGGTCCACGGCCGAGACGTTGGGCGTGGGCACCCGGATGGCCGAGCCGTCGAGCTTGCCCTTGAGGTTGGGCAGCACCTCGCCCAGGGCCTTGGCCGCCCCCGTCGAGGTGGGGATCATCGCCATCGCGGCGGCGCGGGCGCGGTACAGATCGGCGTGCCGGCGGTCGAGCGTCGGCTGGTCGCCGGTATAGCTGTGCACGGTGGTCATGATGCCCGATTCGATGCCGACCGCCTGATCAAGGACCATGGCCAGGGGCGCCAGGCAGTTGGTGGTGCACGACCCGTTGGATACCATCGTGTCAGTGGCGCGCAGCTTGTCGTGGTTGACGCCGAAGACGACGGTGCGGTCAACGTTCTTGCCCGGCGCCGACAGCAGCACCTTGCGCGCGCCGCGCTCGATATGCTTGCGTGCCTTCAGCCCGTCGTTGAACTTGCCGGTGCATTCCATCACCACGTCCACGCCATCCCAGTCGAGCTGGTCCATGTCGTAGGTCGACACAACATCGAACCTGCCACGGCCCAGGTCCATCCAGCCGTCGCCGGTGTCCACCGTGCCGGGGAAGCGGCCATGCACCGAGTCGTAGCGGATCAGGTGTGCGGCGGTGTCCAGCGGCCCGGTGGCGTTGACCTTTACCACCTCGATGTCCTCGCGCGTGCTCTGCGCGATATGGGACAGCGTGCAGCGGCCGATCCGGCCGAATCCGTTGATGCCGACGGTGATGGTCATGCGGGGATCTCCTGTGCAGGTGGATTGGGGGCGATATACCTGCGCGTCGTGCGCTTCGAAAGGCGAAAAACGACGCCGCAGCAGCGTGTTAGCGCAAAATGCGATTGATTGCGCTAACACGTCCCCGTGCCCGTTCCCCGGATCGGGGCTTGCCGGTCGCGGCGATGACAGTAGGGTGAGGGAAAGCGGGGCCCCGACTCCGCGGCAAGATGGGAGGCGCGATATGAGCGGTTTGCTGGCCCTGTTGGACGATGTCGCGGCAATCGCCAAGGTGGCGGCGGCGTCGGTCGATGACGTCGTGGGCCAGGCTGCGAAGGCGGGATCGAAGGCCGCCGGCGCGATGATCGACGACGCGGCGGTGACGCCGAAATACCTGCACGGGTTCGATGCATCGCGCGAATTGCCCATCGTGTGGCGCATTGCCAAGGGGTCGCTCAAGAACAAGCTTCTCTACCTGCTGCCCGTCGGCCTGGCTCTGTCGGCCCTGGCGCCCTGGGCGATCCCGCCGCTGCTCATGCTGGGCGGCGCGTACCTGTGTTTCGAAGGGGCCGAGAAGATCGTTCATGTGCTGTTTCCGCACGCCGATCATGCGGTCGAGGCCGATTTCGACGTGGGCGATCCGGCCCACCTTGAGGAACGCAAGGCGGCCGGGGCCATCAAGACCGATTTCATCCTGTCGGCCGAGATCATGACCATCTCGCTGGCGGAAATCCCCAAGTCGACGCTGTGGGTCGAGGGGGCAGTGCTGGCCGTCGTGGGGATCGCGATCACGGTGATCGTTTATGGCGGCGTGGCGCTGATCGTGAAGGCCGACGATGTCGGGCTGCACATGGCCGAGCACGGGCGCTGGTGGCCGACGCGGCGGGCCGGGCAGGGCATCGTCAGGGCGATGCCGGGGGTGCTGAAGGCGCTGACGATCGTCGGCACGGCGGCGATGCTGTGGGTTGGCGGGGCGATCATCACCCATGGGCTTGAGCAACTGGGCCAGCCCATGGCGGCGCATCTGGTGGGTGATCTGGCTTCTGCCGGCGCCGCGATGGTTCCGCAAGCCGCGCAAGCGGCGGCGAACTGGACCATCGCGGCGGGGTTGAACGCCGTGGCGGGGCTGGCGCTTGGCCTGCTGTTGGTGCCGGTGGCGACGCGCGCCATCGTGCCGGCATGGCAGGCACTGACCGGCGGGCGCGGGTGAAGGCGATTTTTTCGCGTCACGCCCTGAATTCCGCAAGATTCGGTGTTATCTTGTCCGCGACGCAGCCAGGAGAGCGACATGAACGTCAATTCCATAGTCAACATGGTAGTTCGCATGGTCATGCGCATGGTCATGCAAAAGGGCATCAGCGCCGGTGTCGACAAGTTCGCCAAACGCAAGGGCAAGTCGGCGCAGGCGGGTCAGGGTGACGCTGCGCAGCGCGACGGGCAGGGCGGCGACTACAACGATCCCGAGATGAACAAGCGCACCCGCCAAAGCCTGCGGGTCGGGCGGCGCATGGGCAAGTTCTGAGCGCGCGGGCCTGCCGCCTCAGGCGCTCGTGAAATGCTTGCTGAGCTTGAGGCCCTGGCCTTGGTAATTCGACGCGATCCCTGCGCCGTATAGCTGATCGGGTGGCTCGGACATGTGTTCATAGACCAGTCGGCCCACGCTCTGCCCGTGTTCCAGGATGAAGGGCGTTTCGTGGCAGCGCACTTCAAGCACGCCGCGCGCCCCTGCGCCGCCGGCCGCGTCGTGGCCGAAACCGGGGTCGAAGAAGCCCGCGTAGTGTACCCGGAATTCGCCCACCATGGCCAGGTAGGGGGCCATTTCCGCCGCATAGGCGGGCGGGATGTGTACTGCCTCGCGGCTCACCAGGATGTAGAACGCGCCGGGGTCGAGGATGATGCGCCCCTGGTCGCCGTGCAATTCCTCCCAGAAATCGCGCGGGTCGTAATGCGCGATTCGATCGAGGTCGATCACCCCGGTATGGGGCTTGGCGCGATACCCCACCAGGTTGTTCGACGTGCCGGCCAGATCGACCGAGAATCCCAAGCCGCCGTCAACCACCGCCGCGCCGTCGACCAGCGGCGTTCTGGCGTGCAGCGCGCGCAAGGCGTCGTCCGAGAGGGTTGCGTGGCCGTCGCGGAACCGGATCTGGTTGAGCCGCATCCCCGAGCGCACCAGCACCGAGAACGACAGCGGGCAGATCTCGGCATAGAGCGGGCCGTTGTAGCCCGGCGATACGCGGTCGAACTCGACCCCGCCATCGGTGATGGTGCGCGTGAGGATATCCAGACGACCGGTCGAGCTTTTGGCGTTGGCGACGGCATGTACGTGATCGGGCAGCGCCAGGTGCTCCATCAGCGGCACGACATAGACGCAGCCCTTTTCCAGGACCGCGCCGGCGCTGAGATCGACGCGGTGCATTTCGACCTGCGCCAGCCGCTCGGCCACGCTGGCCCCCGATCCGGCAAGGAACGAGGCGCGCACCCGGTAGGCCGTGGTGCCGAGCCGCAAATCCAGGCTGGCGGGCTGCACCTGATCGGGCGTGATAGCGGGGTCGGCGGCGATCTCGCCTGCCTCGATCATGCGGCGCAACTGTTGTGAAGGAATGACGCCGCTCATTCGGCCCCCCGCATCGCCATTGCCGCTTTGCGCCCGCATGCGCAGCTGCGGTTGCACTGTGATGAATTGGTCGGGCTAGCAGGACTCGAACCTGCGACCTTCCGTCCCCCAGACGGACGCGCTACCAGGCTGCGCCATAGCCCGACGATGCCGCTTTCATACCGTTTCTGTGCGTCAGGGCAAGGGGAAATCGGCACTTTCTGATTACCCGTCGCGGGCCTCGTCGCCGCGGCTGTGCACGGCGATCAACTGGTCCAGAAGGACGCGCACGCGGGCGCAGTTCGGGGGCGGCACAGAGGTATCGAGGGCAGCAATCCGCGCAAGCAGGGCGGGCGCGTCATCGGACCCGGCGGCGGGGCCGCCGGCCGCGCGCCTGTCCTTCGGGGCTGCATCCTCGTCGCGCGCCGCCGCGACCGGTGCATCCGCGGCTACCTTGCCCGGGGTCTTGTCGGCATCCGAAGGCGCGGGCGCTTCGGTCGGGGCCGCGGCGGGCGTGTCGGCGCCGGCGGGCTGCTCGGTGACGTCAGCCCCGGTCGCGCCCGCATGCCCAGACGGCGCTGCCTCCGGCTGCTTTGCATCGGTCATCGCCGCGTCTGCCTTCGGCGTGTCGGCATCGCCCTGGTTCGTCGGTTTCGCGTCGTCCTCGGGGGTGTCGGGCGCGGCGGTGGCGTGATCGTCCTCTTCGTTGAACAGATCGGGCGTGTCGGGGGCGTGCCCCGCTGTGTCCGCGTCCTGCGCCGCTTCTGGCGCCTGCGTCGGGGTATCGCCGGTGGCGGCGGGGTCGGTATCGGGTTCGGGGCGCGCGCCGCCGGCACGCGGCGCCGCGGTGCTGTCGGTCGGGAATGTCAGTACACGGGCGCTGTCGGGCGCTTGCGCGGGAACGTCGATGGTGTCGGCGTCATCGCCAAGCGCCGAGGTGGCCAGCGCGTCCTCGAGCGGGTCGGACAGGTCGGCGACATACTTGACGCCGTGTTCGCGCAGTACCTTCTGCACGCCCTTGATGGTCATCCCCTCGTCGTGCAGCAGTTTCTTGATGCCCCCCAGCAGCAGCATGTCCTGCGGCCGGTAATAGCGGCGCCCGCCGGCGCGCTTGACCGGTTTGATCTGCGCGAACTTGCTTTCCCAGAACCGCAGCACATGGGCTGGCCGGTCGAGCCATTCCGCCACCTCGCTGATGGTACGAAAGGCGTCGGGTGATTTTCCGCCCATATGCGCCCCCGGTTATCGTCGCTTCAACGTTTGTTTCCTTCGGCGACACGTTCCTTCATCAGGTGCGAGGGCCGGAAGGTCAGAACGCGGCGAGGGCTGATCGGCACTTCCTCGCCGGTCTTGGGGTTGCGACCGACGCGGGCCGCCTTGTCGCGCACCGAGAAGGTGCCGAAGGACGATACCTTGACCTGTTCGCCGTCGACGAGGGCGTCCGACATGTGGGTCAGCACGCTTTCCACGATCTGTGCCGAGTCGTTGCGCGAAAGACCTACTTCGCGAAAGATGGCTTCGCTCAGATCCATGCGGGTTAGTGTCTTTTCGCTCATGCCGGTGTCCCCCGTTTTGGTGAACAATAGGGGGTAGTCAATTTCCGAGTCAATATCAACGACTTGGGCGTCATGCTTTAGGGCTGTCGGCGCGGGTGTGAATTCGCCGATTTTCGCCTTACCAGCGCAGCACCACCGCGCCCCAGGCAAGACCGCCGCCGATTGCCTCGGTGACCAGGAGATCGCCCTGCTTGATCTGCCCGCGGTCACGGCCCACCGACAGCGCCAGCGGGATGGAGGCGGCCGAGGTGTTGCCGTGGTCCTGAACGGTGACGACCACGTTGTCCATCGGCAGGTTCATCTTTTTCGCGGTGCCCTGGATGATACGTATGTTGGCCTGGTGCGGCACGATCCAGTCGACGTCGCCACTGTCGAGCCCGGCTTTGTCCAGCGCGCTTTGCGCGGTGGCGGCCAGCTTGTCGATGGCGTGGCGGAACACTTCACGGCCCTGCATGCGCAACTGCCCGGTCGTGCCCGTCGACACCCCGCCGTCGACATACAGGATGTCGCGGTAACGCCCGTCGGAGTGCAGGTCCGTGGCCAGTATGCCGCGGTCGGCGGCGGTGCCTTCGCCCGACTCGGCACCCAGCACCAGCGCGCCGGCCCCGTCGCCGAACAGCACGCAGGTGCCGCGATCGGTCCAGTCCATGATGCGGCTGAAGGTTTCCGCGCCGATGACCAGCACCCGCTCGGCCTGTCCCGAGGCGATCAGCGCGCTGGCATTGGCCAGGGCATAGACGAATCCCGCACAAACCGCCTGCACGTCGAAGGCGAATCCCTGCGTCATGCCCAGATTGGCCTGCACCATCGTGGCGGCGGCGGGGAAGGTCAGATCGGCGGTCGAAGTGGCCAGGATGATCGCGTCAATGTCGCCGGGCTGCAGCCCGGCGTCGTCGAGCGCGGCGCGCGCGGCGCGGGTGGCCAGTTGCGAGGTGGTTTCACCCTCGGCCGCGAAATGGCGCCGCTCGATCCCCGAGCGGGCGCGAATCCATTCGTCGTTGGTGTCGAGCGTCTTTTCGAATTCACTGTTGGGCACGACGCGTTCCGGCAGGTAGTGCCCGACACCCTGGACCACGGCGCGGCGGATCATGTCTTGTCACCATCTGTGGTTTGATCTGGCGATGCATCATCGGCCAGCGCGGGGGCCGATGCAACCCGCGCCGCGAGTTTTTCCGAGAACCCCGACTGCGCCAGATCGAAGGCCAGCTTGACAGCGGCGGATATGCCCGTGGCGTCGGCGGCGCCATGGGATTTGACCACCGTCCCGTTGAGCCCGAGGAACACGCCGCCATTGGCGCGACGGGGGTCCATGCGTTTGCCGAGTCGCCGCAGCGAGGTGTAGGCAAGCACCGAGGCCAGCCGTGACAGCGGCGTGTGGCGGAACGCCTCGCGCAGCAATTCCAGGATCAGGGTGGCGGTGCCTTCGCCGGTCTTGATCGCAACGTTGCCGGTGAACCCGTCGGTGACGATCACGTCGCAGATATCGCCGGGAATGTCCTTGCCCTCGACAAAGCCGACATAATCGAAATTGGCGCGCGGGGCGAAATCGGTGATCAGCGCGTGCGCCTCGTGCAGTTCGGGCCGGCCCTTGTGTTCCTCGGTGCCGACATTGAGCAAGCCGATGCGCGGGCGTGGCAGGTCAAGCCCGTTGCGGGCATAGGAGGCGCCCATCAGCGCGTATTGCAGCAGGTCGCGGGCATCGGCGCGCACGTCGGCGCCGACATCGAGCATGACGTTGAACTGCTGGGGGTTGCGCGATGGCCAGTGGATCGCGATGGCGGGGCGGTTGACGTCGGGCATCTTGCGCAGCCGCATCATCGACAGCGCCATCAGCGCCCCGGTATTGCCGCAGGAGACGCACACCTCGGCCTCGCCGGCGCGCACCGATTCCAGCGCCGACCACATCGAGGTACCCTTGCCGTGGCGCATGACCTGGCTGGGCTTGTCTTTCATCTGCACCACGTCTTGCGCGTCGCGGACCTCGCATCGCCCGGCGAGCACCTTTCGCTTCGCCGTCAGCTGCTCCAGCTCGGCGCGCGGGCCATGCAGGATGAACCGGATCGCCGCATTCTTGCGAGCCGATTGCGCGACTCCCGCCACGACGGCCGCGGCCCCGAGATCGCCGCCCATGGCATCGACGGATATCGTGACGTGCCCGGCGTCTGGGTTTGAGTGATCCTGCCCCGCGGTCATCTGGACGCCCGCTTTGTTGAGGTGTTGACTGCTCAGGCCGCGTCTTCGTCCAGGTCGATCTCGTCCGCCATGGCGACGACCTCGCGCTCGGCATAGTGGCCGCAGGCGGCGCAAACGTGGTGGGGGCGCTTCAGCTCGCCGCAGTTGGCGCATTCGTTGGGGTTTGCCGCAACCAGCGCATCGTGCGCGCGGCGGTTGTTGCGCCGCGATTTGGAGACTTTGTTCTGCTGGACAGCCATGTCACAACCTCGATTTCCTGTGGGCGATGCCCGGTTTCGCGTGGGTTCAAGGCTCATATTCGGTCACTGCCGACATGTCCAACCCAAAATACGGATGAAGGGCGCAAAATACCGGCTTTGCGCGGAGTCGCAAGCGGTTTTTCCCGATGTCTTCGCCAGTGTTTTCCCCGGGGCTCAGGGGTCTTGGGGGTCGTTGTCGTCGTCGCCGGAGTCGTCGGTCGCCGTGCCCCCCATGAGATCGGCCAGCCCGGCGAACGGCTTGGTATCACGGTCGCGCAGGGGTTGCTTCCCGGGCTTGGCATGGACGACCTCGCCCAGTTCGACGCCGGGCGCACGGGGATAGAGCGGCAGCGCGAGGCTCAGCGCCTCGATCATCACCGCGCGGGGGTCGATGACGTCGGTCAACGGCTCGGCGCTGTCGTCGGGCGGCATCTCGGCCTCGTCGGTGTCCGGTTCGATCGGCGCCGGGTCGGCCAGAAAGCGGCGCGACACCTCTTCCTCGATGCGGGTGGTCACCGGTGCCAGCGTGATCACGCAAGGCTGGGTGATCGTCGCGCCCAGATGCCCGTCGAGGCGCCAGTCGTGCGCCCCGTCGGCCTGCACGGTGCCGGAAAACGACAGCTTGCGCAGCTTGCCAAGGCCCAATTCGCCGGCAATCGCCGCCAGTTCGTCGGGGCCGGGATGCAGATCGAACGGCGTTGGCGCGGCGCGCGGCAGCCTGGCCACGCGCAATGCGGCCGGTCTTTGGGCGGGACTGTCTGGCATGGCGCGGTCCGCATCCTTTCTTGAACAGGCAATCAAGCTTCTGTAAGCGTCGATAGAAGGCACATCCAGCCATTTCAAGAGGGCAGCCATGTCAGTGATGCGCGTCGGGATACGGAATATCGTCATCGGCCTCGGCCTGCTGGCACTGGTGGGCTGCAGTTTGGCCACCTACCGCACGCATGGCTATATCCCGGTCGAGGAGGATCTGCAGCAGATCACCGTCGGCGTGGACACCCGCGCCAGTGTCGAGGAAACCATCGGTGCGCCGACCACCTCGGGGTTTTTCGACAAGGGCGCCTACTACTACGTTCAAAGCCGGATGCGCCACTTCGCCTACCAGAAACCGACGGTCGTCGAGCGGCAGGTTCTGGCGATCAGTTTCGACGATGCCGGCGTGGTGCGCAACATCGAACGCTTCTCCCTGGAGGATGGCCGGGTAGTGCCGATCTCGCGGCGGGTGACCGACTCGTCCATCGTGGATGTGAACCTCCTGCGGCAACTGCTCAGCAAGATCGGCCAGTTCAGCGCCGATAACATGCTCAATTGAGCCCGCACGGGGCCGCGCCGATGGCACGGGCTGTAACAGTCCCGACATGAAGGCTGTGCAAGGTCGGTGCGCAACACGAACCCGCGAACGGCCAGGCGGGTGCGGACCGGGCAGAGTGGAACGGATGCCAGAGCTGGAAAAAGGGCGCTACAGGTGCCGGATTGCGGAGACGCCCGAGGAGCTGCGCCGCGCGCAGCGACTCAGGCAGCGGTGTTTCCGGCCCGGGGCGCCGGGACATGACGCCGACGCGTTCGACGCCCGCTGCCGGCATTTCCTGGTCGAGGAAACGGGCGGCGGGCAACTGGTGTGTTGCTTCCGAATCCTGCCGCTACGCGACGGGCGGGCCGCGGGGCAGAGCTATTCGGCCCAGTTCTACGATTTGTCGGCGCTGGCCGGGCTCAGGGCACCGCTGGTCGAGATGGGGCGATTCTGCGTCGATCCCGACCGGCGCGACCCCGACATCCTGCGCATCGCCTGGGGTGCCCTCACGCAATACATCGATGCGCGGCAGGCCGAGATGCTGATCGGCTGCTCGTCGTTTCGCGGCACCGATGCGCGCGTTCACGCGGATGCCTTCGCCCTGTTGGGCGCGCGGCATCAGGCGCCGCGTCGCTGGCGGCCGCGGATCAAGGCGCCACGCGTGGTGCAGTTCGGCATCGACGGTCTGTGCAGCGCCGATCCGGCGCGGGCCATGCGCTGCATGCCGCCGCTGCTGCGCACCTATCTGTTGATGGGCGGTTGGGTCAGCGACCATGCGGTGATCGACGACGCGCTCGGCACGCTGCACGTTTTCACCGGGCTCGAAATCGCCGCGATCCCGCCGGCGCGCCAACGGCTGTTACGGGCCGTCGCGTCGTGACGCAGCGGCCGCGCACGGCGCTTGACGCCGGGGCGCGCGGCGGGATAGCTGCACGCCATGGCACGCGCACCGCTTTTACAACTTTCCGACATCTCGCTTGGGTTCGGCGGGGCACCGTTGTTTTCCGGCCTTTCGCTGGTGATTCATCCGGGTGACCGCGTGGCGCTGGTGGGGCGCAACGGGTCGGGCAAATCGACGCTGATGAAGGTGATGGCGGGGCTGGTCGAAGCCGATTCCGGCGCCGTCACCCGCGCCCCCGGCGTCATTGTGGGCTACATGGAACAAGAGCCGCGGATGGAGGGCTTCGAAACTCTGGGCGCCTTCGCCGCGGCGACGCTGCCGGAGGCCGAGTTCTACCGCGTCTCGATGGCCGCCGAGGGCTTGAAGTTCGATCCCGACACGCCCGTGGCCACCGCATCGGGCGGCGAACGGCGCCGCGCGGCGCTGGCGCGCCTGCTGGCCGAGGCGCCCGAGTTGATGCTGCTCGACGAGCCCACCAACCATCTCGATATCGAGGCGATCGCCTGGCTGGAGCAGGAGCTGAAATCCACCCGCGCGGGTTTTGTTGTCATCAGCCACGACCGCGCCTTCCTGCGCGCGCTGACCCGCGCGACGCTGTGGATCGACCGCGGCGCGGTGCGGCGCCAGGAAATCGGCTTCGAAGGGTTCGAAGCCTGGCGCGACAAGGTCTGGGAAGAAGAGGACCAGCAGCGCCACAAGCTCGATCGCAGGATCAAGGCCGAGGCCCGCTGGGCCGTCGAAGGCATCAGCGCACGCCGCAAGCGCAACCAGGGCCGGGTGCGGGCGCTGCGCGACATGCGCGCGCAGCGCGCCGGGCAGACGCGGCGGCAGGGCACGGCGGAAATGGCGCTCGAATCGGGGCCGAAATCCGGGCGCAAGGTGATCGAGGCCGAGAATATCTCGAAAACCTTCGGCGACGACGTCATCCTGCGCGACTTTTCCATCCGCATCCTGCGCGGCGACCGCATTGCCTTTGTCGGGCCCAACGGCGTGGGCAAGACCACGCTGCTGAAGATGCTGATGGGCGAGATGGCGCCGGATAGCGGGCACGTCACCCACGGCACCAACCTGGTGCCGGCGGTACTCGACCAGGCGCGCGCGCAGCTCGATCCCGACATGACGCTATGGGACAGCCTGACCGGCGACAAGGACATGCGCGTTTCTGGCAAGGCCGACCAGATCATGGTGCGCGGCCAGCCGCGCCACGTGATCGGCTATCTCAAGGATTTCCTGTTCGACGAGCGCCAGGCCCGCGCGCCGGTGCGCGCGCTGTCGGGCGGCGAAAAGGCGCGGCTGCTTCTGGCGCGGCTGATGGCGCGCGAAAGCAACCTGCTGGTGCTTGACGAGCCGACCAACGACCTGGATGTCGAGACGCTGGATTTGTTGCAGGAGTTGCTGGACGATTACGACGGCACCGTGCTGCTGGTCAGCCACGACCGCGACTTCCTCGACCGCGTGGCGACCGCCACCGTGGCGATGGAGGGCGACGGGCGCGCCACCGTCTATGCCGGCGGCTGGAGCGACTACCGCGCGCAGCGGGCGCAGGCAGCCGGGGATGGCGCGGGCCGGGACGGGCAGCGCAAACCCGGGCAGGACAATGCAAGACCCGCGCCGAAGCCGGCCCAGGGCAAGCCGGCCACGCAGGAAAGCGGCGGCGCATCGGCTTCGGCGCTGACCTTCACCGAAGAGCACCGGCGGCGTGCGCTGCCAGCCGAGATCGAGCGGCTGGAAGCCGAGATCGCGAAACTGGAGGAATTCCTGTCGGCCCCCGATCTCTATACGCGCGAACCGGCCAAGTTCAACAAGGCCACGCAGGCGCTGTCGGCGCGGCAGAAGGCGCTGGCGGCGGCCGAGGAGGAATGGCTGGCGCTGGAAGAAAAGGCCGAGGCGGCGACATGAGGGTCCGGTCGCGATGGTGAAAAAGGACAGAACGGTGAAGGATCGTATCCGGCTGCTGTACAACGGCCAGTCGAAGCGGGCGACGCGGTTCCGCTATGGGTTGCTGGCCTTCGACGCGGTGACCATCATGTTTTTCATCGGGACCGCGCCATTGCCGATGTCGGTGCAGCTCATGCTGGTCGATGTGGTCCTGGGCATCCTGATCCTTGCAGACCTGAGCGCGCGCATGTGGATCGCGACCGACAGGCTGCGCTTTCTGCGGCAGGTTTACGTGATTGCCGACATCGCGGTTCTCGCCTCCCTGGTTCTGGCGCCGCTGATGGGGCAGACATTGGGCGTACTCCGCGTGCTGCGGGCATTGCGCCTGATCCATTCCTACCATGTGCTGCGCGATTTGCGTCGCGACAACCGCTTTTTCCGGCTGCACGAGGACGCTATCGTCGCGGCGGTCAACCTGTTCGTTTTCGTGTTCATGATGACGGCGGTGGTGTTTTTCCTGCGCGGCGGCGAAGAGCCGGGTTTGACCAGCTATGTCGATGCGCTGTATTTCACCGTCGCGGCGCTGACCACGACCGGGTTTGGTGACATCGTCCTGAGTTCGACGACCGGCAAGGTTCTGTCGGTGGTAATCATGGTTTTCGGTGTGGCGCTGTTCATGCGGCTGGCGCGGGCGATTTTCGTGCCTGCCAAGATCAAGTACAAGTGCCCCGAATGCGGGCTGTCGCGCCACGACCCCGACGCCATCCATTGCAAGCATTGCGGTCACGAACTGAAGATCGAGACCGAGGGCGCTGGCGCATGAAGCGCCCGCCGCGTGCCCGGGTGTCGCGGGCGGGCGGGCGCCGGGGGCTCAGCGCATGCGCAGCGCGCCGTCGAGGCGGATGCTTTCGCCGTTGAGGTAGTCGGATTCGATGATGAACCGCGCCAGGGCGGCATATTCCGCCGGATCGCCCAACCGCCTGGGGCAGGTGACATCGGCGGCCAGGCCCTTCATCACCTCCTCGCCCAGCCCCATCAGCATCGGGGTGCGGAAGATGCCCGGCGCGATGGCCATGACGCGGATGCCGTCGCGCGCCAGATCACGCGCCATCGGCAGCGACAGCCCCGCGATCCCGGCCTTGGAGGCGGCATAGGCGGCCTGGCCCTTCTGCCCGTCGAAGGCGGCGACCGAGGCGGTGTTGACGATCACCCCGCGCAGCCCGTCGGGCGAGGCGGTGTTCTCGGCCATGGCGCTGGCGGCGAGGCGGGCGACGTTGAAGGTGCCCACCAGGTTGACATCGACAGTACGGCGGAAGCTTTCCAGCCGATGCGGCCCCTCGCGCCCCAGCGTCTTTTCCGCGATGGCGATGCCGGCGCAATTGATCGCCGCGTTGAGGTGGCCCATGGCGCTTACCGCGGCGTCGATGGCTGCCTGCACCGAGGCCTCGTCGGTGACGTCGCAGCTATGGAAGGTGGCGCCGATCTCCTCGGCGACCGCCGCGCCGCGCGTCGCGTCACGGTCGAGAATCGTCACCTTGGCGCCCGCGGCGACCAGCGCCCGCGCCGTTGCCTCGCCCAGCCCCGAGGCGCCCCCGGTGACGATGGCGGCTGTGTCTTCGATACGCATGTTTGGGTCGTCCTTTCAAAATGAACATATGTTCAGATAGCGTGACCGGGCGGCGGCTGTCAAAGCGCGTCGCGCCCGCGAAAGCGCCGCAACCGCGACAGAACGGCAATTTCGACGACGGTCAGGACGATGCGCCAGATGTGGTGAGCGCTGACCAGCGCCGGGTTGGCATCGAGGCTGAGTGCGACAAGCGCCATCTCGGTCACGCCACCGGGGGCAAAGCTGATCAGCGCCACGTCGAAGGCGGTGCCGGAAACGTGGTGAACGCCGAGCGCCATCACCGTGCCCAGCGACAGCATCGCCGCCACCGATATCAGCCCTAGCCACAGCGCCCGCAGCAGGTCGGACCGGCCCAGCCCGGCAAAGCGCAACCCCAGCGAGGTTCCGATCACCACCTGCGCCGCATGGATCAGCCAGTCGGGCAGGGCGGGCGCGCCGACGCCCGCAAGCCCCAGCACCGCCGCCGCCAGCATCGGCCCCGTCAACTGCCCGGCGGGAAAGCGCAACCGCAGCCCCAGCCACAGCCCGGCCGCGCCGACCACGGCGACAAGCGCCAGATCGGACAGCCCCGCCCGCGCGGTCGAGAAGCTGGCGCCGCCGGCGCTGCCCACCGGCGCCCCGTACCATAGCGACAGGCCCACCGGCACCAGCGTTATGACCAGGATGATGCGCAGGAAATGCTGCATGCTCAGCACCGCGGTGTTGGCGCCGGCCTCTTCGCCCATGGCGATCGATTCCATCAGCCCGCCGGGCGTTGCGCTGTAGAACGCCGTGGCGCGGTCATAGCCGCCAAGGTGGTGGAATATGGCGAAATTGCCGGCATGGGCCACCCCGACGAAAACGGCCAGCGCGGCGAAGCTGACCGCCATCGCCGGCAGAATCGCCACCAGTTCGGGCGTCACCTGCGCCCCGATCATCACCCCGATCAGGGCGATGAACACCAGCCGCAGCCGCTGCGGAAACAGGTACCCGTCGGGCAGCAGCCTCCCGAACCCCAGCGCCAGGGCCGCCGTGGCCACGAGACTGCCCAGCATGTAGGGCAGGGGCAGGCCGGCCAGCAATGCCAGCAGCCCCCCGCAAAGCCCCAGCGCCAACAGCGCCACGGTGGTGATGACGGTGGTGATCGTCGGCATGCCGCCCTCGTTCGCGTTGCACAGTGCCTAGCGCAAGCGCAGCAGCGATACCAGTGTCGGGGGATGCCTGTTCGGGATTGGAGCGGGTGAAGGGAATCGAACCCTCGTCGTCAGCTTGGGAAGCTGCTGCTCTACCATTGAGCTACACCCGCGACAGGCTGCTGATTACGCCAGCACCACGATCCCGTCAACAGCCCATGCCGCGCCGATGGTGCGTTTTCGCGCGCCGCGGCCGCGTCTAGCGGCGGCGTTTGGGTCTGGCCAGCAGCGGTTTGACCATTCGCTCGTAGAGTTGAAAGAGGTGCTCGACGCGCTCGCGGTCGGAGGCAAAGCCCGAGCGGCGATAAAGCCGATCGACCGCCTTGTCGAGCGCGCCATGCGCGCGGCGCAGGTCGGCGGGCATCAGATCGGGGTCATAAAGATCGGCCAGCGTTGCGCCCGGATGCTGGGCGCGGGCGTCGAGCACGGCCTTGGCGTGGGGTTCGAGTTTGCTCAGGTCGCCCTTGGGCAGGGGGAAGGTGTTGTAGACGAGGCCGATGGAATAGCGGAAATCGGATTTCAGCCGCCCGCCGATCTGGCGCAGCCACGCCATGTGCATGGCGGAGGTGAGGAGGGCGAAGTCGGAGAGTGTGGCTTCGGGGCGAACAAAAACAAGATCGCTCGGGATCACGGGTGGCGAATAAAACCCTATGGGCATGTAATGCCTTCGTTCAGAGCTTACCTTTGGAAGCACCAGAAAGTCTTTGTCTGGAACCAACTCGAAAGAAAATTGCGCCGGGTAATCAGCGGCTGACTTTGTCGATTTTCTCTTGCTCCTCTGCCTATACTCCCGAACGGCTGCAATTCGGCGTCGAATTTCTGGCATATGCCGCAAATCTGCAGGGCTGGCGTTGGAAAGATAAAGAACCCACCGCGAGCCACCTTGAAGAAAATCGCGTGCCGCCAAGTATGGCTTCAAATATGCACTGGCCTTCGGCTCTGCACCCAGAAGCTGATTGCGCGACTCTTCATCCAAGACATAGTTGCCATCGTCGATAGGTTGCGACCCGCTGAAAACACGCTGCAACCCATTGATCGGTCGGCTTTGCTCGCGCACCACCAGATGCGGATCAGACAGCCCCCCGGCATCGAACAGATAGGGCGAAATCGCCCTGTGGCATGTTTCCTCGGGTGCGCCCTTGGGATCGGGGTAGGAAAACAGCCGCCGCTCGGCCTGCGCGTTTTCGCGCCGGTCCAGCCCGATGATGACTACATGCACATTGGCTTTGCCGCGCGCCTCGGAACCCCAGGGGAATGTGCGATGCGCAAAGGCAATCTCCAGCCCGCATTGGTCGAACAGCACCGGCCAAAGCTGTGCCACCTGTTCGCCCTGCGTGATCGAATTGGTCGAGACGAAGCCGATGCGTGGGCATTCCTTCCCCCCATCGCGCAGCGATGGGACGCGCCCGCCCGCCCCCAAGGCGGGCGCGTTCCGCGCCGCCCCGGTCGGGCGCGCCCCATCGCCCGCAGCCGCGCGCCCTGCGTATTCGCCCGCCTTGATGAACCACGCGCAGACATAATCGAGCGTGCCGCCCGATTTGCCCAGATCGGCGATGCGGCGCACCTGTTCGCGCTGCTGGGGGCTTTGGTATTTGGCGCCTACAAACGGCGGATTACCCAGCAGGTAGGAACACCGCTCCGGCGGCAGCACCGCTCGCCACTCCGTCTCCAGCGCGTCGCCATGCACGATGGTGGGGCTTTGCCGCAGGGGGATGCGCGTGAACACCTCGCCAAACTCAAGCGACAGGCGGTTGTTCATGATGTGGTCCATCATCCACAGCGCGGTTTCAGCGATGCGGGCAGGGAATTCCTCGTACTCGATGCCGTAGAACTGGTTGACGTCGATCAGCGACAGGATGGTGGCGTCCAGCTCGCGCTGGCCCCTGGGGTTGAGCTCGCGCAGCAGCTCCAGCTCCAGCAGCCTGAGTTCACGGTAGGCGATGATCAGGAAATTGCCGCAGCCGCAGGCCGGGTCGAAAAACGTAAGACCGGCCAGTTTTTCCTGAAACGCGGTCAGCCGCCGCCGCTTGTCACGCTTGAGCACGCGCAGCCGGTCGAACTCGGCGCGCAGATCGTCCATGAACAGCGGCTCGATCACCTTGAGGATGTTCTGTTCGGTGGTGTAATGGGCGCCTTTCGCGCGGCGCTCCGCCGGGTCCATCACCGACTGGAAGAGCGAGCCGAAAATTGCTGGACTGATCGGCGTCCAGTCGAACCGGCAAGCGTTCAAGAGCGCTGCGCGCATCGCGGCGTTGAAGACCGGCGGCGGGAAGTATTCGGCGAACAGCGCGCCGTTGACATAAGGAAATTTCGCCAGATCCTCGTCAAGATGGGGCGAGCGCGCGTCCTCGGGCGTGTTGAGCACATCGAAAAGCTGCGCCAGCAGCGGACCGGTGTCGGAGCCGTCGGGCTGGGTGCGGTTCTCCAAATATTCCCACAGGATATCCTTGGGCTGAAAGATGCCGGTATCGTCGGCAAACAGGCAGAACACGATCCGCACCAGGAACTGTTCGAGGCGGTGGCCGGTGTAACCCGATGCCTTGATCTCGTCATGCAGAAGGCCCACCAGCTCGGCCGCCTTGATGTTGACCGGATCCTGATCGCGGAACTGGCGGCGCTGGATGCCAAGGATGAAACCGAAGCGCTCAATATGCTTGGGCAGGTCTTGCAGGGCAAAGGCGGTGGCCTCGCCGCTATCGAGATCGGTCAGTTTGAAGGTCTGGAAATCGCTGACCAGAATGTGACGGGGCTGTTCGTGATCGGCGATGTCGGACAGGTATTCCAGCGCCTGCTGCTCGGCCTTGAACAGATCACGCCCTTTCGATTTCTGCTCGACAATCAGGGTGCGCGGCCAGAACAGATCGACAAAGCCCCGCGCCCGCCCGGTGCGCTCCACCGAAAGCTCGTACTGGGCCACGCGCCGCCGTTCGACTCCGAAGATGTGAAAGAAGGCGTTGTAAAAGCTCTGCGTCTCGCCCTTTTCATAGTGGGCGTCTTTCCAGTCATCCGCGAAGCGGGCGGCGCGGGCGCGAATTTCGTTCCAGGTCAGCCTCATGGCCCATCAATGGCGCAGCGCGGCGGGTTTGGCTAGCCCCGGCGGCGGCGGCGGCGGCCGGTGCCGCCCTCTTCGCCGCGGGTGTTGTAGCTGACATCGGGCAGCGGCACGATCGATCTGAGCTGGGTAAACGGCTCGGTGGCGTGGGGGATCGCGTTGGCGGCCACGAAATGTTCCTGGAACCGCGGCTCGATCGCGGTTTCGACCTTGGTGATGCGGTGGACCACCTGCTCGATCTCGGCGCGCGCGGCGACGTTGCTCAGCGCGATGCGCGCCCCGGTGCCGGCGGCGTTGCCGGCGCTGGTGACCTTGTCGAGCGCCACGTCGGGGATCATGCCCAGCACCATCGCGTGCTTGGGGCTGATATGGGCGCCGAAGGCCCCGGCCAGCACCACGCGATCGACGTGATCGACGCCCATTTCGTCCATCAGCAGCCGCGCGCCGGCGTAAAGCGCCGACTTGGCCAGTTGAATGGCGCGGATGTCGCCCTGGGTGACCGCCACCAGCGGGCCGCCCGCATCGCGCGCGTCGTGGATGACATAGGCGTGGGTGCGGCCCTCGGCGATACAGCGGTCGGTGCCCACCTGCGCGGCCGAGCCGATCAGCCCCGAGGCATCGACGACCCCGCTCATGCGCATTTCGGCCACCGCCTCGATGATGCCGGAGCCGCAGATGCCGGTGATGCCGGTGGCGGCGACGGCCTCGGCGAAGGCATCCTCGTCCGACCACGGCTCGACCCCGATGACGCGAAAGCGCGGTTCCCTGGTGGCCGGGTCGATCTCGACCCGTTCGATGACCCCGGGCGCGGCGCGCTGGCCGGCGCTGATCTGGGCGCCCTCGAAGGCCGGGCCAGTGGGCGACGAGCACGCCAGCACGCGGGATTTGTCGCCAAGCTGGATCTCGGCATTGGTGCCCACGTCGACGACCAGCACCAGGTCGTCGGATTTGTGCGGCTCTTCCGACAACGCCACCGCGGCGGCATCGGCGCCCACGTGCCCGGCGATACACGGCAGGATATAGAGCCGCGCGCGCGGGTTGGGCACACGCATATCGAGCGCGGCAAACGGCATCGAAATGCTGTCGGAGGTCGCCAGCGCGAACGGCGCCTGGCCCAGCTCGACCGGGTCGATGCCCAGCAACAGATGGTGCATGACCGGGTTGCACACGATCACCGCCTCGACGATCAACTCGGGCGCGATGCCCGCCTCGCCGGCCAGTTCGCCGATCAGGGTGTCGATCGCCTCGCGCACCACGCGGCACATCTCCTGCTCGCCGCCGGGGTTCATCATCGCGTAGGAGACGCGGCTCATCAGGTCTTCGCCAAAGCGGATCTGCGGGTTCATCACCCCTGCCGAGGCCAGCACCTGCCCATCCACCAGGTCGGCCAGATGCGCGGCGATGGTGGTCGAGCCAAGGTCGATCGCCAGCCCGTAGATGCCGCCTTCGTGCAGACCGGGCCAGACCTCGATCACCCGCGGAGGGGCGCCGGTGTGATCGTGGTGAAGGGCAACCGTCACCTGCCAGTCGCCCTTGCGCAACGCCGGTTGCAGCCGCGCCAGCAGGTCGGGCGCGGCGGTGACGCCGGTGATGTCCCACTGTGCCGCCAGGGCACGCGCCAGGCGCTCGAAATCGCCGGTGGGCTCGTGCATGTCGGGTTGCGCCACCTCGATGAAATATAGCCGCGTCGCCGGGTCCATCACGATGTCGCGTGCCGTCGCGGCCTTGCGGACGACCTGCTTGTGGACCTGGGACTCGGGCGGCACGTCGATCACCACGTCGCCCTGCACGGTGGCCTGGCAACCCAGCCGGCGCCCCGGCTTGAGCCCGCGCTTGTCGTGGTAACGCTGCTCGGTCGCGTTCCATTCCGACAGCGCCTCGGGGGTCGAGGTCAGCCCGTGCTTGGAAAACGCGCCGAAGGCCGGCGCGATCTGGCATTTCGAACAGATGCCGCGGCCGCCACAGACCGAATCGAGGTCCACCCCCAGTTGCCGCGCCGCGCTCAGTACCGGGGTGCCCTTGGGAACCCGGCCCCGCTTGCCCGATGGGGTGAAAACCACGAGAGGATCGGTGCTCATCGGTGATGTCCTGTCTGTGCGCTGCCGGTCGGCACGACCATATGGCGCTTTGGCCATGGAAAAAGGCGAGGAGCGTCAGATAATCGCGTGGCTGCGTCATTTTCACGGCATCGTGCGCGCATTCCGTGCGTGGGGTGCCTTGTGCGATGCGATCGACCCGGCCCGACGCGGCGACGGGCGGGAAATCGCCCTTTCATCCATGGCCCAGACGTGAAATAGGGACGTGCCAAACGAACCCCGTGCATGGAGAGATTGCGATGCAGATTCGTGAGGCGCTCACCTTTGATGATGTCCTGCTGGTGCCCGCCGCGTCGGACGTGCTGCCGGCGGCGGCAGATACCGGCACCCGGGTGACCCGCGACATTGCCCTCAACATCCCGCTGCTTTCGTCGGCCATGGATACGGTTACCGAGGCGCGTATGGCCATCACCATGGCGCAGTTCGGCGGCATCGGGGTGATTCACCGCAACCTGAGCGTCGAGGAACAGGCGCAGCAGGTGCGCCGGGTCAAGCGATTCGAATCGGGCATCGTCTACAACCCGATCACGCTGACCCCCGACCAGACACTGGCCGATGCCAAGGCGCTGCAGGAACGCTACCGTGTCACCGGCTTTCCGGTGGTGGACGCGGGCGGGCATGTCGTGGGCATCGTGACCAATCGCGACATGCGCTTCGCCGAGGACGACGCCACCCCGGTACGGGTGATGATGAGCGCCGACAACCTCGCCATTCTTCGCGAGCCCGCCGACCGCGAAGAGGCCAAGGCCCTGATGAAGGCCCGGCGGATCGAGAAGCTGCTGGTCACCGACGCCGAGGGCAAGCTGACCGGGCTGCTGACGCTCAAGGATACCGAACAGGCGGTGCTCAACCCGTCGGCGTGCAAGGATAACCTGGGCCGTTTGCGCGTCGCGGCGGCCTCGACCGTGGGCGATGCCGGGTTCGAGCGCACGCAGGCGCTGGTCGACGCGGGCGTCGACATGGTGGTGATCGACACCGCGCACGGCCATTCCGCGGGCGTGTCCGAGGCAGTGGCGCGTGCCAAGGCGCTGTCGGGCGACGTTCAGGTGGTGGCCGGCAACGTGGCCACTGCCGAGGCAACGCGCGCGCTTATCGGCGTGGGCGCCGACGCCATCAAGGTGGGCATCGGGCCGGGCTCGATCTGCACCACACGGATGGTCGCGGGTGTCGGCGTGCCGCAACTGACGGCGGTGATGGATTGCGCCGCGGCGGCGGGCGACGTACCGGTGATCGCCGATGGCGGCATCAAGTACTCGGGCGATTTCGCCAAGGCGATCGCGGCGGGTGCCTCGTGCGCGATGGTCGGCTCGATGCTCGCGGGAACCGATGAAAGCCCCGGCGAGGTCATTCTCTACCAGGGGCGCAGTTTCAAGGGCTACCGCGGCATGGGCAGCCTCGGCGCGATGGCGCGCGGGTCGGCCGACCGCTATTTCCAGAAGGACGCCGCCAGCGACAAGCTGGTGCCCGAGGGGATCGAGGGGCAGGTTCCCTACAAGGGGGCGGCGGGCGCGGTCATCCACCAGTTGGTCGGCGGGCTCCGCGCGGCCATGGGCTATACCGGGTGCGCCAATATCAAAGACATGCGCCGCAACTGCACGTTTGTGCGGATCAGCAACGCCGGCCTGCATGAAAGCCATGTGCACGATGTCCAGATCACCCGTGAAAGCCCCAACTACCAAATCGGTTGATTTGTTGGTTATCAACAGGTTAGGGGCCACAGTTCCCGTGAATACGAAATGACGCCGGCGGCCCGTATCGCTGCCGCCGCCGAGGTGCTGGATCGCGTCATCGCCGGCACGCCGGCCGAGCAGGCGCTGACCGGCTGGGCGCGCGGGGCGCGCTACGCGGGCTCGGGCGACAGGGCGGCGGTGCGCGATCACGTCTTCGACGCGCTGCGCCGGCTGCGCTCGGCCGCCGCGCGCGGTGGCGCGATGACGGGGCGAGCGGTGATGATCGGCCTGCTGCGCGAGCGGGGCGAGGAACCGGCATCGCTGTTCACCGGACAGGGGCACGCGCCGGCGCCGCTGACCGCCGAGGAAGCGGCCGCCGGCCACGCGCCCGAGCCGGGCGCCGAAGCGATGGACCTGCCCGATTGGCTCTGGGCGCTGCTTTGCCGCGAGTCGGGTGAGCAGGGCGCGGCCGCGCTTGCCGCGCAGTTGCGCCGACGCGCGCCGGTCATGCTGCGCGTTAATCTGCGCGCGGGTGGGCGCGATGAGGCGCGCGACCGCCTCGCCGATGACGGGGTGACGGCCGAGCCCGACGCGATCTCGCCCTCGGCGCTGCGGGTCGTCGATGGCGCCCGGCGCATCCGTGGCAGTGCCGCCTACCGCGACGGTCTGGTCGAGTTGCAAGACGGTGCAAGCCAGGCGGTCGTGGATGAACTTCACCTCACAACTGGCATGAAAACACTGGATTTCTGCGCTGGCGGCGGTGGCAAGGCGCTGGCCATGACCGGGCGCGCCGATATCGCCGCCTTTGCCCATGACGCCGATCCGGATCGCATGCGCGATCTGCCGCAGCGCGCGGCGCGGGCGGGGGTGCACATCGACCGGGTGACATTGGCCGAGGCCCACGCGCAGGCGCCGTTCGACCTCGCGCTGTGCGATGTGCCGTGCTCGGGCAGCGGGGCGTGGCGGCGCGCGCCGGATGCGAAGTGGCGGCTGACCCCCGAGGCACTGGAGCGGCTGCACGCGCGCCAGGACGCGATCCTCGATCAGGCGGCCGCCCTGACGGGCGCAAACGGGACGCTTGCCTATGCGACGTGCTCGATCCTGGCGTCGGAAAACACCGCCCGGGTGGACGCTTTCCTCGCCCGCCATCCCGGCTGGCACCAACACCACAGCCGGCAATGGGTGCCGGGGGCCTCGGGCGACGGGTTCTTCACCGCGCACCTTCGCCGCGACCGGCATTGATCAACCGCGCCGTTACCCCGCATACTTGGACGGATTAAGCGGCGGTTAAGGCTTTGCCCGTTGCAATGGGGTGCGGGCGAATCAATTTTCGGAGGTGGCCAGTGTCATTCGCGGCGGTCTCTCCCGGGCCGATCACACGTGTTTCGGCCCGGTTGTTGCGCCGCCGGGCGGTGGTAGTGGGCGTGGGCGTTTCGACCGCGGCCGCCGCGCTGGTGGTGCCGGGGGCGGCGCTTGCTGCCGCATTGCTCGCCGTTGCGGGGGCGATGCTGGCAGTCATGGCGCTGGCGGCGCTCGTCGCCTGGCGGCACGGCCGCCGCAAGGCGCAAGCGGTGCGCGCGGTCACCGATTTCATCGCCCACGACGCCGCGCCCAGCCTGCTGGCCGATGCCGATGGCGCGATCCTGCATGCCAACGCCGCGGCGCAGGCGCACTTCGATCTGTCCGGCGATGCCACCGTGGCTGGCCTGCTTCCGGACGTCTTTGCCAACCCGGCGATGGCGCTATACCGGTTGCAGGCACGCGCGCAGGCCGACGGCGCCGCGCGCGAGGACGTGGTGCTGCGGCAGGGGCATATGCGCATCGCCGTGCACCGGCTGGGCAGCGACGCCTTCCTGTGGCGGCTGGAAGACGTCGCCGACCGCCCCGCGCCCGGGCAGTGCGGCGGCGCGGCGCGCTTGCCGGCGATGACGGTGGGGCGGGGTGGCACCATCCTTTACATGAACGACGCGGCGCGGAAATTCCTGGGCGGGCGGGCCAAGGCGATCGAACGCCTGTTCGATGGCGCGCCGCCGCGACCGGGCGAGATCAATACCGTCACCACGGCCGAAGGGCCGCGTGCCTGCCTCGTCTCCGAGAGCCCATCGACGGGCGGTCGCCGCGAGATCGTCCTGGTGCCCGCCAAGGCGCCGGCCGCCGCGGACACGGGTGACGACGGATGGCGCTTTTTCGAGGATCTGCCGGTCGCGCTGCTGCGTCTCGATGCCGACTCCGGCAGGATCACGCTGTCAAACCGGCTGGCGCGCGACCTTCTGGGCGCAGGGCGGTGCCACGGGCGGCGCCTGCCGGAGTTGATGGAGGGGCTCGGCCGCTCGATCGCGGACTGGCTGGAGGAGGCCGCGGCGGGGCGCCCGGCGCGCAGTTCCGAATTTCTGCGCCTGTCGCGGACCGATAGCGAGATGTTCGTGCAGGTCACGCTGACGCGGGTCGACGCGGATGGCGCGCCGGCCCTGATCGCCGTGCTCAACGATGCCACCAAGCTCAAAACGTTGGAGGCGCAATTCGTTCAAAGCCAGAAAATGCAGGCCATCGGCGAACTCGCCGGTGGCGTCGCGCATGATTTCAACAACCTGCTGACGGCGATCACGGGGCACTGCGACCTGCTGCTGCTGCGCCACGACCAGGGCGACCCGGCCTATGCCGACCTCGTGCAGATCAGCCAGAACGCCAACCGCGCCGCCGCGCTGGTGGGGCAGTTGCTGGCGTTTTCGCGCAAGCAGACTCTGCGGCCAGAGGTGCTTGACCTGCGCGATACGCTTTCCGATCTCACCCACCTGCTCAACCGGCTGGTCGGGGAACGGGTGCGGCTGAGCCTGACGCACGATCCCGCGCAGCCGATGATCAGGGCCGACAAGCGGCAGCTCGAACAGGTGTTGATGAACCTCGTAGTCAATGCCCGCGACGCGATGACCGACGGTGGCGAAATCCAGATCCGCACCGATTGCATGACCCTGGACGAGCCGTTGCATCGCGACCGCGCGGTGGTGCCGCCGGGCGCGTATATCCGGGTCATGGTGTCCGATGACGGAGTCGGAATCGACCCCGAGCGGCTGCCCAAGATTTTCGAGCCGTTCTACACCACCAAGCGCACCGGGGAAGGCACCGGCCTGGGGCTTTCGACGGCCTACGGCATCGTCAAGCAAAGCGGCGGCTATATCTTTGCCGACAGCGTGCCCGGCAGCGGCAGCACCTTCTCGCTGATCTTCCCGCGTCACCAGAAGAGCGTTGACGACGCGGCCGCGCCGGCCCCGCGCCCGGCCAATGCGCTGGCCAGGGAGCCGGCGGACGGTATCGTCCTGCTGGTCGAGGACGAGGCGCCGGTGCGCGCCTTCGCGGCGCGGGCCTTGCGGTTGCGCGGGTATACCGTTCTGGAGGCCGACTCGGCCGAGGCGGCACTTGAGACATTGCAGGACGACACCCTTGCCGTCGACGTGTTCGTGACCGACGTGGTGATGCCCGGAATGGACGGGCCGAGCTGGGTCGTCGAGGCGCTCAAGCAACGCCCCGGCGTGCGGGTCATCTTCGTGTCGGGCTATGCCGAGGAGGCCTTCGGCGACGTGCAGGCGCGGATTCCCAACTCGGTGTTCCTGCCCAAGCCGTTTTCGCTGTCGGAACTCACCGAAACGGTATCGCGGCAATTGCGGTGACCGCCGCCGCGGGTCAGGTGCCGGCGCAATCCCACAACTCGAACTCGGCGGCGCATTTGCGCCGCAGGCGCGCCTCCACCTGCGGCGACAGGTGCAGGTCCATCTCGGGTGAGACGTTCAGGCGCGGCAGGTCGATCCGCGTGTCCAGTCGTTCTTGCAGAAACGCGATCAGCGCCGGCTGATCCTCGTAGCGAAATAGGTAGTTGACCCGCGTTCCGTTGGGCCGCGGCGCAAGGAATTTTGCCTGGCTGCCGACATTGGCAAAGCCCGGCTGCTGGCCTTGCATATACCCTTCGACGAACTGCTCGAAGCTGATATCGAAGGTGGCATTGGGCTGCCCGCGCATGAATGGCCGGCGGCGATACCGGTACCAGCTACCCAGCCAGCTGATCGGTTCGCGGACCACCGCGAGGGTTTCCATGTCGTCGGTCTCGCAGGCTTTCTCGAACATCGGCCGGAAGAACCGGTTGTAGCGGTAGAGCGGGGCATGCTTCAGCCCGGGCGGTTCCAGAATCGCCATCGACGCCACCGGCGCCAGCGCCGCCTCGTAGGCCGTGGTGCCGGTCTTGGGGACCGACAGGAAAACGAGTCTTTGCTTCCAGAAAACCAGCATGGGCCAGTTGTTCCCGATCCGGTGCGATCTTTCCAGTGTAAACCATTCCTTAATTTCCGCCGGCAACAGTGGCGGTAGCAAATTTAATTTGCAATGTTCTCATTTTGTGCTCATATGGAGATGGAACATAAGCGGAACAAAGGCGGCGATTGCCGCGCCCCCGCTTTTCGTGAAATAAGGAGCCAAATCCAATGGCAACGGCAGATCTTCTCTCGATGGACAGCAAGAAAAACGCAGACAAGCAGAAGGCGCTCGACAGCGCGCTGGCACAGATCGAACGGCAGTTCGGCAAGGGGTCGATCATGAAGATGGGCGGTGAAAACGCCATCCGTGATATCGAATCGACCTCGACCGGGTCGCTGGGGCTCGATATCGCCCTGGGGATCGGTGGCCTGCCCAAGGGCCGGATCGTCGAGATCTATGGGCCCGAAAGCTCGGGCAAGACGACGCTGACGCTGCACTGCGTCGCCGAGGAGCAGAAACTGGGCGGCGTCTGCGCCTTCGTCGATGCCGAGCACGCGCTCGATCCGCAATACGCGCGCAAGCTTGGCGTCGACCTGGACGAGTTGCTGATCTCGCAGCCCGATACCGGTGAACAGGCGCTGGAGATCACCGATACGCTGGTGCGCTCGGGCGCGGTCAGCCTAGTCGTGGTCGACTCGGTCGCGGCCCTGACGCCCAAGAGCGAACTGGAAGGCGACATGGGCGACAGCAGCGTCGGCGTGCAGGCGCGGCTGATGAGCCAGGCGATGCGCAAGCTGACCGGCTCGATGAGCCGCAGCAAATGTATGGTCATCTTCATCAACCAGATCCGCATGAAGATCGGCGTCATGTTCGGCAGCCCCGAAACGACGACCGGGGGC
>NZ_JAGXFK010000001.1 GCF_024637375.1 Sediminimonas sp. | reverse complement strand
CTCGTGGGCTCGGAGATGTGTATAAGAGACAGGATGAACATCCATGCGCCGGACATCGACGCCGACCACCCAGACCGCACGGAGGCCGCCGAGGCGCTGGCACGGTTGCGCGCCTGGGCCGCCGGCGCCAGCGATGACGAGATCGCCGCGCTGGACCCGGCGCTGGCGCGGCTATTCACCGAGGCCGGGCAGGGCGGGTACCCGGCGTTGTCGCGCGACTACCCGCACGGGTTCGAGGCCGACGCCGCCTACAAGGCCACCATGCCCGACCTGCAAAATGGCCCCGCCAACCTGATCCGCGGCGCACGCCGGCAGATCCAGCATGTGGGCATTTCCAATTTCCGCCTGCCGATCAGGTTTCGCAGCCGCGACAACGGCGACCTGACGCTTGAGGCCAGTGTCACCGGCACCGTCAGCCTGGAGGCTGACAAGAAGGGCATCAACATGTCCCGCATCATGCGCTCGTTCTACAAGCATGCCGAAAAAACCTTCAGCTTCGGGGTGATCGAGGCGGCGCTCGACGACTACAAGGCCGATCTGGACAGCCTCGACGCGCGCATCCAGATGCGCCTGTCCTACCCGGTCAAGGTGGAGTCGCTGCGCTCGGGGCTGGAAGGCTACCAGTACTACGACATCGCGCTGGAACTGGTCGAAAGCGCCGGCCAGCGCAAGAAGATCATCCACCTTGATTACGTCTATTCCTCGACCTGCCCGTGCTCGCTGGAACTGAGCGAACACGCCCGGCAGGCACGCGGGCAACTGGCCACGCCGCATTCGCAACGCTCGGTTGCGCGGCTGTCGGTGGTCAGCGAAGGGCCCGAGCGTTTGTGGTTCGAGGACATGATCGACATGGCCCGTAGCGCCGTGCCGACCGAGACCCAGGTGATGGTCAAGCGCGAGGACGAACAGGCCTTCGCCGAGTTGAACGCCGCCAACCCGATTTTCGTCGAGGATGCGGCGCGGTTGTTTTGCGACGCGCTCGCGCGCGACCCGCGTGTGGGCGACTTTCGCGTCGTCGCCAGCCACCAGGAAAGCCTGCACAGCCACGATGCGGTCAGCATCCTGACCGAGGGGCCAACCTTCGAGGCCGAAAGCCTTGACCCGCGGTTGTTCACGACCCTGTTTCACGTCGGCTGAACGGATTGGAACACCCGCTTCCGCGTTGCAGAAAACGCAGGGCAGCCCTGACAAAATAGCAGTGGTTATCGGGGCAGCGACACCCTAGGTGCGGATTAGACGATTATGTCTTGCCCCCAGCCCTGAAAGGTGCGCCCATGACCACGCTTCGCATTACCCGCGCCGCCCCTGCCATGACCCTTGCCGACTACACCGCCGCCTTCCTCAGCGGTTTGCGGATGGGCGTCGTGCGCACTCTTGACCGCCTCGCCGATCGCTGATCGCGCGCAGCACCGCCAACGACTTCAGGGCCGTCCCGCCTATGCGCGGGGCGGTCCTTGTGCTTTGTGCGCATGGGGCGCGCGGGGCCTTGCGCCCGGCGCAAGGCGGGCATGCCGGGATGGGCGTTGTCGCGTCAAGCTTGCTGACCTATCTTGGTAGCAAGGGAGGAAACCAGACTGAAGAGACATGCGAGGTTTCCACATGACGACTCACGCAACCGACATCCGCCATCAAACGCCCGTGCTGCGCAACGCGGCCACCAGCCTGTTCGCCGGTATCGGCCGGGGCTTCCGCCGCTACCTGCACCAGCGCTCCCGGGTCGACCAGATCGAGGCGCTCAACGCCAAGTCCGATGCCGAACTGCATCAGATGGGCCTGACCCGCGACAACATCGCGCGCCACGTCTTTCGCGACACGTTCTACATCTGATCATCCGCCCAACCGCGCGCGACGCCTCGAAAGAGCGCCGCGCGCGGGGCTGTCATTCGTCCCAGCAGTTGACCAGCACGGTCATTGCGGCGGCGCGGTCGGTCAACGCCTCGGGCGCCAACCGCGGCTGCGCCTCGCCGCGGCGCGCCTGCAGCCCGGCATCCTCCAGCAGCGCCGCGATGGCGTCGGCGTCGGCCGCGAACTGCACCCCCTCGGGGAGCTTGCGGGCGCCCTCCCCAGGGCGCGGCAACAGCATGCCCAGGACGGTGCCGCCGGCATCTACCACCGGCCCGCCGGCATCGCCCGGCAGCGCGTCGAGTGCCAGCCGGCTGAGATAGGTCTCGCCGTTCAGCCCGTTGATATCCGCCAGCTTGCCGAAGGTCACCGTCGGCGCGCCGAGATCCCCGCCATAGGAATACCCCGCCACGGCCACGTCCGATTGCAGCCGCGGGTCGGTTGACCGCAGCATTGCCACCGTCGGCGGCGCCAGCGGCGTCCCGGGGCGCAACACGGCCACGCCAAGCGAGGTATCGCTGCGTACCACCTCGGCCGTGGTGCCACTGTCGTACGTGATGCGCGTGCATTCCTCGACCGCTTGCGTGGTGGTCACCACCGTGCCGCGCGCATCCGTGTAGAAGCCCGAGCGCGACAGCCGCGGCTTGCGAATCTCCAACCCCGAAACCAAGTCCACGTCCTGCGCCGCATCGGAGCCGGCGCCGGGGTCCAACACGCCGTCGATGGGGGTGAAACTGGTCTGCATCTCGCGCAACAGCCGCCCGCGCCGTGCGTCGTCGCCGGTGGGCCAGACCAGGGTAAAGCCCTTGATCCGCCCGTTTCGCAGGCTCGCCTGGGTATGCGAAATGAAATCGCTGCCGATGCCGACCAGCTCGAAACTGTCGCGCCCGCGCTCGCGCGGGCCCTCGGGCGGCACGATTGCGAGCGTCTGCATGATGTCGTAAAGGCCGAACAGCGTGTCGCGGTCACCCGGCTGGCTGATCAGCAGGACGCGCGCTTGCACCTCGCCGGTCGGAGTGTAGTGGACGAAGGGCGATTGGGCACGGTCGAATTCGACCACGCCCATGGGCAGTTTCATCTCGATCCCGGCGCGTTCGTCGCGCACCACCCTCAGGTCCAACCCCTCCAGAACGGCGTTGTACTGCGCCAGCAGTTGCGCGCGCTGGCGCGTGGTCAGCACGCCGGTGGCTTCAAAGCCGTTGTTGCGCTGCCACTCGGCCATGGCCGCACGGGTGCCCGGCCCGATGGCGCCGTCGATGGCGTGGTCGTAGTATCCGGCCCATCTCAGGGCGATCTGCAACGCGTCACGCTCGGCACGGGTGAGCTGCCGTTCGCTGGCGCGGGCCTCGCGCAAGGTTTCCTCGCGCGGCTCTGCCGGCGCGGTGTCCGGCCGCGCCTGCTGAGTGACCTCCGGCGCCTGCGCCGCGGTGTCGTCCACCGGGTCGGGCGCGACGGTATCGACCGCCGGTTCGGCCGGCGCCGCGCCCCGCAGGTTCGCCCCGCGCGGCCAGAACTGCTGACGGAACGCCCCGGCCCCGATCAGGAAGCTGTCGCCGGGGATGACGCCCTCGGCGCGGTAGGCGCGCAACACCCGCTCGGCATCAGGGCGGGCATAGGGGCCCAGCGAGATTCCGTAGGTGCCGTTTGTCAGCGCAAACCCGTTCACGTCGGGCACCTCGGCCGAATAGGCGCGGGCGCGCTCGCGCGCGGCGGCGAGCGTGTCGGCGGCTTCGATCTGCACCCAGACGACATCTTGTTGCGCCAGGACGGCGCGGGTTGCGATAAGGAACCAAATCAATGCGATGGCGAGAATTCTGATCATCTAGGCACGCTTCCCTGTTGCTGCTTTCCGTGGTCCAGTCTGGCCGATCTTTAGCGAAATACAAAGCGTCGTACAGCAGGTTTATGGCGGTTTTCCCGCGATTGACCCCGGCGGCACCGCGCCGTAGGTAGGTGCCGCGCATCAAGGGGCGGTGCCGGGCATCGCCGCAATGGGCCGGACGGGCAGGAACGGGGCAGGGACCATGAGCAGCCAGAGCGAAAAACCGCGCAGTTTCCAGGAGGTGATCCTGAGGCTTCAGGCCTACTGGGCCGGGCAGGGCTGCGCGGTCATGCAGCCCTACGACATGGAAGTCGGCGCCGGCACCTTCCACCCCGCCACCACGCTGCGCTCGTTGGGCCCCAACCCGTGGGCGGCGGCCTATGCGCAGCCCTCGCGTCGGCCGACCGACGGGCGTTACGGCGAGAACCCCAACCGCCTGCAGCATTATTACCAGTACCAGGTGCTGATCAAACCCTCGCCGCCGGACCTGCAAGAGCTTTACCTCGGCTCGCTCAAGGCGATCGGCATCGACGCGGGGCTGCACGATATCCGTTTCGTCGAGGACGACTGGGAATCGCCCACCCTGGGCGCCTGGGGCCTGGGCTGGGAGGTCTGGTGCGACGGCATGGAGGTGTCGCAGTTCACCTATTTCCAGCAGGTCGGCGGCCACGACTGCCACCCGGTCTCGGGCGAGCTGACCTACGGGCTGGAACGGCTGGCGATGTACGTGCTCGGGATCGATCACGTCATGGACATGCCCTACAACGACCCCGACGCGCCCCAGCCGCTGAGCTATGGCGACGTGTTCCGCCAGACCGAGGAGGAGTACTCGCGCTTCAACTTCGACGTCGCCAACACCGAGGTCTTGCTGCGCCACTTCGAAGAGGCCGAGGCCGAATGCGCCGCGATCCTCGCCCAGCCCGACGACGACCCCAAAACCGGCAAGCGCATCGTCATGGCGCACCCCGCCTACGACCAGTGCATCAAGGCCAGCCACATCTTCAACCTGCTGGATGCGCGCGGCGTGATCTCGCCCACCGAACGGCAGGCCTATATCGGCCGTGTGCGCACGCTGGCGAAGCAATGCGCCGACGCCTATCTGCAGACCGACGCCGGGGGGTGGCAGGCGTGACCACCGGAAAGATCCTCGCGGTCATCATCCTCGTCACTGCCACCTTGGGGGGCGCGGCGCTATATTACCTGCAGGTCTACGCGTTCTACGAGCGTGTCGCGCCCGCCGGGCCGGGCGACGTGCAAATGGTCGCGCGGGCCTCGGGCACGCCCGAGCCGGTCACGCACGACGATTTCCGCGCCATCGACGCCGACAGCTCGCCGATCCGCTACCGCGCCTGCTTTACCACCGGGCTGAGCCTTGATGCACTGGCCGAGAAATACGCGCCCTACCCGGGCCGGGCGGTGCCGCTCAACGCGCCGGGCTGGTTCGGCTGTTTCGACGCCGGCGAGATCGGCGCCGCGCTCGAGGCCGGTACCGCGCGCGCCTTTATCGGCGAAAAGGACATCGAATACGGCGTCGACCGCGTCGTTGCGGTCCTGCCCGACGGGCGCGGCTTTGCCTGGCACCAGCTCAACCGTTGCGGTGAGCAGGTGTTCGACGGCAACGCCGTCCCCGCCGATTGCCCCACTCCGCCCGAAGGGTACTGACATGGCCGATCTGCTTATCGAACTGTTTTCCGAGGAAATCCCCGCCCGCATGCAGGCACGCGCCGCGCAGGACCTGCGCCAGCGGATGACCGACGGCCTTGTCGAGGCGGGGCTGACCTATTCCGGCGCGGTGGCGCACCACACCCCGCGGCGGCTGGCGCTGTCGGTGCACGACCTGCCCGACCAGAGCCCCACCCGCCGCGAGGAACGCCGCGGCCCGCGCGTGGACGCGCCCGACAAGGCGATCGAGGGCTTTTTGCGCGGCGCCGGCGTCACCCGCGACCAGTTGCAGGAACGCGACGACAAGAAGGGGCGCGTCTACCTGGCGGTGATCGAGCACCCCGGCCGCCCGGCCGCGGACATCGTCGCCGAGGTGCTCGAAACCGTGATCCGTAATTTCCCCTGGCCGAAATCCATGCGCTGGGGCGCGGGCAGCCTGAAATGGGTGCGCCCGCTGCATGGCATCGTGTGCATCCTCACCGACGACACGGGTGAATCGCGCACCGTGCCGCTGGAAATCGACGGCATCACCGCCGCCAACACCACGCGCGGGCACCGCTTCATGTCGCCGGGGCGGATCACGGTCAGCAGCTTCGGCGACTACGCCGCGCGGCTGCGTGCCGGGAAGGTGATGCTCGACGCCGATGAACGCGCCGCCCATATCCGGCAGGAGGCGGAAAACCGCGCCTTCGCCAGCGGGCTGGAACTGGTCGACGACCCCGGCCTGCTGGCCGAGGTGGCCGGGCTGGTCGAATGGCCGGTGGTGCTGATGGGCGAGATCGGCAGCGATTTCCTCGACCTGCCGGCGGAGGTGCTGCAAACCTCGATGAAGGAGCACCAGAAGTTCTTCTCGGTGCGCAACCCCGCCACGGGCCGGATCGAGCGGTTCATCACCGTCGCCAATATCGAGGCGCCCGATGATGGCGCGACGATCCTGGCGGGCAACCAGAAGGTGCTGTCGGCGCGGCTGTCGGACGCCAAGTTTTTCTGGGAAAACGATTTGCGCATTGTGCGCGAACGTGGGCTGGAGGGCATGGCGGAAGGGTTGGCCGACGTCACCTTCCACCGCAAGCTGGGGTCACAGGCCGACCGCGTCGCGCGGATCGAGGCACTGGCGCGAGAAATCGCGCCGCTGGTGGGGGCCAAGCCCGACCTGGCCGCCGAGGCCGCGCGCGTGGCCAAGGCCGACCTGCAATCGGAAATGGTGGGCGAATTCCCCGAACTGCAGGGCGTGATGGGCCGCTACTACGCGCAAGCGGCGGGGCATGACGACGGCGTGCCCGAAGCGTGCGAAGAACACTACAAGCCGCTCGGGCCGGGCGATGCCGTGCCCTCGGCACCGGTTTCGGTCGCCGTGGCGCTCGCCGACAAGATCGACACGCTGACCGGCTTCTGGGCCATCGACGAGAAACCCACCGGCTCGAAAGACCCCTACGCGCTGAGGCGGGCGGCGCTTGGGGTGATCCGGTTGGTGTTGGGGAATGGATTGCGGTTTGGGGAGCCTTTGGAATGGTCATTCGCGCGCATCTTGGGGATGCAGGTCGTTGGCCACTTGATTGGATACAAAGGCCAAGTTTTGCGTGAACGAATTGGAAATTTGGCAGAGCGGCTTGATACTGTTGGTTTCGGCGAAGTTGGCGAAAAGATAGAAGCAGATATTCTTGACAGAAACCTCCCGTCGAAACTGCCGCCTGAAGAAAGGCAAGAGCTATCTGAGACAACAACGGACAAGACATTTGACCTGCTCGCGTTCTTCCACGACCGCCTCAAAGTCCACCTGCGTGACGAGGGCATCCGCCACGACGTCATAGACGCCTGCCTTGCCATGGAGGGCAGCGACGACCTGACGCTGCTGGTCAAACGCGCCCGCGCGCTGAGCGATTTTCTCAAAACCGACGATGGCGAGAACCTCGTTCAGGGCTTCAAGCGCGCCAACAACATCCTCACCCAGGCCGAGGAAAACGACGGCGTGGAATACTCCTTCGGCGCCGACCCGAAATTCGCCGAATCCGACGAGGAACGCGCGCTGTTCGCGGCGCTGAAACAGGCCGACACGGCCATTCAACCCGCGATGGGCTCGGAGGATTTCGCCGCCGCCATGGCCGCCATGGCCGCCCTGCGCGCGCCCATCGACGCCTTCTTCGAGGCGGTGCAGGTCAACGCCGACAACAACGTGGTGCGGCGCAACCGGCTCAACCTGCTGGGCCAGATCCGCGCCACCTGCCTGGCCGTGGCCGACCTCACGCGCATCGAGGGCTGAGCCCGGCAACGGGGTGCCTCGAATCGGCGTGGCTGCGCCACACATGATGCCGGGGCAGGGGCGCTGCCCCTCTTGGCCTTGCGGCCAATTCACCCCGGGATACTTGCGGCCAGAAGAAGCACGGCGCCGGGCTTCATCTTTCCCCAAATACTCCCGCCGGAGGCACCTGCGGTCTCGGCCCGCGCCGCGCGGGGGGCACAGCGCGCGTCAGCCGCGCATGCGCGCGCCGTCGGGGTCGAACAGCGGTTGCGACAGCCGCCGCGCCGGGCACATCTCGCCCAGGATTTCGATCTCGGCGCGCAGGTCCGGGTTGTCGGCGTGGGCCGCGGGGATGAGGCCGAGCGCTACCGACAGCCCGGCATGGTGCGAATAGCCCCCCGAGGTACAGAACCCCTGCACCGTGCCGTCAAGCCAGATCGGCTCGAATCCGTGCACGTCGGCGTCGCTGGCGGCCACCTCGAACGGCACCAGACGCCGCGCCGGGCCGGCGGCGCGTTCGGCCTCGGCGGCGGCGCGGCCGATGAAGTCGGTCGGTTTGGACCAGGCGATGAAGCGGCTCATGCCGGTCTCGCCGGGCGTGTAGTCGGGGCCGTATTCGCGCAGCCAGGCGCCGAAGAACTTGTCGAGCCTGAGCGACATCATCGCGCGCATGCCGAAGGGGCGCATGCCGTGCGGCTGCCCCGCTGCCCACAGCGTGGCCCACAGGGCGCGTTGCGCCATCGGGTCGCAATAGATCTCGTAGCCCAGGTCGCCGGTGAAGCTGACCCGCTGCACCAGGCATTCGACCAGGCCCAGGGTCATCTTGCGCACATCCATGAACGCCATGTCGGAGACGTCACGCAGCGTGCAATCGTGCAAGACATCGCGCGCTTTCGGACCGGCGATCTGGAACCCGGTCAGGCTGTCGCTGACGTTCTCGACCTGTACGCCCTCGGCGCGGTGATGGTCGAACCAGCGCATGTGCTGGGCCTGTGCGCCGTAACTGGCGGTCAACTGGAAGCTGTTCTCGCCCAGGCAGGAAATGGTGAAATCGCCCATCAGCCGCCCCCGCGGCGACAGCATCGGGCTCAGGCTCATGCGCCCCGGCGCCGGGATGCGGCCCGCCATCACGCGGTCGAGCCAGGCCCGCGCGCCGGGGCCATGCACGCGGTACTTGCCGAAATTGTGGGTCTCGTTGATGCCCACGGCGCCGCGCACCGTTGCCACCTCGCGCGCCGTGGCCTGGTGCGCGTTGGAGCGGCGGAACGACGGCGTCTCATGGCGCGGCTCGCCCTTGTGGGCGAAGTAGTTGGCCACCTCCAGCCCGTATTGATGGCCCCAGACCGCGCCCATGCCGTCGAGGATGTCGTAGACCGGCGTCTGTCGCAGCGGGCGCGCGGCGGGCAGTTCCTCGTTCGGGTAGCTGACCGAGAACCGGCGCTGGTAGTTCTCGACCACCTTTGGGCGGGTATAACCGGGGCCGATCCAGTCGCCGTAGCGGGCCACGTCCATGGCGGTGACGTCGCGTTCGCATTCGCCTGTCGTCATCCATTGCGCCAGCATCAGGCCGACGCCGCCGGCCTGACTGAAGCCCGCCATCACCGCCGCCGCGGCCCAGTAGCCGCGCAGCCCCGGCACCGGGCCGATCAGCGGGTTGCCGTCGGGGGCGAAGGTGAAGGGGCCGTGGATCACCGATTTCACCCCGGCGCGTTCCAGCACCGGAAAACGGCGGTAGGCGAAGGCGATGCTGTCCTCGATCTTGTCGAGGTTGTCGGGCAGCAATTCATGGCCGAAATCCCATGGCGTGCCGTCCACCGCCCAGGCGCGGGCGTTCTGTTCGTAGAAGCCGATGCACAGGCCGCGGCCTTCCTGGCGCAGGTAGGCTTCGCCGCCCGGGTCCATCACATGGGGGTGTTCGGTCGCGCGCTCGTAGATTTCGGGCACCGCGTCGGTGACGATGTACTGATGTTCCATCGGGTGCAGCGGCAGGTAGACACCGGCCATCGCCGCGACCTCGCGCGCCCACAGCCCGGCGGCGTTGACGACGTGTTCGGCATGCACCGTGCCCTTTTCGGTGATCACGTCCCAGGTGCCGTCGGGGCGCTGCGTGGTTTCGACCACCTTGGTATGGGTCTCGATCGTGGCACCGCCCAGCCGCGCGGCGCGGGCATAGGCGTGGGTGGTGCCCGACGGGTCGAGGTGACCGTCGAGCGGGTCGTAGAGCGCGCCTATGATGCCGCTCATGTTGGTGATCGGGCTGAGCTCGGCGATGGCGTCGGGGCCGATGATCTCAGTATCCAGGCCCATGAAGCGGTGCTTGGCGCGCTCGGCCAGAAGCATGTCGAAACGTTCGGGGGTGTCGGCCAGCGTGATGCCGCCGACATGGTGCAGGCCGCAGCTTTGGCCGGTGAGTTCCTCGAGCTCGCGGTAGAGCCTGATCGTGTAGCCTTGCAGCGCGGCCATGTTGGTGTCGCCGTTGAGGGTGTGAAAACCGCCCGCCGCGTGCCAGGTGGAGCCCGACGTCAGGTCGGAGCGCTCAAGCAGCATCACGTCCGACCAGCCCAGCCTGGTCAGGTGGTATAGCACCGAACAGCCGACGACCCCGCCGCCGATGACGACAACTCGCGCTGTGGTTTTCATGCCGATCCTCCTTGCTGCATCGAGGCCAGACTGTTGCCAGGCCCTGCGAGCCGCACGTCAGAAAGCGACGTGAGGTGTCGCACCGGGGACAGCCGCGAAGCGGCAGGCCGAAGGCGCGCCGATCGGCGCGTATTGGCACCAGGTCTGTGTTCGCAAAAGGTGAACATGATCGGTGGCTGCCGATTTCAAGGGTTTTCGGGCGCATTCATCGTCATGATCGGCGGTCCGGCATTGGTGCTGGCCGGAGGCGCGTTGCGCACGATTTCAGGCTTCATTGAGCACGACGAAGAGGCCCCGGATCGCCCGGAAGGCTCGGGCCCCGGGGGCGAGAGCCGGGTACCGGGGCGGGGTGCCGTCAGGTGCGCGCGGGGAGTGGCCGGATCTTGAGCTTGGCGATGCGGTTGCCGTCGCGCTCCACCACCTCGAAACGGAAGCCGTGGAAGCTGAACACCTGCCCCGCGGTCGGGATCATCTGCGCCTCGTGGATGACCAGCCCGGCGACGGTGTTGGCCTCCTCGTCGGGAAGCGACCAGTCGGTGGCGCGGTTGAGATCGCGGATCGTCATGTCGCCGTCGACCAGGAACTGGTTGTCCTTGCTTTTCTGGATCGGATGGTCCGTTGCCGGGTCGAACTCGTCGGTGATCTCGCCGACGATTTCCTCGAGGATATCTTCCAGCGTGATCAACCCTTCGAGGCTGCCGTATTCATCCACGACCAGCGCGAAATGCGTTCGGCGGCGCAGGAACTGGCGCATCTGTTCGTCCAGCGTGGTGGTGTCGGGGATGAAATACGGGGCCATGGCCACGTCTGTAATGTCGAAGGTCTCCAACCCCTTGGTCGAACTCTCCGGCCCGTAGGCCAGCTTGTGGATGGCGCGCAGCAGATCCTTGGCATGGACCACGCCGACGATGTTGTCGGGCTCGTCGCGGTAGACGGGCAGCCGGGTGTGACTGCTTTGCAGGCACTGGGTGAGCAATTCCTCTGGGTCGCTCTCGGCATCCAGCATCTCGATCTGGCTGCGATGGAGCATGATTTCCTCGACCGAACGTTCGCCCAGGTCGAGCGCGCCGAGGATGCGGTCGCGGTCTTCCTTCTCGACCACGCCCTCGGAATGGCCGAGGTAGAGCGCCCCGGCGATTTCCTCGCGCACGGCTAGGATCTGGCTGTCGGGGTCGGTCTGCACGCCGAATACCCGCAGTATGCCGCGCACCAGCAGCCGCACCGCGCCGACGACGGGCGCGAAGACCCGCACCACCACGGCGATGATCGGCGACACCCGCGCCGCGGCCAATTCGGCATTTGTGATCGCGTAGGTCTTGGGCAGCACCTCGGCGAAGATCAGCACAAGCAGGGTCATCACCAGCGTCGCCAGCGCGACGCCCGACTCGCCGAAAAGCCGCGTGAACAACGCCGTGGCCAGCGATGCAGCGAGGATGTTGACCAGGTTGTTGCCCAGCAGCACCGAGCCGATCAGGCTTTCGTTGTCCTCGGTGATGACCAGCGCCTTGCGCGCCCCGTCCGAGCCCTTGTCGGCCTGCGCGCGCAGCTTGCCGCGCGAGGCCGCCGTCAGCGCCGTCTCGGAGCCCGAGAAAAAGCCCGAAAGGAACAGCAGGAACAGGATCGCGGCGGCGCTGATCCAGAAGGCCGCATCAAACATGCTTGAGGTGTCGTCCATGGGGTTGTGTCCTTGTCGCCTGGATGCGGTTATGCGGCGCGAGGCGGCGTCAATCAAGGCCGGCGTCGATCAAGGCCGGGGCGCGCGCGATGCGGATTGACAATCCGGACGGGCAGGAAGGGCCGGTGCTGCTGTCCGATGGCGCGTTGTCGAACCTGCACGCGCTGCGCGGGCGATGTACGCCGCCGGTCCGAGGCAAGGTTACGGGCGGGCGCTGCTGACTGGTTGGTGGCCGTCCCAGGAAGTGCTGCCGGCTCAACTGCGGCGCGGCGGGTCCTTGGCCAGCGGGTGATTGTCCTCGACGAGCTGGCGCAGGCGTTCTTCCAGGACGTGGGTGTAGATTTCGGTCGTGGCGATGTCGGCATGGCCCAGAAGTGTCTGGATGGTGCGCAGGTCGGCGCCGTTTTCCAGCAGGTGCGTGGCAAAGGCATGCCGTAGCCGGTGGGGTGTGACGCGCGCGGGCGCGATGCCGGCGCGTTGCGCCATTTCCTTGATCAGCGTATAGAAGCGCACCCGCGTCAGGTGCCCCGACCGCCCGCGCGAGGGAAACAGAAAGCGCGATGCCGGCCTGCCTGCGGCACGGTCCTGGGCGGCCTGCGCATCCAGATCGCTCAGCCAGGCGCGCAAGCTTTCGCGCGCCGGCGGCGACAGCGGCACCATCCGTTCCTTGCCGCCCTTGCCGCGGATCAGCAGCAGGCGCGGATCGCCGCGCGCGGCCTCCAGTGGCAGCGAGACCAGCTCGCTCACGCGCATGCCGGTGGCATAAAGCAGCTCCATCAGGCAGGTGTTGCGCCGCCGCTCTGCGGCGCCGCGGCCATGGTCGCGCGCCGCGTGCAGCAGCCGCTCGACCTCGGTAGTGCTCAGCGTGCCGGGCAGGCGCTGCGACCGGCCCGGCCCGGCGATGCGCTGTGCCGGGTTGTCGGTGCGCCAGCCTTCCTCGAAGGCAAAGCGGTAAAGCTGCTTGATGGCCGAAAGCCGCCGCGCCCGCGTCGCCGGGGCAAGGCCCTGCGCCTCGCAGGCGATCAGGTAGGCCTCGAGCGTCTCCTGCGTGGCGCCGGCGAACCCGCCGCTGCCGGACAGGTGGCGGGACACGTCGCGCAGGTCGCGCGCATAGGCCGCCTGCGTGTTCGTCGCGGCGCCCTGTTCGGCCGCCTGCGCCTCGATGAAGGTGGCGATCCAGCGCCGGTCGTCCATCGCTCAAAGCCTCGGGCGCAGTAGCAGCAATTGCAGCGCCGCGCTGCGGGCGATGTCTTCCAGCCCCGCGGCCCGGAAGGTGGCCAGCGATTCCGACACCTGCGACAGGTTGCCCTGCACGCCTTCCTCGTACTGGCGCATCGCGGTCAGGATCGCCTCGCCCAGCCGGGCCTCGCGCGCAGCCGATGCGATGCTTTCCGGGGCGGCGTCGGCGGCGAAGCCGCGGGCGATGGCCCGTTCCAGCGGCCCGGTGGCCTGGGGCAATGCCGGTGTGCCGCGCGCCAGGCCACCCAGAAACGCAAGCCCCGCCCGGCTGGCGCCGGTGGTGCGCGCGGCCGTTTCGTATTCGGGGCCCAGCAGCGCGATCTCGTAGGCCAGTTCGGCGGTGGCGCCGCTCAGATCCAGCCGCGACCGCCGCGCGGCGTAGAGCGTGGCAAAGGGCACTTCCAGCTCGACGGACTGCATCGCGATCCAGACCACCGGCAGCGTTTCGGCGATCGCATCCGTGTCGCGCGCGCGCATCGCCGCGTCGAATGCCTGCAGGGCCGCGACGCGATCCCATAGCCCGCCCGAGGCCGCCGGCGCGCGTTGCGTATAAATGCCCAGAAGCCGGTTTTCCGGCAACGCCCCGGTGCGCGCCAGCCGTTCCGCCGCGGTGAGCTGCGCCTTCCAGCCGGCGGTGCCGCGCAAGTCGGACACCGCGTAGGCGCGCGGCAGGGTGTTGGTGGCCAGCGGCTCGCCAACCGCCTCGCGCAGCCGAAACAGCAGCGGTGAGGGCTGGTGCGGTGGCGGCGGCGCCTCGACGCCGTGGAAAAGCTCGGGATCGAGGAACCATGCGAGCAGCGTCTCTTCGTCGTCCGAGAGCAGCCCGAGCGCCGCGGCGCCGTCGAACATCACCGCCGCGGTCGCCCAATTGCCGCCCCGGGCGGCGCAGAAGATGCGCGCGGCATGCGATCGCGTCAGGTGCGATTTGTCCCGCAATGTCGCGCAGGCGGCGTCTTCCTGACCGGCCAGAAGTGAGGCGTCGAACCACAGATCGAACAGACCCGGCCGTTGCGGGTCGGCGCGTTCCAGCAGCGCAAGCGCGGGGTCGAGCGCGCCGAGGTCGATGAGCTTTTCCACCCGGGCGCGCAGAAAGGCGTTGTGCTGGCCGGGCTGCGCGGGCGGCTCCGCCTCGGCCAGGAGCAGCGTGTAAAGCAGCCGTTGCATCGCCGGCAGGCGCGCCACCCGCCGTTCGCGCAACAGCGCGATCAGCTCTTGCGCGGTGGAGCCCGACCACAGCTCGGCCGGCAGGCCGCTGACCCGCGCGGGCACCAGCCCCACGGCATCGGCCTCGATGGTATCGCCGAGCGGGGCAACCTCGACCGCCAGGGTCAGCCGCCCGCTGGTGGTAGGGTTTGCCCGGCCGTCGCGCATCCTGTCGAGGTCGCGGTGCGTGATCAGCGGGGCGGTGCGGTCGCTCAGCCAATCAATGGCCGAAAGCGGCTGCTCGGCCCGGATCGGGACGGCGGTGCATGACAGCCAGATCGCCGCCGCAAGCGCCGCGCCGCGCCTCATTGCGTGTCGCCGTCCGGCGCCGCGTCGAGCGGCAGCACGACGTCTTCCCGGATTTCTTGCTGCGGGGCCGAAAAATCCGCCCCCAGGAAAGGGCCGACATAGGCATAGGCAACCAGCGCGACGGCGCCCAGAAGCGCCAGGTAGATGAGATACTTGATGAGGCGTAACATGATTCCTGCCTGCATGACGATGACGTGCCCGGTGCTTATCAAACATATATCTGGTCATTACCGCAACTTCACGTCATTGAGGCGCAAATATTGAAAACTGGCGGCGGATGGCCGAAACAGGCTTTTGATGACTTTGGTGTTGAAAAAGACCGTCGTGCTGGTCGGCATGATGGGGGCGGGCAAGACAGCGGTCGGCAAGGCGCTGGCCGCGATGCTGGAGGTGCCGTTCCTCGACACCGACGTCGAGATCGAGGCCGCCGCCAACATGAAGATATCCGAAATTTTCGCCCGTGATGGCGAGGCGTTCTTCCGCGAAAAGGAAACCCGGGTCATCGACCGCCTTTTGCACGAGCGCCCGGGCGTTTTGTCCACCGGCGGCGGCGCCTTCCTGTCCGAACGCAACCGTGCGCTTGTCCACCGCGACGGCGTGTCGGTCTGGCTGGACGCACGGTTGCCGCTCTTGTGGCGGCGCGTGCGTCACCGTGACACGCGACCACTTCTGCGCACCGCGGACCCGTACCAGACGCTGTCGGATCTCTACGAGGCGCGCGTGCCGCACTATGCCCGGGCCGATCTGCGCGTGGACGTGTTGCCGGGCCTGTCGATCGAGGATACCGCCCGCACTGTCCTGCACGCGCTGCGCACGCGGCCCGATGTTCTGCTTGAGGAGCGGCAATGATGGAAACGGTGCATGTCGGCCTTGGTGCGCGATCCTACGACATCCATATCGGCGCCGGGCTCCTGTCGCGGGCCGGGGCGCTGATCGGTCCGGTGCTGAGCACACCGCGCGTGGCGGTGGTAACGGATGAAAACGTGGGCGCCGTGCACCTCGACACGTTGCGCGCGGGGTTGGCGCAGGCCGGCATAACGATGGAGGTGCTGACCCTGCCGCCGGGCGAGGCCACCAAGAGCTGGCCGCACCTCATTCGGTGCGTTGAATGGCTGCTGGAGCGCAACATCGAGCGCGACGGTGTCGTCGTGGCGCTTGGCGGCGGGGTGATCGGCGACCTGGTCGGCTTCGCCGCGGCGATACTCAGGCGCGGGGTGCGTTTCATTCAGATCCCCACCAGCCTGCTGGCGCAGGTCGACAGCTCGGTCGGCGGCAAGACCGGCATAAACACCCCCCAGGGCAAGAACCTGGTCGGCGCCTTTCACCAGCCTGCGCTGGTGTTGGCGGATATCGGCGTGCTCGACACGCTGGCGCCGCGCGACTATCTGGCCGGCTATGGCGAGGTGGTGAAATACGGGCTGCTGGGCGACGCGGCGTTCTTTGCCTGGCTGGAAGATAGCGGCGCCGCGGCGGCGCGCGGCGACATGGCGGCGCGCGCGGCAATCGTCAGGCGCGCGGTCGAGATGAAAGCCGATATCGTCGCCCGCGACGAAACCGAACAGGGCGACCGGGCGCTGCTGAACCTGGGCCATACGTTTTGCCACGCGCTCGAGGCGGCCACCGGCTATTCCGACCGTCTGCTGCACGGCGAGGGCGTGGCGATCGGCTGCGTGCTGGCCTTCGATCTGTCGGCGCGCATGGGCCTGTGCCCGCAAGAGGAGCCGGGCCGCGTGCGCGCGCATCTGCGCGCCATGGGGATGAAGGCCGATCTGTCGGACATCCCCGGCGATCTGCCCGATGCCGAGGGGCTGATCGCGCTGATGGGCCAAGACAAGAAGGTCAGGGGCGGGCGACTGCATTTCGTTCTCGCACGCGGGATCGGTGCGGCGTTCGTGACCGCCGACGTGCCCGCCGAGGCGCTACGCGCGACTCTCGACGATGCGCTGAGCCTGCGCCGCGGCTGAAGCCCCTGCGCACCGAGCGCGTCTACCGGCGAAGGTCTGCGCCGCACCGGGCCTGAACAAAAGCGAACGGGCCCCGGAATTCCGGGGCCCGCTGGCTTGTCGGGGTGCGATTGCGCTCAGTGCGCCCGCTGGTGGTCCCAGTCCTTGGGTTCGGGCAGCTGCTCGAACGTGTGTTCGGGCGGCGGGCTGGATACCGTCCATTCCAGCGTGTCGGCGTATTCGTTCCAGTAGTTGTTCTCGGTCACGCGGGCCCCGCGCAGCAGCGAATAGGCCATGATGCCGAAGAAGAACAGGAACGAGGCGAACGACAGGAACGCCCCCATCGACGACACGTAGTTCCAGGTCGCGAATGCCTCGGGGTAGTCGATGTACTGGCGCGGCATGCCCTGACGGCCCAGGAAGTGCTGGGGAAAGAACGTCAGGTTGGCGCCGATGAACATCATCGTGAAGTGCAGCTTGCCGGCCCATTCGGGGTATTGCCGGCCGGTCATCTTGCCGAAGTAGAAATAGATGCCGGCAAAGATGGCAAAGACTGCGCCAAGGCTCATCACGTAGTGGAAGTGCGCCACGACGTAGTAGGTATCGTGATAGGCGCGGTCCACCGCCGCCTGGCTGAGCACCACGCCGGTCACGCCGCCCACGGTGAACAGGAACAGGAAACCGAAGGCCCAGAGCATCGGCGTCTTGAACTCGATCGAGCCGCCCCACATCGTCGCGATCCATGAAAACACCTTCACGCCCGTGGGCACCGCGATCACCATCGTCGCCAGCATGAAATAGCTCTGCTGAGTCAGCGACATGCCGACGGTGTACATGTGGTGCGCCCAGACGACGAAGCCCAGCGCGCCGATCGCGATCATCGCCCAGACCATCGGCAGGTAACCGAAGATCGGCTTGCGCGAGAAGGTCGAGATCACGTGGCTGATGATGCCGAAGCCGGGGACGATGATGATATACACTTCGGGGTGACCGAAGAACCACAGGATGTGCTGGTAAAGGATCGGGTCGCCGCCCCCCGCGGGGTCGAAGAAGGTGGTGCCGAAATTGCGGTCGGTCAGCAGCATGGTGATGGCACCGGCCAGAACCGGCAGCGCCAGCAGGATCATCCAGGCGGTGACAAAAATCGACCAGGAAAACAGCGGCACCTTGAACAGGGTCATGCCCGGCGCGCGCATGTTCAGGAACGTGGTGATCATGTTGATCGCACCGAGGATCGACGAGGCGCCCGAGACGTGGACGGCGAAGATCGCCAGGTCCATCGACATGCCGCCCTCGTTGACGCTGAGCGGCGGGTAAAGCACCCAGCCGACGCCCGAGCCAAGCTGCCCGTTACCGCCCGGCGCCAGAAGCGATGCGACGCCTAGCCCGGTACCGGCCACGTACAGCCAGTAGCTGAGGTTGTTCATCCGCGGAAACGCCATGTCCGGCGCGCCGATCTGCAACGGCATCAAATAGTTGCCGAAGCCCCCGAACAAGGCCGGGATCACCACGAAGAACATCATCAGCACCCCGTGATAGGTGACCAGGACGTTCCACAGGTGTCCGTTGGGGGTGCAGGTGGCATCGGATGCGATGAAACGCGCACCTTCCAGGCACATGTACTGCACGCCCGGTTCCATCAGTTCCAGCCGCATGTAGACGGTGAACGAAACCGAAATTAGCCCGACCACCGCGGCGGTGATCAGGTAGAGAATCCCGATGTCCTTGTGGTTGGTCGACATGAACCATCGCGTGAAGAAGCCGCGCTGGTCCTCGTGGTCATGACCTTGAATGGCTGCGTCTGCCATCTTGGTGCCTCCTGTTGTGAGTTGCGGGGCGCCGCGGCAGTCGCCGGGCACCCCGTGTCCATTCATGTTCTAGAATGGCTTGGAAGGCGCGGCAACGACAGAATTTGATGTGGATCAAATAATATTGTCGCACCCCCGGTGCGCGAGCCGAGCGGCCCGCGCACGTCTGGTGGGCAGTTATTCGGCGACCGAGGTCAGGTAGGCGGCTACATCTTCGCCGCCCTTGCGCAGGCGGAACGTCATTTTCGAGCGCTTGGGGTAGTCCTTGGATTCGAGCCAGGCCGAGGGGTCGGCCACGTATTCGGCCACTTCTTCCTCGGTCCACACGAACTCGTCTTCGGCGGCGGCTTCAAGGCCCGGCCCGTAGCGGAAATCCTCGACGCTGCCGGCCACGCGCCCGATCACGCCGTAAAGGTTGGGGCCGGTGCGCCCGCCGCGCACGATGGTCTCGCCCGCGTCGTCGACGATCATGTGGCAAGCCTTGCACTTGCGGAATTCCTTTTCGCCCTTGGCGGCGTCGCCTTCCGCGAACGCGGGGGCGGCCAGGGTCAGCAAGGCGGCAGTTGTCAGAAGGGTTCTCATGGGTCACCTCGTGGTTGGAAACAGGGTTGTTCGCGCTTCACAATGCCAGACATAACCCGCTGCCGCCACCACGCAACGGACAATTTACCGCAGGCTCGCAGCCTCACGAAGAGCTGAAGCGCCGAACACGCGCCCGAACCCGCGCCTGAGCGCCACGTCCACATCCGCCATCGTCACCGGCAGGCCCAGATCGACCAGGCTGGTGACGCCGTGGTCGCGGATACCGCAGGGCACGATGCCCGTAAAATGCGACAGGTCGGGATCGACGTTGATGGAAATGCCGTGAAAGCTGACCCATTTGCGCAGCCGGATGCCGATCGCGGCGATCTTGTCCTCGGGCACGGCGCCGGCGGCGCTCAGCGGCTTGTCGGGGCGCGCCACCCAGACGCCGACGCGGCCCTCGCGCAGCTCGCCCTTGACGTTGAATTCGTCCAGCGTGTCGATCACCCAGGATTCGAGCTGGCGCACGAAGCGGCGCACGTCGTGGCCGCGCGCGCCCACGTCGAGCATGACATAGACGACGCGCTGTCCGGGCCCGTGATAGGTGTACTGGCCGCCGCGCCGGGTAGGATAGACGGGAAAGCGGCCGGGGTCGGTCAGGTCTTGGGCGCGGGCGCTGGTGCCGGCGGAATAGAGCGGCGGATGTTCGACCAGCCAGATCGCCTCATTGGCGGTGCCGGCGGCGATGGCGGCGGCGCGGGCCTCCATCGCCGCCTCGGCCGCGCGGTAGTCCGTCAGCCCGTCAGAAACGATCCAGTCGACCATGCCCGGTTTTCCCCTTGCGAACTTTCCCTGCGAATCCTGCGAAAATGCGCCGCCAACGATGTCGCGATCGCGTCGAATCATGCTATCGTCACACGTCAAACGTTTATCAGGCTTTGTATAGGGGGGATTCGCAATGTTTTCCAAGTCATTGAAAAGCGCGGTTATCGCGGGGCTGGCCATAAGCGCCCCGGCGGCACCGGCGGCGGCAGACAGCTTCGGGTCGGGGTTGCTCGGGGGGATCATCGGCGGTGTGATCGTCAACGAGGCGAGCAAGAACAAGCGCAAGCGGGTCTATCGCTCGAACGTCTACTCGGCCCAGCGCCAGGCCAACCGCGAAACGCAAAGCTCGCTCAATTACTTCGGCTTTCCCGCCGGCACCGTCGATGGTGTGCTCGGGTCGCGCACCCGCGCCGCGGTACGCCAGTATCAGGCGTATATGGAATTCCCCGTCACCGGGCAACTGACACAGTACCAGCGCGATCTGCTGGTGTCGTCCCACAACCGCGCCCAGATCGGCGGGCCGGAGGTGGTCAAGGCCATGAACAACCGCGATGGCGTGCGCAGCCTGCTCAAGACCTGGCATGGCGATGCCTCGGACGTGCGCAGTTCGAGCTACGGCGGCATGCCGCCGGTGGTGTCCGACGCGGTGGATGAGATCGCCGAGTCGAGCGATCCCAGCGCGGAACAATTGATGCAGCGCTCCGGGTTCGTGCAACTTGCCGACCTCAACGGCGACGGCAAGACCGACTACATCCTCGACACGTCGGTTACCGGCAGCGCGTTCTGGTGCGGCGAAACGAGCTGCTCGGTGATGGTTTTCGCTTCGACCCCGAGTGGCTACAAGCGCAACGATTTCCTGTCCTACGAGGCGACGCCGGCGATGTTCAGTTGCCATCAGGGCGTGTGTCGGATGAACGAGAACGCCCCGGTCGAGGCCAGCGGAACGCCCGACGAGTCATCCCCCGAGGCATCAGACCAGAAGCCGCAGACGCAGATGGCATCCACCGGCGGCGACAGCCAGGCCCCTGCCGGCATCTCGGCCCTGCCGATGGCCACCGCGCCGGCCAGGTCGGAGGCATCGCTCGCCAGTCATTGCAGCAAGGTCAGCCTGCTGACCAACTCCAACGGCGGCTTCATGACCGTTGCAAGCATGTCCGACCCGCAGATGGCCATGAGCGAGCAGTTCTGCCTGAGCCGCAGCTACGCGATCTCGGCCGGCGAGGACCTGGTCAGCAAGGTGCAGGGGTTGAGCCAGAGCCAGGTCGATCAGCAATGCGACAATTTCGGGCCGGCCATGCAGCCCTATATCGCCATGCTGGGCGAGAGTGGCGCCAAGGTGCGCGGCGAGGTGCAGAAATTCGTCCTCAAGGCCGACATGACCGCCGAGCAGTTGCAGGGCACGGCGAAGGTCTGCCTGTTCTCGGGCTATCGCCGCGACAAGATGGACGTGGCGCTTGGGTCGGCGCTGTTGCTGGTCGGGGTCGGCCAGACGCCTTATGCCGAGCTGGTCGGGCATCACCTGTCGCACGGCTTCGGCGTCGAGGCCGACACCACGCGCGCCGTGGAATGGTATGACCTGGCGGTGATGGCACTGCGGGGTGACGCCGAGCCGGTGATCGCGCCGGGCCAGCCCGAGCGCGCCGAGTTGCTGGCCGCCGCCGCGTCCGCGCTGGCCGGGGACGGGCAGGGCGATGGCCTGCCCGAGGCCGAGGATGCCTCGCTGCCAAGCTTCTCGATGGAGTGAGGGCGCGATGATAGGCGGCGCGTGTGGCGCCGTTTGCGGGGTGCCGTTGCCGCGGCGCCCCGTTTTTTTGTCTCTCGCCCGTCGCCGTGCGCGGGATCAAGCGGGTGCGTCGGTCGCGAAACGGTCGAGCAACTGCGCATAGGTTTCGACCCCCTGCGCGCCGGTTACCAGGTATTGCTGCTGGAACACCATCGCCGGCACGCCGGTGATGCCTTGGTCGGTCCAGAATTGCTGCTTGGCGCGGACGCTGTCGGCGTGGCGGGCCTCGGCCAGAACCTGTGCCGCGGCGTCCCGGTCAAGGCCGACCTGTTCGGCCAGATCGCACAGCACGCCGGTGTCGTTCACGTCGCGCCCTTCGGTGAAATGCGCCGCGAACAGCGCCATCTCCATCGCGTGCTGCTGGCCCAGGGTGCCGGCCCAGTCGATCATCTGGTGGGCGCGAAACGAGTTCACCATCCGCATGTCGTCGGTGAAGTTGAAGGCAAAGCCCAGTTCGGCGCCCAGGGCCGTCATTTTCGCACGGGTTTGGGCGCTCTGGTCTTCGGTTGTGCCGTATTTCGCCACCAGGTGGTCGCGCAGGTTCTGCCCCTCGGGCGGCATATCGGGGTTCAGCTCGAACGGGTGCCAGCGCAGCGTGGCGCCGTGGCCCGTCGCCTTGAGCGCGTGTTCGAGCTGCTTCCAGCCGATGATGCACCACGGGCACATCACGTCCGAGACGATGTCGATGTTGATCGGGGCGGTCATCTTGCGGCCTCTCATGGTCGGGGACGTGTCATGCCGGCAGCAGGCCGGCTTGCCTTGCGGTCATCAGATAGGTCCGGCCTACGGGGATGTCATCCCCGGCCCGCCTGCTCGGAAAGGCCCGGTCGCCGTCACGACGCGCCCGCAGCACGCCACCAACGCCACCCAACGTCACCCAGTGCGAACGATGCACATGCATGCCGCGCACCGGCGCACGATGATGTCGCTCTACGTCGTCGCGATGGGGGTGCCGGTGCTGCGCTGGCGCCCGGCGCGCAGAATCCGCCCAACGGGGCGGATTTCGGGCTTCACATCGGGGCCGCGCTTCGCTATATCGCCGCCTACCAAGCCCTGACAGTGCGGTCGTGGCGGAATTGGTAGACGCGCAGCGTTGAGGTCGCTGTGGGGTAAAACCCGTGGAAGTTCGAGTCTTCTCGACCGCACCAATCACCATTGATATTACCAATCACCATTGATATTAAAGGGAAAATCCGATTTCGGGGCGTCTAGTCCCTCAATAAGTCCCTCGTCCCGGTGATGTAGGCGAAGACATCATCGACTCGCACGAACGCCATCCCCCCGATGATAAAGGCGCACATGCCCTTGCTGTGCCCAGAGATAGATCGTGGCGCGAGAAACTCCGAACACCTTCGGCGCCTGGCTGGGGCGGCATGAAATGGCAGCGAGTGGCCTTGAGCGAACGTTGAAGCTTGGCCCCAATGCGCGGAGTCAAGGCGCGCTTGCGCGCCGCCGCGCAGCGCCCGACCGCCCCCTCGGGCGGGCGCTTTTGCAGCGTGTCAAGCTAGTGATAACGTGGATGTATTTGGCCGGCATAAAGCGCGCGACATAAGTGTTGCAGCGCCCACCCGGCGGTCGGGCACCGCGCGGCACATCAGCCGGTTGCCCAACGTCCGCTCCAGGCCATCCTGACCACTTCCCAAACCGACCCAAGCGCCCGCGTCGTCCGCATTGCGGCCTCTCGACCCTCGCCCCGAGTAACCGTGGGCGCACCAGGGGCAGACTGGGGACTTTTTGTCAGGTGAACAGTAACGCCAGGTTTTCCACCTCATGCGACAAGGCAGGTGCCTGCCCGGTCGCATTGCGCGCGCTCGATCTGCACGGTGGAATGGGTAATGCCGAACTCGTGTTCCAGCTCATCGGTGATGTGTTCGAGGAACGCGTCCGCGTCGCGCCCGTCCCAGACCACATGCACCGCCAGCGCCGTGCGCGTGGTCGACAGTGCCCAGATATGCAGGTCATGTACGTCACTGACCCCGTCCTGCGCGCCCAGCCAGTCGGCGACCGCCTGGCGGTCGACGGCATGGGGCACGCCGTCGAGTTCCAGCCGCAGCGAATCGCGCAGCAGGCCCCAGGCAGTCCAGGCTATGAGCAGGCTGACGGCGATGGCCACCGCCGGGTCGAGCCACTGCCAGCCGGTCGCCATGATCCCCGCTGCGGCCAGCACCACGGCGCCGGACACGGCGGCATCGGCGGCCATGTGCAGGAAGGCGCCCTTGGCATTCAGGTCGTCCTTTTGCGATTTCATGAACAACAGTGCCGATCCGGTGTTCACAACGATGCCCACCAGCGCCACCAACAGGATTGTCAGGCCCGGCACCTCGACCACACTCTGGAACCGCTGCGCCGCCTCCCAGATCACCACCACGACGCCGATCAGGATCGCGGTGGCGTTGAGCATCGCGGCCAGAATCGTGGCGCGCCCATAGCCGAACGTGTAGGTCGCCCCGCCGGCACGCTTGGCCAGCACCGCGGCCCCCCACGCGATCAGCAACCCCGCCACGTCGGTCAGGTTGTGCGCGGCGTCGGCCAGCAGCGCCAGCGAGCCGGTCAGGAACCCGAACACCGCCTCGACGATCACGTAGGCGGCGTTCAGCCCCACCGCCCAGCGAAAGGCGGGGCCCAGATCGGCAGGCGGGGCGTGGGCGTGATCGTGCGGCATCGGTTAGCCTTTCCGCCGAATCGTGCCGGTCAGTTCCGTGGCGCCGGCCAGCAGAATCTCGGCGGGATTGAAGGCATCTGCGCGCCCGGCCATGTCGGTGTCGAGCGTGATCGTCGCATTCTTGGTGGTAGCCTGCGCGCCGTGGCTGTCGGTGCGCCGGGCGGAGACGTGATAGTCAAGCATGGGTCGTGCCCTCAATTGATGAATATCCATATCATGATGAATATCCATATCATTTTCGCGGCCAGCGCCAACAGCCGTACATCGATCAGTTTTTTCATGTGACCCTTGTTCAGGTGGTGATGCATGATCGTCGTGCCAAGGGCGCCTCCGATGATGGCCGCCACCGGCGCCGCGCCATGAAGCCCGAGATGAATGCTTGATCTTCGGAAGCATTCGAGCGTCCCTTCGATGCACGCGATGCCACGGGGCAGCACGTCAGGTCGTGCCTTGCGGCCCTGTTCCGGGCGCGAGGTATTCCGGCACCATCAGCACGGGCCGGCGCGCGCCATCACCGGCCAGCGTGGGTAGCGCGCCATGTCATCGGGGCTGGAAAGCCAGCCTTTCAACGCATCTTCGTGGCCATAGCCTGCGCCCTGCGCATAGCCCACCTTCACGTATGGCTCAGGATCACGCGGGTGATGCCGATGTCGTGCAAATCAGACAGGCAGTCGAGCAGCGGACCCTGCGCCGCCGAGTGATCGAGGGCGATCAATGCGGTGCGACACATCAGGTCTGTTCCGTCGACTTGGCATTGCGAATGGCGGTTTCCTCGGCCGGGAACCAGTGCGCGGTGCGGTTGGCGAACCACACAAGGGACAGCATCACCGGCACCTCGACCAGCACGCCCACCACGGTGACCAATGCGGCGATCGAGGTCAGCCCGAACAGCCCGATGGCCACGGCGACGGCCAGCTCGAAGAAGTTCGAGGTGCCGATCATCGCGCAGGGCGCGGCCACCTTGTGCGGCACGCGCCACGCCATGGCCGCCCAGTAGGCCACCGCGAAGATGCCGTAGTACTGGATCAAGAGCGGTATGGCGATCATCACGATCACCAGCGGCTGGTTCAGGATCACCTCGCCCTGGAAGCCGAAAAGCAGCACCACCGTGGCCAGCAGCCCGATGACCGACAGCGGCTTGACGCGCCCGGTAAAGCTCTCGACCGCCACCTCGCCCTCGGCGGCGCTGGGTGCGCCGCGCGTCAGCCGCAACCGGGTGATGACCCCGGCGACCAGCGGGATGACAACGTATAGCCCCACCGACAGGATCAGCGTCGCCCACGGCACGGTGATGTCGGTGACCCCCAGCAACAGCGCCACGATCGGCGCGTAGGCGAAGATCATGATCGTGTCGTTGAGCGACACTTGCACCAGCGTGTAGTTCGGGTCGCCGTGGGTAAGCTGCGACCACACGAACACCATCGCCGTGCAGGGGGCCGCCCCCAGCAGGATCATGCCGGCGATGTATTGCCCCGAGGTGCCCGGCTCGATGAAGGGCGCGAAGATGACCTCGAAGAAAAGCAGCCCCAGTGCCGCCATGGTGAACGGCTTGACCAGCCAATTCACCACCAGCGTGATGATCAGCCCCTTGGGCCGTTCGTGAATGCGCGCGAGGCTGGAGAAATCCACCCCCACCATCATCGGGTAGACCATGAACCAGATCAGCACCGCGACGACGAAGTTGACCGAGCCGTATTCCAGCGCGGCCAGGAAGTTCACGATGGCGGGGGCGATCTGGCCAAGCGCAACACCGCCCAGAATCGCCAGCGCGACCCAGACCGAGAGGTAACGTTCAAATGCGGACATGCGGGGCAGTCTCCTTCAGGGTCAAGCGGGTGCGCGGCGGGTCGGCGGGGCGAAATGGCGCCTGTGGCGGTCGGTGCCGCTCGAACGGCGCCAGGGCGGCATGAACACGGATCACGGTCGACTGTGCGAGCCCGACCTCGCCCACGATATCGCCGCCGATGCAGCCGGGCCGTGACAGCAAAAATTCGATAATCCGCACCCGTGCAGGAAGGGCCAGTGCCCTGGCAGTCGAGGCGATCGAGTCCGGACCGACGCGCGGAGACGTTCCGACAACATCACGGCTCGGCATTGCATGAATTCCTTGTATCGACGATCAACGATTAAGAATTGCTGATCGTCGATACAAGGGGGAACTGCATCCGCCCGCGTAGGGCGGTGGGGACGTCCAACCCCGGCGCCGCCCGCTCCGCCGCATGCCCCTGCAAAAGATCAACCGATCCGTCGGCAACTGCTCCATGAAGCTGAAAAACCGGTAGTGTCTGGGTTCGAAATCGGCGGGGGCTGACGGGTGCCGGGGCCTGTGCCCACCTCGATCTGCATCGTGCCCCATCGGACATTCACCTTGATCCAGGTCGCGAACTGCCGCAGGCTTCAGGGGATTTCGTGCCATTTTGGGGGGGGCGTCGGGATGGTGGAGCCGCTGTTTGAGAGCCTCGGGCGCAGGGCCATGCTTTCATGATCCGCAACATCGCGATCCTGCTTGTTTTCCAGTTGGGGGGAGAAACGCTGGCGCGTGGGGCCGCCTTGTCGGTGCCCGGGCCGGTGATCGGATTGGGGGCGCTGTTCCTTACGCTTCTGGCCGTGCCCGCGCTGGCGGATCGGATGCGCGACACGGCGAACGGGCTTCTGGCGCATCTGTCGCTGTTGTTCGTGCCGGCGGGCGTCGGGGTCTCCACGCATCTGGCAACCTTCGCCGATGCCGGTCCGGCCCTTGTTGCCGCGTTGGTGGGGTCCACGGTACTGGCGATCCTTGCGGGCGTGGGGGCGTTTTTGCTGACGGCAAGATTGACGGGGTCGCGCGGCGATGAATGACCCTTTCCAGCTCTGGTCTTATCTCGCACGCGAGCCGTTGTTGTGGCTAACCGTGACGCTGGCCGCCTATGTCATTGCCGACCGGATATCGGAATCGCTGGAAGGGTACGCGATCGCCAATCCGGTGTTGATCGCGATCCTGATCATCGCGGGGGTTCTGGGCCTCAGCGGCACCCCTTACGAGACCTATTTCGAGGGCGCGCAATTCGTCCACTTCATGCTTGGCCCCGCCACCGTGGCGCTGGCCGTGCCCCTGCATGCCAACCTCGGGCGGGTCAAGAAGGTGCTCATCCCCATGGCCGTGGCGTTGTTTGCCGGGTCGCTGACCGCGATCCTGTCGGCGCTCGGGATCGCCTATGCGATGGGCGTGCGGGGTGAAACCCTGTTGTCGTTGGCCCCGAAATCGGCCACGGCGCCGGTTGCCCTTGGCGTGTCCGAAGCGATCGGCGGAGAGCCGACGCTGACCGCCGTTCTGGTGATCCTGACCGGGATCACCGGCGCGATCGTCGCCACCCCGTTGCTGAACGCCCTGCGCATCACCGACTGGCGTGCCAGGGGGTTCGCCGTGGGCCTTGCTGCCCACGGCATCGGTACCGCGCACGCTTTTCGGGTCAACTCCACCGCCGGGGCGTTTTCCGGCATTGGAATGGGGCTCAATGCCATCCTGACGGCGATACTCGCGCCGCTGGTGGTTGCATTCCTTTTCTGATGCGTCGCGGCGCGTGGCGCGGTGGCGGGCGGGCGTTTGGCGGCTGCCGCGTATCCCATTGCGCAGAAATCGCCGTGCCGGCCCCGCCTTACGTGGCGGAAGCTAGTGCATTGACGTAAGACGGAATTTTCCAAAAATCGGTGAATTGGAGAAATATCTTTACCAATAAGCGAATTTGGTTAGTATTGCACAGGTGTCTAGAGGCACGGTCCGTGTGCCGACAGCACAAGACCGGCACGAGACTGAATAGGGAGGACAGTATGACCAACAAACTGATCACACGCCGCGCCGCGCTGAGCGGTCTGGCTACGGCCGGGGCCACGGGCCTCGCCGCGCCGTCGATCGCAACGGCCGCGGGCCAGACCACGACATGGAAGGTGCAAACCTCGTGGCCGGGCGGTATCGGGCTGAAAATCTTTGAAAGCTGGGCCAACTCGATCGTCGAGAAGACCGGCGGCGAACTGGCTTTCGAACCCTTCGGCGCCAAGGATGTCGTTGGCGATTTCCAGCTTTTCGACGCGGTGAAGAACGGCGTTCTGGACGCCGTGAACCCGTTCACCATTTACGCGCAGGGCATCATCCCGGCGGCGATGTTCCTGACCAGCTATCCGATGGGCCTGCGCAATCCGCACGAGTTCGACGTGTTCTACTACGGCCTGGGCGGTCTCGAAATGGCCCGCGAGCTTTATGCCAAGCAGAACATGTATTTCGTCGGGCCGATCCACCACGGGCCGAACATCATCCACTCCAAGGTGCCGATCCGCTCGGTCGATGACTTCGCCGGCCGCAAGATGCGCGCGCCCGGGGGCATGGTGGCGGAACTGTTCTCGGCGCTGGGCGCCAAGACAACGCTGCTGCCCGGCTCGGAGATTTTCCCGGCGCTGGAAAAGGGCACCATCGACGTGGCCGACTATGTCGGGCCGGCGGTGAACTACGCCCTGGGCTTCAGCCAGGTGACCGATTACATCTCGATGGGCCCTCCGGGCTTCATGTCGGTCTATCAGCCGGTCGACATCATGGACCTGACCGTCGGCATGGACAGCTGGAACGCACTCAGCCCCGAGATGCAGCAATTCGTCGAGATGGAAGTGCACAGCTATTCCGACATGCACCACGCCGCGATCCAGGCCGCCGACCAGGAAGCCTGGGACAAGTTCGAGGCCGACGGCACCGAGGTCACGCGCCTGGGCCAGACCGATGTCGAGATCATGACCGAGGTGGCGGTGCCGATCTGGTACAAGTACGCCAACCGCGACAAGGACGCCGCGCGCGTGTTCTCCACGCAGCTCGACTACATGATGTCGGGATCGTTGGGCTACGTCACGCCGGAAATGGTCGCGGGGCAGACGCTCGATCTCTGAGCTGACCCTGCACGTCTCGAAACGCCGCGCCCCACCGGATTCGGGGCGCGGCTCGCACTTGTGCCCAATCCGGGAACCATCTCATGCCAAGTCTCGACTTCACCTTGCCGCACTGGGCCTATTGGGCGACGCTGGTCGTCTTTCCGCTGGTTGCAATGGTCATGGCGCGGCGCTCGCGCGTGGAAGGATTCGCGCTGCCCATCGGCTATCTCGTCCTGGTCACCGGCGGCCTGTTCGGGCTGCACCGGCTTTACCTGCGCAACCTGTGGGGGCTGTTGTATCTGCCGCTGTTTGCCATGATCCTGGTCGCCAACGCGCAGGAACGCGATGCGCGCAACATGCAATCGCAGGCTAACAACACCGTCAGCAGCGCCCAGCGTGTGATCGAACGCGTCGCCCCCGAGGTGGAAGGCGTGGATGAAAGGATCGCCGCCCTGCGCGCCGATATCGACGCCGCCGAAGAGGGCAGCTTTGGCCGCATCCGCGCCGAGCGCATGTTGGAAAAGACGCTTGCCAACCGCGACCAAAACGCCGCGCGCCTGGCCGACATGCGCCAGAAGCTGGCGGACGCGGAGCCGCAACTTGCCGCCGCGATATCCGCCCGCGCCTGGTGGGGCAACGTGGCCTTCGCCATGTTCCTGTTGATATGCGCCTTCCTGGCGGTTGACGCGGTGCTGTTGCCGGGGATGATGCGCCGCGCACGGGCGCGGCTGGAGGTCCGGCAGGAAGCGGCCGCTCCCCCGCCGGGCAGTCTTGCCGCGATCGAGAAGGCCGCCGCAGAACGCCTCAGGGCCGAGGAAGCCCAGCAAGTGCAGGGCGATTTCGCCCATGTCGGCAGCGACTGGACCGGGGCCATCGACAGGCTGTCCTACTACACCGGCGAATTCGTCAGCTATTGGGCGGTGATCGCGGTGATGGCGTATTACTACGAGGTTGTCGCGCGCTATGTCTTCAATTCGCCCACCATCTGGGTGCACGAAGGCATGTATCTGATGTTCGGGATGCAATACCTGATCGCCGGGGCCTATGCCGCGCTGACCGACGCGCATGTCAAGGTCGATGTCTTCTATGCCGACTGGTCGCCGCTGCGCAAAGCGCTGGTCGACCTGTTCACGTCGATCTTCTTCTTCATCTTCGCGGGCACATTGCTGGTCACTGGCTGGATTTTTGCGATGGATGCCACCGTGGTGAATGAATTGTCCTTCTCGGAATGGAAAATCGCCTACTGGCCGTTCAAGTGGGCCATCGCCGTGGGGGCGGTGCTGCTGATCCTGCAAGGTATCTCGAAACTTGCCAGCGATGCCGCGACCGTCCGCAACAGCCTCAGGGGAGCCTGACCGATGGGCATTGAAATCGAAATCACCACCCTGACGGCACTGATGTTCGGCAGCCTTCTGGTGCTGCTGATGGCGGGGCTGCCGCTGGCCTTCGTCACCGGTGGGCTGGCCTGCGTGTTCCTGTTCATCCTGGGCGACTGGCAGACGCTCAATATCGTACCGTCGCGGATATTTCCGCTGATGACCAACTATCAGCTCTCGGCGATCCCGCTGTTCATTTTCCTGGCCGCGATGCTGGAACGTGCAGGCATCATCAACGAGATGTTCGACACGATCTACAAGCTGCTGGGCGGGGTGAAAGGCGGGCTGGCCTCGGCCACGATCATCGCCTCGACGATCCTGGCGGCGATGGTGGGCGTGATCGGCGCAGCGGTGGTGACCATGGGCATCATCGCGCTGCCGGCTATGCTCAAGCGCGGCTATGACCCCAAGATCGCCATGGGCTCGATCATGGCCGGCGGCACGCTGGGCATCCTGATCCCGCCGTCGATCCTGGCCATCATCTATGCGGTGGTGGCTGAACAATCGGTGGGCGAGCTGTTCATCGGCGCGGTGCTGCCGGGGCTGATGCTGTCGGGGCTCTACATTCTTTACGTCAGCCTCATGTGCACCATCGATCCGCGCAAGGGCCCGCCGATCCCGATCGAAGAGCGCGTCAGCAACGCCGAAAAGCTGCGCCTGCTGGGCAACATGGCGGCGCCGATCACGCTGATCTTCGTGGTGCTGGGGGTGATCTTTGCCGGCGTCGCGACCCCGGTCGAGGCGGCGGGCATCGGCACCTTCGGTGCCTTCATCGTCGCCGCCATCCACCGCAAGCTGGATTGGCCCACGGTGCGCGAGGCCTGCATGACCACGCTCAAGGCCAGTTCGATGGTGATCTGGATCATGTTCGGTGCCACCATCTTCGTCGGGCTTTACGTCCTTGAGGGCGGTCAGGAGTTTGTCGAGGAAACCGTCACCGGGCTGGGCCTGGGGCCGTGGGGCGTGTTGATCCTGATGCAGGTGGTGCTGGTCGCTCTGGGCATGTTCCTTGACTGGGTCGGCATCCTGCTGCTGGCGGTGCCGATCTTCGTTCCGATCGTCAAGGGGCTTGGCGCGCAGGCCTTCGGGCTGGGAAGCGAAGGCGACCTGGTGCTGTGGTTCGGGGTGCTTTACCTGGTGAACATGCAGATGAGCTTTCTGTCGCCGCCGTTCGGATACGCGCTGTTCTACCTGCGTGGCGTGGCACCGGCGGACATCCCGATGAGCGACATCTTCAAGTCGGCGCTGCCGTTCCTGTTCCTGCAGATCGCGGGGCTGGTGACCTGCATGCTGTTCCCGGAGGTAATCACATGGCTGCCCAACATCGTCTATGGGTGACAGGGCGCGGCCCTTTGATGCGGCCATGGCATGATTCTCGCGTTGCCGTTCCCGGTTCTTGCCCATGTGACGCCACATGCAGGGAGCGGCATGAGTGAGGATCAGATCCCTTGGGATGTCAGTATCGGTAAGAGGATAGTACCAAATATGTTGTTTTTCGCGCATTCCCCACTTGGGGCAGGCCTTGCACGCAGCAGGAGGAAAATGCGGTGACACGGCGGATCGACAAGAATGGCCTTCAGGTGGCCCAGGAACTGGTCACCTTCATCGAAGAGCGCGCCCTGCCGGGCACGGGCGTGGATGCCAGCGCCTTTTGGGAAGGGTTTTCAGAGCTGGTGCACGAGATGGGACCGCAGAACCGATCGCTGCTGGAGCAGCGCGACGAAATCCAGCGCCGCATCGACGCCTGGCACGTCGCGCGCGCCGGGCAGGCGCATGACGCGGCCGAGTATCGCGCCTTCCTCGAGGAGATCGGCTACATCGAACCGGATGGCGGTGAATTCGAGATTGAAACCACAGGCGTCGATCCCGAAATCGCCACCGTCGCCGGCCCGCAACTGGTGGTGCCGATCACCAACGCGCGCTTTGCGCTGAACGCGGCGAATGCGCGGTGGGGGTCGCTTTATGATGCGCTTTACGGCACCGATGCACTTGGTGATCTGCCGCCCGCGGGCGGCTATGACGCGGCGCGCGGCGCACGGGTCATCGCCTGGGGCCGCGCGTTCCTGGACGATGTCGTGCCACTTGCACAGGGAAGCTGGGCCGATGTAAGCGCGCTGTCGGTCGAGGGCGGGTCGCTATCGCCCGCGCTGGCCGATCCGGGGTGCTTTGCCGGGTATATCGGCACGGCGAAGGCCCCACAGGGCGTGATCGTGCGCCACAACGGACTGCACATCATCCTTGACGTCGATCCTTCCAGCCAGATCGGCGCCACCGATGCCGCCGGGATTTCGGATATCAGGCTGGAGGCGGCGCTTTCAACGATCATGGATTGCGAGGATTCGGTCGCCTGTGTCGATGCCGAGGACAAGGTTGCGGCCTACGAGAACTGGCTGGGCCTGATGACCGGCGATCTGACCGAAGAGGTCGAAAAGGGCGGTCGCCGTCTGACGCGGCGCCTGGCCGACGACATTGCCTATACCACGCCCGATGGTGATGCGGCGCGGCTCAAGGGGCGGTCGCTGATGCTGGTGCGCAATGTCGGGCACCTGATGACCACCCCGGCGGTTCTGGATCGTGACGGGCAGGAGGCCGGCGAGGGCCTGATGGACGCGCTGATAACCGTGGCCATCGCCATGCACGACCTGCGCCGCGAGGGCGGCAACAGCGACTGCGGCAGCGTCTACGTGGTCAAGCCCAAGATGCACGGCTCGGCCGAGGTGGCGTTCGCCGACGCGATGTTCGCGCGGGTCGAACGGATTCTCGGCCTGCCGGCCAACACCGTCAAGATCGGCATCATGGACGAGGAACGCCGCACCAGCGTCAACCTGCGCGAATGCATCCGCGCGGCGAAGGCGCGCGTGGCCTTCATCAACACCGGGTTCCTGGACCGGACCGGCGACGAGATCCACACCAGCATGGAGGCCGGCCCGATGCTGCCCAAGGGCGAGATGAAATCGACCCCCTGGATCGCCTCCTACGAGGATCGCAACGTCGATATCGGGCTGGCGTGCGGCTTTCGCGGGCGCGCGCAGATCGGCAAGGGGATGTGGGCCATGCCCGACCTCATGGCCGACATGCTGGAGGCCAAGATCGGCCACCCGCAGGCCGGGGCCAACTGCGCCTGGGTGCCCAGCCCCACGGCGGCGGTGTTGCATGCCACCCATTACCACAAGGTGGACGTGGCCGCGCGGCAGGACGAGATCGCCAAGGCCGGGCCGCGCGGCACGCTGGACGATCTGCTGACCATCCCGCTGATGAGCGGGCGCAACCTGCCCGCTGACGAGGTGACCCGCGAGATCGAGAACAACGCGCAGGGCATCCTGGGCTACGTGGTGCGCTGGATCGACCAGGGGGTGGGGTGCTCGAAGGTGCCCGATATCCACGACGTGGCCCTGATGGAGGACCGCGCCACCTGTCGCATCAGCAGCCAGGCGCTGGCAAACTGGCTGCACCAGGGAGTGGTGAGCAAGGCTCAGGTGATGGCGGCGATGAAGAAGATGGCCGCGGTCGTGGACCGCCAGAACGCGGGTGACCCGGCCTATCGGCCGATGGCGCCCGATTTCGACGGCGTGGCGTTCCAGGCGGCCTGCGATCTGGTGTTCGAGGGGCGCGCACAGCCCTCGGGCTATACCGAGCCGGTTCTGCATGCGCGGCGGTTGGAACTCAAGGCGCAGCAGCAGGGCTGAGCGCATACCGACACCATGGGAGAACACGACATGGCCACAGTTTCGCTAAGGCGCGCCCGCAAGATCATTCGCAAGGCACTGGAAGCCGGGCGCGCGGCCGGGATGAAACCGCTCAGCGTGGCGGTTCTGGACGCGGGCGGCCACCTGGTGGCGTTCGAGCGGTCCGACGGGGCCTCGCCGGGGCGCTTCGCCATTGCACAGGGCAAGGCCCACGGGGCCGTGATGCTGGGTATGGGCGGGCGCGCACAGATGGCGCGGGCCGAATCGCAAGCCTATTTCATGACCGCCATGAACGGTGCCTTCGACGGGCAGGTCGTGCCGGTGCCGGGCGGCGTTCTGCTGCGCGACCCGCGCGGCGCGGTACTCGGCGCGGTCGGGGTGACCGGTGACAGCTCGGACAACGACGAAGTGGCGGCGATGGCCGGCATTACCGCCGCGGGGCTGACAGGCGAGCCATGATCGCCGTCAGCCTTCCGCATGGATACCCGCGCGCCCCGGGCGGCACGCGCCCGCTCAGTCTTGTCCGGCCTCGATGTCCCTGCTTTCGACAAGGGCGCGCAGGCCCTTGAGCAGCGCCGTCGGGTCGGGCGGGCAGCCGGCGATGTGCAGATCGACCGGAACCACCGCATCGGCCCCGCCGGCAACGGCGTAGCTGCCGGCAAAGCAGCCGCCGTCTTTCGCGCAGTCGCCCACCGCGATCACCCATTTGGGCGCCGGCATGGCATCATGGGTCCGTCGCAGCGCCTCGGCCATGTTGTGCGTCACCGGCCCCGTCACCATCAGCACGTCGGCGTGGCGTGGCGAGGCGACGAAATGCAGCCCGAACCGTTCGAGATCGTAGAACGGGTTGCCGAGCGCCTGAATCTCCAACTCGCAGCCGTTGCACGACCCCGCATCGACCATGCGGATGGCGAGGCTGCGGCCGAGCCTGTCGCGCGCGCGGCGCTCGAGCGCGGCCGCCAATTCGGCGCTTGCGTCACCGTCCGGCGCGGGCGCGGCTTCCGTCAGCGGGCGCCGCATCAGACCTTCAAGAAGAAAACGTCGCATCAGTGCCCCCTTACAGGTCGTGCCCGGAATACGAGCAGTTGAAGGATTTGTTGCACAGCGGAAAGTCGGCGATGATGTTGCCCTCGATCACCGCCTCCAGCAGCGGCCACTGAAACCAGGACGGGTCGCGCATGTGGCAACGCGCGATGGTGCCGTCGGGGTCGAGCGACAGCCAGACGAGGATATCGCCGCGGAATCCCTCGACCAGCCCCAGCCCGGTGCGGGCCGCGCCGGCCGGGGGCACCTCGGCAAGCACCGGTCCCGAGGGCAGCGCATTCAGCATCTGCGTGATCAGCGAGCAGCTTTGCTCGACTTCCTTGATGCGCAGCCAGATGCGGGCGTTGACATCGCCGTCCTCGCGCAGGGGCACCTCCAGCCGCAGCATGTCATAGGGCGCGTAGCGCAGGTCGCGGCGGGTGTCGTAATCGCGCCCCGAGGCGCGCCCCACATGGCCGCCCGCCCCGAAACGCTGCGCCAGATCGGGCGACAGGTGGCCGGTGCCAACCGTCCGATCGAGCAGCGAGGCGGTGGTGTCATATAGCGCGACCAGCGGCGGAAACCCGTCGCGGATCGTCTCGACCAGGGCGCGTATCGCCGTCACGCCCTCGGCGTCGAGGTCCACCGTGACGCCCCCCGGCACGATCCGGTCGCGCATGAAGCGGTGGCCGAACGCCCGTGCGGCGGCGCGTAGCACCATTTCGCGCAGCACGCTCGTCTGCGCCAGCATCATCGGGAAGGCCGCATCGTTGCAGATCGCGCCGATATCGCCCAGATGATTGGCCAGCCGCTCGAGTTCGGCCATGATGCCACGCAAGGCAAAGGCGCGGTCGGGCACCTTGACGACGAGCGCCGCCTCGGTCGCCTGCGCGAAGGCGAAAGAATAGGCCACGGTGCTGTCGCCCGAGCAGCGCCCGGCCAGTTCCGCGCCGCGCGCGAGGCTTGCCCCTTGCATCTGCCGGTCGATTCCCTTGTGGGTGTAGCCCAACCGTTCTTCCAGCCGGACCACCGTTTCGCCTTGCGCGGTAAAGCGGAAATGCCCGGGCTCGATGATGCCGGCATGAACCGGGCCCACCGGCACCTGGTGCAGGCTTTCTCCCTCGACCGGCAGGAAGGGGTAGGGGGCATGGCCCGGGTGCGGTGCGGCGGCCCCCAGCGGGTGCAAGATACCCCAACGGCCATGATCCAGCCAGGGACGCGCATCCTCGGCGCCCAGTGGCGCAAGGCCGAAGAGGTCTGCCGCCGCGCGTTCCAGGCGCTGCGCCGGCGCGTGGTGCAGCCCGACCGAGGGGAAGCCGTCCCCAAGGCCGTCGAGCCGCGCCACCGCGACGCGGCGCGCGGCGCTGTCGTGCAAGGCCATGCAGACCGCGCCGTGTTCGGCCCAAAGGCTCATCAGCGTGACCCGCCCGGCGGCAAGCGCCTGTGCCAGGGCCGTCCATTGCGGCGCGCTGACGGTCGTTGCACCGAAAGGGGCGGCGCGGAAATCACGCGCGCGTGTCCAGGCAAGATCGGGTAACTCGGTCATGCGCATCTCATCCCAGAATGGCTGCCACGGTCTGGAACCACTCGACCATCGCGCGTGGCATGTGAAGGCCGATCCAGTATATCAGCGCCAGATGCAGCCAGAGCGGCACGAGCGAGCCGGCCATCGGGTGATCCTCGTCCGTGGGGGTGCCGAAGGCCACGCCGGTCAGCCGCAACAGCAGCGCACCGAAGGCCAGCAGCAGGCCGAAGACGAGGATCAGCGCCAGCACCGGCGCCCTTGCGAAACTTGTGGTAACGAGGAGGAACTCGCTCATGAACACTCCCGAGGGTGGCATCCCGGCGATCGACAACACCGCCAGCACCAGCCCCCAGCCAAGCGCCGGATGGCTTTGCGTCAGGCCGCGGATTTCGGCCAGCTTCTGCGTGCCCTTGATCTGTGCGACATTGCCGACGGCGAAGAAGATCGCAGATTTGGTCAGCGAATGCATCACCATGTGCAGCAAGCCGGCGAAATTGGCCAGCGGCCCGCCGATGCCGAAGGCAAAGACGATGATCCCCATGTGCTCGATCGAGGAATAGGCGAAGAGGCGTTTGATATCGCGCCGGGGGTAAAGCATGAAGGCGGCGAAGACGAGCGACAGAAGGCCCAGCCCGATCATCAGGGGGCCGGGTGCCACGGCCTCGGCATTGGCGGTCATCAACAGCTTGAAACGCAACACGGCGTAAAGCGCCACGTTCAGCAACAGCCCCGACAGCACCGCCGAGATCGGCGTCGGCCCTTCGGAATGGGCGTCCGGCAGCCAGGCGTGAAACGGGGCAAGCCCCACCTTGGTGCCATAACCCACCAGCAGGAACACGAAGGCGACGTTCAGCATCGCCGGGTCGAAACGCGGTGCGGCCGCGATCAGGTTGGTCCAGACCATCGCCGGCGTGCCCTCGCCCAGCACCGGCTGCGCGGCGAGGTAGACGAGGATGGTGCCGAACAGCGCCAGCGCGATGCCGACCGAGCCGAGGATGAAATACTTCCACGCTGCTTCCAGCGCCTCGTGCGTTCGGTAGAGCCCGACCATCAGCACCGTCGACAGCGTGGCGAGTTCCACCGCCACCCACATCAGGCCGATATTGTTGCTGGTCAGAGCCAGGTTCATGCCGAACATCATCATCTGATACATGGCATGGTAGAAACGCAGGTTAGCGGGCGTCAGCCGGCCGGTTTCCAGCTCGTGACCGATATAGCTGGCCGAGAAGACGGCGGCGGTCAGCCCGACGAAGGTGTTGAGCACCACGAAGACGATGTTGAGATCGTCGACCAGCAGAAAATTGCCCGGTGCCGGGCGTTCCAGCACGAACAGCGACGCCGCGGCGAGAAAGGTCAGCAGGCTTGCGGCGACGTTGATCCACGCACTCGCCCGGTAGCCCGGCAGAAGGACCAGAAGCGCCGCCGCTGCGACGGGCAGGACGAGGATGGCGAACAGGGCATCGGCACCGGTCATCGCCGCTCTCCCCGGAAGGCATCCAGCGCCTCGGTATCGACCGAGTCGAAGCGTTCACGAATGCGGAACAGGAACACCCCGATCACGATCATCGCGATCAGCACCGAGAAGGCGACACTGATTTCCACCACCAGCGGCATGCCCTGCGCCCCTGCGGCGGCCAGGATCAGCCCGTTTTCGAGCGACATGAAGCCCACGACCTGGGTGACCGCGTTGCGCCGGGTGACCATCATCAGCATTCCCAGCAGGATCACCGACAGGGCAAAGGCCAGATCCTCGCGCGCCAGCGGGTTCTCGGCCGCTTCGGTCAGTTGCAGCATCAGCAGGATCGACAACGCCACCAGCCCCATGCCGGCCAGCATCGTCGGCACCACGCCGGTGACGGTTTCGACCGTGCGCTGAATGCCCATCCGCGCCACCACGCGGTGCAACGCCCATGGCACGATGATCGCCTTGAAGATCAGCGCGATCGCCGCCGTGGCGTAAAGGTGCGGCGCATCCCGGGTGAACGCCTGCCAGGCCACCGCCATCGCCAGTAGCAGGGCCTGAAGAGCGAAGGTGTTGAGAAGCGCATAGAGCCGGTCCTGATAGATCATCATGAAGCTGACCAGCACGAGACTGCCGGCCAGAAGATGCGCGATGTCGAACGCCAGATCATGCATCGCTAGAGGCTCCTGGAAACGAAAAGCAAAAGCGTGCCCAACAGCCCCAGCATCAGCGCCGCGCCCAGGAAATCGGGCACCCGGAAGACCCGCATCTTGGCGATCGACGTCTCGAACACCGCCAGCATCACGCCGCCGACCGCCAGCTTGGCGAGAAACGACAACGCACCCAGGGCAAGGCCGCCGGCCCCGGCGCTGGCCGGGGCGATCCCCCATGGCACGAAGATGCAGCCGATCAGCGCCATGTAGAGCAGCAGCTTCAGCGACGCGGCCAGTTCGATCATCGCCAGGTGGCGCCCGGAATACTCCAGCACCATCGCCTCGTGTACCATCGTCAGTTCCAGGTGCGTCGCCGGGTTGTCCACCGGGATGCGCGCGTTCTCGGCCAGCGCGACGATGATCAGCGCCACCAGTGCGAGGCCCATCGACACCCGGATGCCGACCGCGTCCGAGGCCACGAAGGTCACGACATTCGACAGTTGCGTCGATCCCGCCACCAGCGCGACCGTGAACACCATCAACAGCATCGCCGGCTCCGCCAGCGCGCCGATCATCATCTCGCGCGATGCACCCAGCCCGCCGAAACTGGTGCCCGCGTCCATCCCCGCCAGCGCCAGGAAGAACCGCGCGCTGCCCAGAAGCGCGACCAGCGCGATGAGGTCCGCCGTCCAGCTGAATTGCAACCCGATGGCAAAGGTCGGCACCAGCGCGGCGGCGACCCAGGTCGCGGCGAAGATCATGTAGGGTGAAACCCGGAACAGCCACGAGGCGTTTTCGGCAAGCACCACGTCCTTGCGCATGAGCCGCATCAAATCGCGATAGGGCTGCACCACCGGCGCCCCCCGTCGCCGCATCAGCCGCGCCTTGACCTTGCGCACCAGCCCGGCCAGGCCGGGCGCCAACGCCAGCACCACGAGCATCTGCACACCTTGAAGGATCAGGCCGATGATCAGTTCCATATCGTCAGCCCCGTCAGCAGAAGGATGAGCGAGCCGAACACCAGGCTCAGGTAGCGACGAATCGTCAGGAACTGCAGCGCGTTGAGCCGGGCCGCGGCGGCGCCGACGAATGCGATGAGCGGGATGTATACGCGGGTCCAGGCCAGATCCTCAGTATGTGCTGTGTGCCGCGCCGGTTTTGTGTCGCCCGGCGGCGGCATGGTCACCGTCTCGCGCGCGGCCAGGACGGTGGCCATGACCCGGCGGATCGGCTGGGCGAAACTGCCCGCGCCGTATTGTGTGACCGGGTCGGCATTCGGAAACCCGCAGTCCCAGGCGGGGGCACGGCGCAGCCTGCGCGAGGCGAGGCGATGCACCAGCCACGCGCTCAGCCCGCCGGAGATCGCGACGAACACCATGACAAGAAATCCGCTGTAGCTGCTTTGAACATTCGCCACGGGCACCAGCGTGAACCAGTGGTTGCCAGCCTGCATCGGCACACGCGACCCCAGGGCCCGCTCGACCGCCGGCGCCACGAGGTCGACCAGAAGGCCCGGCACGATCCCCGCGAAACCGCACAGAAGCGCAAGCCCGGCCATCGCCGAAAGCGACCAGCGGTCGGTCTCCACCGCCTCCTGCGCCACGTCCGTGCGCGGGCGTCCAAGGAAGATCACCCCGTAGAAGCGCACGAAACAGGCCGCCGCCAGCGCCGCGGCCAACGCCAGCAGCCCGCCCACGGCGGGAACCAGGAACTGCAGACCCGGCTGCGACAGTTGCGGGCTTTGCAGGATCGCTTGAAACAGCAGCCACTCCGAAACGAAGCCATTCAGGGGCGGCAGCGCCGAAATCGCGGTGACGCCCACAAGCGCCAGGAATGCCGTCTTCGGCATCCGGTGAATGAGCCCGCCGAGCCCATCGAGATCGTGCCGCCCGGTGGCATTCAGCACTGCCCCCGCGACCATGAACAACAGGCTCTTGAACAGCATGTGGTTCATCGCGTGGATCAGTCCCGCCGTCAGCGCCAGCGCCGCCAGCGTCTGCATGTCGTTGGCCCGGAACGCCAGCGCCAGACCGAGGGCCGCGAAGATCACGCCGATGTTCTCGATCGTCGAGTAGGCCAGAACCCGTTTGGCGTCGCCATCGACATTGGCAAAGAGAATGCCCATCACCGCCGTCACCGCGCCGGTCACGATCACCGGAACGCTCATCCACCAGGGCACCGGGCCCAACAGGTCAAACGCCACGCGGATGAAGCCGTAAAGCGCGACCTTGGTCATCACCCCGCTCATCAACGCCGAGACATGGCTGGGCGCCGCCGGATGCGCCACCGGCAGCCAGACATGAAGCGGCAAGAGCCCCGCCTTCGATCCCGCGCCGACCGCCGTCAGCCCCAGTACCAGCGCCGCCAGCGCCGGGCCGTGTTCGACGGCGCGCATCGCGGCGAAGTCGTAGCTGCCGTCGGCCCCCGCCATCAGGCCGAACGCCAGCAGCAGCACCATCGTCCCGAATCCCGCCATGACGAGGTACAGATACCCCGCGCCGCGCGTCTCTTGCTCGCGATGATGGGTCAGAACAAGCGCCCAGGACAGCAGCGACATGGTCTCCCACGAAAGCAGAAAGGTGAAGGCGTCGGCTGCCAGCACGACCATGGTCATTGCGCCCAGAAAGCCGGGATAGAACGGCAGCACCCGGTGCGGCTCGTGTTCTTGCCGGCCGTAACCGATGGCATAGGCGCTGATCGCCGCCCCGCCGAGCCCGATGATCGCCGCAAACACCGCCGACAGCGCATCGAGGCGCAGATGCGCGCCCAGCCAGGGCAGGCCGACCGGCAGCGTCATGTGCGTCGCCGCGCCGCCCGTGACCAGTGCCACCAGCCCGGCCCCAAGAAGCCCAAGCGACAGCACCGCGCTGGCGCCATAGACAAACACCGACGCCCATGACCGACCGCGCAACCCGGTCGCCACCAGCGAGAGCGCCAGAAACCCCGCCGCAAGTGATGCCGCCGCCGCGATCATTCGTCGTCTCCGCCTCCGCCTCTGCCTCCGCCGGGCGGGCGTTCTCGCGGATGTTTGAGCCGCACGCCGCGCCCGCACCCGGCACTTGCCGCGCCCTCGGCAATCAACTCGATTCCGGCCATCTCGAGCGCCTCGACCACCCGTGTCAGGCTGTCGACCGTGCCGCCGACGACGCTCTCGCTCGCCTCCATCCGCTGGATGGTGGGGACCGAAAGCCCGGCCATTCGCGCCAGCGCCTTCTGATCGACCCCGAGCAGCGCCCGCGCTGCCCTGATTTGCGGACCGGTGATCATTCATTTTGCCTGCTACAAATCTGCATTGATGTGTAAGATATCAAGCGAGTTCTATTTTGCAACATCCTGGCAGGACTTTCCGATGCGCTCGGGCGCGACCATCGCGACCGGAGGATCGTCGCCACCTTCGGCGCGGCCGGTTTTTGGGGCTTGATGTCCGGCGCAACGACCGGCCTTCGGCGGCCCGCGATCCCCGCGGCGCTGGCCCGCAATCACGTCAGGCACGATGGTACGGACCCGGCAGGCGCGTCCCGCGCCCGGTCAGTAGGCGCTGCGCGGCGCGATGCGCTGTGCGTCGCTCAACCCCGCCGGTGGGTACAGCACGATGCGCGCGCCGTCTTCCAGCCCCGCGGCGATGGCCGCCGTGACGCCGTTGTTGGCGGCGACCTCGACCGGTGTCTTGTGCGCGACCCCGTCGCGCGCGACGAACAGCGCCCAGCCGTCGCCGTCGCGGAACAGCGCCCCCGACGGCACCTTCAGGGCGTCGTCGTCGGACCACTCGACGATGCGCACCTCGACGCGGTAGCCGTGGCCGAGCGCGGCGCGGTCCTCGTAGGTGCTGTCGAACCCGATGGTGACGGTTACGCGCTGTTCCTCGACACCCAGTGCCGAGACCCGCGTCACCCCTCGCGGCGCGACGCGCGTCACGGTCCCGGACAGCGGCTTTGGTCCGCCCCAGTCGTCGATGATCACCGCGTCGCCGGGGGATACGCGCACCGCGTCGCGGCTCAGCAGGTCGGCCTGCACTTCCAGTCCGTCGGCGATGTTGCCGATTTCCAGCACCGGTGTGCCGGCCGGCAGGGTGGTTTCGCTTTGCTGCATCACCCGCAGGATGCGCCCGGTGATCGGGGCGTGCAGCGCGATGGTCTGGGCCTCGTCGGCGGCAGCGCGGGTCGGGTCGGCTTCGTCGTCGAAGCTGCGCAACTGGGCCTGCGCCTTTTCCAGCTCGGCCACCCGCATCGAGATACCCGCCCGCGCGGTATCCAGTGCCGCCTCGGCGGCGCGGGCGGTGCGTTCGGCCGCGTCCAGCGCCGCGCGGCTGGCGATCTCGCGCTCGAACAGCTTGCGGGTGCGCTCCAGTTCCGCTTGCGCGAGGTCGCGGTCGGCCTGGGCCTTGTGCAGGTTGGCCTGGGCCAGGCGCAGCGCCGCCTGGGCGGCGGTGACGTTGGCGCGGGCCTGTTCGCGGGTGCGCGCGTCCAGCGCCGCCGACAGGGTGGGGCGCATCCGCGCCACCACGGTTTCACCGCGCGTCACGCCGTCGCCGGGTTCGACCTCGACCCGCATCAAGCGCCCGGTGATCGGGGTCGAGACGATGTAGGGGTCATGCACGCGGGTGCGCCCCTCTTCGTCGATCGTCACCCGCATCGGGCCGCGTTCGGCGGTGCCGATATCCACCAGTTGCGGTTTCGGCCAGAAGGCATAGCCCACCCCGGTCACGAGGATGCCTGCGATGACCAGGCCGATGACGATGCGCGAGTGTTTCCTGCGTGCCATGGTCCTATTCCCGTGTCTTGAGCGCCGTGACCAGGTCCAGCTGCGTCAGGTTGCGCCATACCATGCCCGCCGATACCACAGCGGCGATCACCACGGCCAGGATGGCGGCGCCGTAGTTGGAGGCCCGGAACACCACCGGAATCTGGTAGAGGTCGGTGCTGAACCCCTCGACGATCGCCCAGGTCAAGCCATAGCCCAGCCCGATCCCGAGGGGAATGGCCAGCAGCGTCACGATGGCCAGCTCCCCCAGCAGGACGAACCCGGCCTCGGCACGGGTAAAGCCCATCACCCGCAGGCTGGCCAGGTCGCGGCTGCGTTCGGCAAAGGCGATGCGCGCGGCGTTGTAGACGATGCCGAAGGTGATGATTGCCGCTACCAGCAGCATCACGTAGCGCACCGACCCCGGCCCGGTGTTCATCAGCTCGACCAGCGCCGCGCGGGCATCGGCCTTGCGGGACACGCCGATAACCGCCGGCATGTCCTTGAGTTGCTGATACAATGTCTCGCGGGCGGCGCTGTCGATGGTCAGCAGCGCCCCCGAGGCGCGCTCGGGTTCGTTCAGTGCGCGGCCCAGCGCGCCGATTTCCATGAAGGCCGGCGCGCCCAGCAGGGTTTGTGCCACCGCCGCGACCGGCAGGCGCAGGACCGGGCGGCGCCCTTCGCGCACCTCCACGCTCAGCATGTCGCCGGGCGCCACGCCCAGGATATCGGCCAGCGGTTCGGCCAGTGTGATGCCGTCGCGGCGCAGTTCCAGCGGCTGATGCCGGGCGTCGATGATACGGTTGAGCGCCGGCGCGCGGGGCCGCCCCTCGATCGTGCCGCGATAGCTGCGCGTGCCGTTGCGCAGGATCGCGGGCACCACGCGCATCGGCTCGGTACGCAGCACGCCCTCCATGCGGCCAAGTTCCAGCAGCGCCTTGCGCGGTAGCGGATGGGTGAAGCTGACGGTCATGTCGGACCGGTTCATCACGTTGAAAGACAGATCTACTGCCGTGTTGAAACCGCTGACCACCGTCAGCGTGGATGCCGACAGCGCCATTCCCGCCGCGATCCCGACGACGCTGCCCAGCATCCGCCCCGGATAGCGGCTGAGCCGGCGCAGCACCATGCGGCTGGGCTGATCCAGCCAGCGTCGGAACGCCCCGGCCAGATCGAAGGTGCGGCTGTAATCGGGCGGCGCCGGCGGGCGCATCGCCACCGCCGGCGTCAGGGTCAGAACGTGGCGGACCACCGCCAACCCGCCGGCCGTCGCCGCCAGCATGCTGATCGTGAAACCGACGACGAAACTGACCGGGTCGAGCGTGAACACCAGGAACGGAAACTTGAAATAGGTCTGGTAGAAGACCGCCATCGCGTGCCCGGCCCAGATGCCCGCGACCGACCCGGCCACCGCACCCGACAGCGCGATCAACACCACCAGTTTCAGGTAATGCCAGCCGACCTCGACGCCGCTGTAGCCGAACGCCTTGAGCAGCCCGATCTGCTCGCGCTCGGCCTGTACGATGCGAGCGGTCACGATATACAAAAGGAAGGCCGCGATGCCCAGGAAGATGGGCGGCACCGTGCCGGCCGAGGATTTCAGCCCGCGGATTTCCTCGCTCACGAACCGGTTCGAGGGCAGGTCGTCCAGCGCGTAGGCGCCCGCCGCACCGTATGGGGCCAGCAGGCGGTCGGCCGTGTCGATCAGGGCCTGCGGGGTCTCGCCGCGCTCCAGCGTCAGCAGAACCTCGTTGAACGCACCGCGCATGTCATAGGCCGCCGCCAGCGCCGCGCGGCGCATCCAGAACACCGCAAAACGCGCGTCATCGGGCACCATCTCGCCCGGTGCGGTGGTGTACAGGAACTCGGGCGCGCGGGCCAGCCCGACGATGCGCAGGCGATGGCGTGCCCCGTTCATGGTCACGTCGAGACTGTCGCCGGGGCTCAGCCCGCGCGCCCTTGCGAACCCCGCCAGCAGAACGATCTCGTCGGCGCTGGCGGTGCGCGGCAAACGCCCCTCGGCAAGATAGATGTCGTTGAGCCGCGGCATGCCTTCATCGGGCAGCGACAGCGTCTGCGCCCGGATCGGTAGGGCCCCTTCGCCGGGGTCGATCAACGCCTGCCCCTTGATGCGCGTGGTCGCCGCCGCGACCCGCCGGTCGTCGGCCAGCCGTGCGGCCACCCGTTCGGGGGCGCGGGTGACGGGCACGAACACGTCGGCAAGGCGGTAGCGGTCGTAATAGGCGCGGCGCGTTTCATCCAGCGTGCCCACCAGCCCGGTCATCATCACCTGCATCAGCACGCCCAGACCGATCACCAGCGCGATCGCCGCCGCCTGGCCCTTGATGCGCCACAAATCGCGCACCAGCTTGCGGTCGAGCGGCGCTACCATTCGATCTCTGCCGCGCCGAGCGGGGCATCGTTGTGCACGATTTCCCGGATATCGCCATCGGCGAAATGGATCACGCGGTCGGCCATGGCGGCTGTCGCGGCGGCGTGGGTGACGATCAGGACCGTCGTGCCCAGGCGTTTGTTGACATCCGACAAGACCTTGAGCACGGCACGCCCGGTGGTGCTGTCCAGTGCGCCGGTGGGCTCGTCACAGAACAGGACGGTGGGCTGTTTGGCCACGGCGCGGGCGATGGCGACGCGCTGCTGCTCGCCGCCGGACAATTCCGACGGGTAGTGATGGCTGCGCTGCTCCAGCCCGACCAGCGCCAGCGCCTCGTCCGGCGCCATCGGGTCGGCGGCGATCTCGGTGACCAGCTCGACGTTTTCATAGGCGGTCAGGCTGGGCATCAGGTTGTAGAACTGGAACACGAAGCCGACATGGTCGCGCCGGTAGCGGGTCAGTTGCGCTTCGGTCATCGCGGTCAGGTCGCGGTCCTTGAACATCACGCGCCCGGAACTGGCCCTGTCGAGCCCGCCGATGATGTTGAGAAGCGTGGACTTGCCGCTGCCCGACGGGCCCAGCAGCACCACCAGCTCGCCCTCCGGCAGGGTCAGGTCGAGCCCGCGCAAGGCGTGCACGGCCGCAGGACCGGTGCCGTACACCTTGCTCAGCGACGACACGGTGAAGATCGGGGCAGGGGTGGGTCGGTCTTTGTTCTGCACGGGCGAAACCTTTGCTGCCACGGCGCCAGCCTAGCAAAATCCCCGCAGGTTTACAGCGGCAAGAGACACCGCCGCCCCGAAATCCACCGCCCCCCGCGACGGGCGCGGCACGCGATCGGGTGCCGGTCGGTGAAAAACCCGGTCAGCGCCCCGCACCGCGTACCCGCGCTTTGCCACCACACCCTGAGCGGGTGCAGGCCGCAAGGCCGAAGCCGGCGGCGACGCGATAGGCAGAAGGTCTATCCTGCGGGTGCGGGTGAGCCTTCATTGGGCGTTTCCTGCGCCAGCTCTGGGATCGACCAGTTTGCGCTGTAGAACAGGTCGGTCAGCAGGCCATAGGTCCAGTCGCGCCTGGAAGCATCGAGGCGATGCTCTGCAACCGGTCGCGGGCGATCGCGCGCGCCGTGGTCCAGCAGGACGGGTCGAAGTCGGCCACGAAGGCGAACGCATCGCGCGCGAGCGCCCGCGCCATCGGATCGGCGTGGCATGTGACCGCCGTAGGTGCCGCCGTCGCTATCCCTAGTGGCTGGCGCCGATGCCCTGGAACATCTCGCGCAGATCCACGGTCGAGCGTTTGCCGATTCCGTCGAAATTCTCGTCCAGCCAGCGGGAGGCGGTGTCGCGACCGATGTCGCGCAGCTTGGTCAGAAATGCCCATTCCACGTTCATCTTCGAGGAGGCGCCCAGCGGGTTCAGCTCGGCCTCGTTCTCGACGATATGCACGCGTACCTGGCGGTATTCCTCGACCGAGAGCTTGCCCTGGTCGATAAGCCGGTCGACGAAGTCGATGCCGCGCAACTCCTTCAACAGGCTGCCGTTGAAGCTGATCTCGTTCATCCGGTTCTGGATATCCATCGGCGTCTTCGGCGCGCCCTTGCGCTCGATCGGGTTGACCTGAACCACGACGATGTCATCGGTGCCGGTCTGGCCATGAAAGGGAAACAGGGACGGGTTGCCCATATAGCCGCCGTCCCAGTACGGCACGCCGTCGATCTCGACCGCCTGGTAGAGATGCGGCAGGCAGGCCGAGGCCATCACCATGCCCGCCGTCAACGCCTCGCGTGGAAAGACCTTGACCTTGCCGGTCTCGACGTTGGTGGCCGAGATGAAGAGCTTGAACGCGTCGCATTTGCGCACCATGCCGAAATCTATGGTTTTATCGACCAGATCGCGTAGCGGATTGGCGTTCATCGGATTGAGCTGGTACGGGGAGGCGACCCTCGAAAGCGCGTCCATGGCGTGGTAGACGGGGTTGTTCTCCAGCCCCCAGTTGCCGGTCAGGACATCAAAGGGCGTGCGCTTGAGCGGGCTGTGCCTGGCGCCCTCGCTCATGGCGCGCCAGAAGTGATCGAGGGCTGCGCGCGCGCCCTCGGGGCCGTCGCGGGTAAAGCCGTCGGCCAGCGCGACCGCGTTCATCGCCCCTGCCGAGGTGCCGGATATCCCGGCGATCCGTAGCCGCCCGTCTTCGAGAAACCGATCCAGAACCCCCCAGGTAAAGGCGCCGTGCGAACCGCCGCCCTGCAAGGCGAGGTTCACGAGTTTGGGTTTGTGTGCCATGTGGATGGCCCCTTTCGATTGTGGATACGCTGACCGCGCGGCCCTCAACTCACATATCGTCCATGCCGCGCCCGTATCAATGGTCAGGGCGTGCAGACCCCCGGTGGCCCTGGAAAGAGGGCGAAATCGCATTGGCGGTGTCCTGAAGCTTTGGCAGGATATCGCGGATGATCGTTTCCCGTGTCCAGGTATGGGCCGAAACCGAGCACTGCACGGCCGCGTAGGCACGTCCGTCATGCCCGATGATCGGCGTCGCCACCCCGATTTCGTTCAGGATCATCTGGCCTGTCGAGATCGCGAAGCCGTCGCGTGCCGCGCGCGCGATGCTGCCTCTTATCTTGTCGCGGTCGGTTGTCGTGCTTGGCGTGAAACGCTTGATCGGCCAGCTTTCCACGGCGGCATTGCGGTCGGGTTCGGGAAAAGTCGCCAGCATGGCCCTGCCTGCCGAGGTGGAAAGCGCGGGCAGGCGCCGGCCTATGACGGTGGCGGCGAAATAGGTTCGCTTGCACGGAAGCCGGCTGACGTAGACGATATGATCGCCCGAGAGTTCGGTCAGGTTGACGGTCTCGCCAAGGTCTTGCGACAGGTCGATCAGCTTGGGCATGGCCTGACCGACCAGCGGATCCGACCAGTAGTAGGCATAGGCCATCTGAAGCCAGGCATGCGAAGGGCGGAACCGGCGCGTATCGGGGTCCTTTTCCAGCATTCCTTCGATGTGGAGCGTGTTGGCGAGACGCTGCGTGGCGCTCTTGTCCAGGTCGCTGCGCTGCGCGAGTTCGGTCAGCGACAGCTCGGTATGGGCCTCGTCGAAGGCGCGCAGCAGGCGCAGCCCCTTGGCCAGTGAGCCGACGTAAAGCGTATCTTGCTTGGTTTTCATGCACATCCCGTGATTTGGCTGCAAGCCCGCTCCGGTAGGGCTTGACGCATGCAGGTACATTGGCGTTAATGATCATATAAAGATGTCGTGTATTATAATATGATACATGCGTCAAGAACATATCCACCGCGGGCGTGGCTGTCAGCGCGCCATCAACACAGGGAGAGAAAGTGATGAAGACTTCATGGCAAAAGTGCGGGCAGGGGCTCGCAGGCGTCTTGCTGGCCGCAACGGCCGCCACCGGCGCGGCCTGGGCCGACAAGGCGAACGACACGCTGCGCGTCGCCTTTACCAAGGAACTGGAAAACGTGGACAGCTACTTCAACTCGTCGCGCGAGGGCGTCGTGCTGCAGCGCGCGGTCTGGGACGGGCTGATCTACCGCGATCCGGCGACCAACGAATACAAGGGTAACCTCGCGACTTCATGGGAATGGATCGACGACACCACGCTCGAATTCAAGTTGCGCGAGGGCGTCACCTTTCACAATGGCGAGGCGTTCAACGCCGATGACGTGGTTTATACCGTCAATTTCGTGGCCAAGGCGGAAAACGGGGTCAAGACCCAGCGCAACGTGAACTGGATGGAGTCGGCCGAGAAGGTCGACGACTACACCGTCCGCATACACCTGAAGGAAAAGTTCCCGGCGGCGATCGAATTCCTGTCGGGGCCGGTTTCCATGTATCCGGACGAATATTACGCCGAAGTCGGTCCCAGCGGAATGGGGCTCGAACCGGTGGGCACCGGCCCCTACAAGGTGGTCTCGGTGGTTCCGGGCCAGCGATTCGTGCTGGAAAGGAACGACAGCTATCATGACAGCCCCAAGGGGCAGCCCTCGATCGCCAATGTCGATATCCGCACCATCCCGGATGTGAACACCCAGATGGCCGAGCTGTTCAGCGGCACCCTTGACCTGATCTGGCAGGTGCCCGCCGACCAGGCCGGGAAACTGGCCGAGATGGACCGGTTCACGGTGAAGAACGAGTCGACCATGCGCGTGGGCTATCTGACGATGGATGCCGCTGGCCGTTCGGGCGACACGCCGTTTACCGATCTGCGTGTGCGCCGCGCGGTGAACCATGCGATCAACCGCGAGGAGCTGGTCGAAGCCCTTCTCAAGGGCGCGTCCCGGGTGGTTTCGACGCCGTGCTTTCCCAGCCAGTTCGGCTGTGTCGAGGAGGCGGCCACGACCTATGAATACGACCCCAAGAAGGCCAGGGCGCTCCTGGCCGAGGCCGGCTATCCCGACGGGTTCACCACCGAGTTGCACGCCTATCGCAACCGCGACTATGCCGAAGCGATCATGAGCTATCTGAACGCCGTCGGCATCAAGACCGACTTCAAGTTCCTGCAATACTCGGCCCTGCGCGATCTGAACATGAAGGGCGAAGTGCCGCTGGCCTTCCTGACCTGGGGGAGCTACTCGATCAACGACGCCTCGGCGATGGTCAGCCAGTTCTTCAAGCATGGCTCGCTCGATGATGCGCGGGACGATCAGGTGCTGGCCGATCTGAGCGTGGCGGACAGTTCGACCGACCCCGACACGCGGGTCGCGCACTATGCCAAGGCGATCGAAAGGATCACCGATCAGGCCTACTGGGCGCCGATGTTCTCGTACAACACCAACTACGTGTTCACCAACGAGGTCGACTACGCGCCAACGCCCGACGAGGTTCTGCGCTTCACGACAATGTCGTGGCAGTAAGCATGCCGCTTCGGGGGCCGGCCCGCCGGCTGGCCCCCGTTTGCAGATGTTCGTCCTGACCGTGGTTTCCTCGTCCCCGGACGAGCGATGAAACAGGGATTTTCGCGTGCTCACCTTCGTTCTGAAAAGGCTGGGGCTTGCCGTTCTGGTGGCCTTGACCGTCTCGTTCATCAGCTTCTCGCTGCTGTTTCTGGCCGGGGACCCGGCCGCGGCGCTGGCGGGCGAAACCGCCAGCGGCGAGGATATCGAGGCGGTTCGCGAGCTCTATGGCTTTGATCGCCCGATGATCGTGCAATACGCGGACTGGCTGGTATCCGCCCTGCAATTCGATTTCGGGGAAAGCTACTATTTCCGTCTGCCGGTGGCCTCGCTCATCGTGGACCGGCTGAGCGTGACCATGACCCTGGGCCTGTGCGGCATCACCTTCGCGCTGCTGACCGCGGTGCCTTTGGGGGTGGCGGCGGCGATCCGGCCCAATTCGGTCATCGACCGGGTGGCGCTATTCCTGTCGGTGGCGGGGCAGGCGATGCCCAGCTTCTGGTTCGGCCTGATCCTGATCGTGGTCTTCGCCATCCGGTTGGGCTGGTTGCCGGCCTCGGGGGCGTCGAGCCCGGCGCATTTCATCATGCCGACGATCGTTCTGGCCTACTATGCCATGCCGGCGATCATGCGCCTGACCCGGGCGGGGATGCTCGATGTGCTGTCTTCCGACTATGTCCGCACCGCCCGCGCCAAGGGCGCGCCCGAGGGGCGGGTGCTGTTTCGCCACGCGCTGCGCAACGCGATCATCCCGGTGGTGTCGCTGGCAGCGGTGCAGATGGGGTTCATGCTGGGCGGCTCGATCGTGGTCGAGTCGATCTTCGCGCTGCACGGGGCGGGGTATCTCGCTTGGGAAAGCATCGCGCGCAACGACCTTCCCACCGTGCAGGCGCTGATCCTTGTATTCTCGATGTTCTACATCGTTTTCACCTTCCTGGCGGACGTGCTGAACGCCTGGCTCGACCCCCGGATGCGGAGTAGCTGACATGGCCACGACCGAGCCCCTTGACCCCCTGCTGCGCGACATCGCCGGCCCGACCCCGGGTCAGATGATGCGCAAGCGAATCCTCGGCCACCAGGGCCTGCTGCTCGGTGCCGTCGTCCTTGGCGTTCTGCTGTTCGTCGCGATCTTCGCGCCGCTTCTCGCCCCGCACGACCCCTACGCGCAAAGCCTGATGACCCGGATGGAGCCGCCGGTCTTTCTGGGCGGCGACTGGGCGCACCCGCTGGGGACGGATCACCTGGGGCGCGATTACCTGTCGCGCCTCATCTACGGCGCGCGCGTCTCGCTGCTGATCGGGGCGGTCGCGGCGTTCATTTCGGGTGTGATCGGCACCACCATGGGCGTCTCCGCCGGCTATTTCGGCGGCCGCGTGGACATGGTGGTGACGTTTCTCATCAACGTGCGCCTTGCCATGCCCGTGGTGCTGGTGGCGCTGGCGGTGGTGGCGATCCTGGGTGGCTCGCTCCAGGTGGTGATCGTGGTGCTGGGCCTGCTGCTGTGGGACCGGTTCGCCGTGGTCATGCGCGCCTCGACGCTGCAGGTGCGAAACCGCGAATACGTGGCCGCCGCCCGTGCCATCGGCGCCTCGACCCCGCGCGTGATCCTGTCCGAGATCATGCCCAACATCGCCAACAACCTGATCGTGGTGGTCACGCTGGAAATGGCCCATGCCATTCTGCTGGAGGCGGCGCTGTCGTTCCTCGGGCTTGGTGTCCAGCCGCCCACGCCCAGTTGGGGGCTGATGGTGTCGGAAGGAAAGAACATGATGCTGTTCGAGCCATGGATGGTCGTCATTCCCGGCGTGGTGCTGTTCGTGCTGGTGCTGGCGATCAACCTTGTCGGCGACGGTCTGCGCGACGTGACCGCGCCGGAAAACCGGAGCTGACGGAATGAATGATCCCTTGCTGAGCGTTCGCAACCTGACCATCGACATTCCCGTCGGCGCGGGCACGCTGCACGCGGTCCGGGGCATCGACTTCGACCTCGACCGTGGCGAAACCCTGTGCATCGTCGGCGAAAGCGGGTCGGGCAAGTCGCTGACCTCGCTGGCGCTGATGGGCCTGCTGGGCGGCAATATCCGCCGTGGTGCCGAGCGGATGGACTTCGACGGAACCGACCTGATCACCGCCGGCGCGCGCACCATGCGGGCGCTGCGCGGCGCCCGGATGTCGATGATCTTCCAGGAGCCTATGACCTCGCTCAACCCCGCCTACACGATCGGCGACCAGTTGACCGAGGCGCTGTTGCTGCACCGGCGCGTCGGTCGGCAGGCCGCCCGCGCCCGCGCCGTCGAACTGCTGGAAAAGGTCGGGATCACCGCCGCCGAAAGCCGGCTGTCGCAGTATCCGCACCAGTTGTCGGGGGGGCTGCGCCAGCGGGTCATGATCGCCATGGCGCTGATGTGCGGGCCCGAGTTGCTGATCGCGGACGAGCCCACGACCGCGCTCGACGTGACGATCCAGGCCCAGATACTGAGGCTGCTTCATGACCTCGGGCGCGAAATGAACATGGCCATGATCCTGATCACCCACGACCTTGGCGTGGTCGCGCGGGTCGCCGACAAGGTGGCGGTGATGTATGCCGGCGAACTGGTCGAAACGGGCCCCGCGGCGGACGTGTTCAACACCCCCACGCACCCCTATACCCGCGGATTGCTGCGCTGCATTCCGCTGCCCGGCAAAACCGAGCGCAACAGCGAACTGGGCACCATCCCGGGCATCGTGCCTTCGCTTGTCGGCGACATCGAGGGCTGCGCGTTTCGCACCCGCTGTGCCCACGCCGTCGCCGCCTGCAAGGGGCCGATCCCGCACCGGGGTGCGGCGGGGCACAGGTTTCGCTGCGTCCATGCCGATGGCAAACGCAACGCCGAACAGGGGGTGTCAGCATGAGCGCCGAGACCGATCCCGCGGTTCTGGAACTGCGCAACGTCACCAAGACCTACCGGGTGAAGCAGGGGCTGTTCGGCAAGGCCAGCCTGCTGACCGCGGTGGACGACGTATCGTTGTCGTTGCCGCGCGGCGAGGTGCTGGGCCTGGTCGGAGAGTCGGGCTGCGGCAAGTCCACGCTGGCCAAGATCCTTCTGGGGCTGGAAATGCCCAGCAGCGGCCAGGTTCTGATCGACGGCACCGAGATTCGCGCCCAGGACCGCCTGAGCCTAGCGCGCCGCATCCAGCCGATCTTTCAGGATCCCTATTCCTCGCTCAACCCGCGCAAGACCATCTTCGACATCATCTCGCTGCCGTTGCGCGTGCACCGGGTCGGCGGGCGCGCCGAATGGGATCGCAAGGTGCGCGAAATCCTGGATATCGTGGGGCTGCCCGCGCGGGTGATGGAGACCTATCCCAGCCAGATGTCGGGCGGCCAGCGTCAGCGCGTGGCGATCGCCCGGGCACTGATCATGAAGCCCGAGATCGTGATCTGCGACGAGCCGACCTCGGCGCTGGACGTGTCGGTGCAAAGCCAGATTCTGAACCTGCTGGGCGATCTGCGCCGCGAATTCGGCCTGACCTATCTGTTCATCAGCCATGATCTGGCCGTGGTCGAACATCTGGCGACGCGGGTGGCGGTCATGTATCTGGGCCGGATCGTGGAAGAGGCCGACGTGGCGGGCCTTTTCGACGAGGCGATGCATCCTTACACCCGGGCGCTGCTGAAATCTGTCCTTACCCCCGAGCCGGGCCTCGGGGTGCCCGACACGCAGCTCGGCGTGGCCTATCCCAACCCGATCGACCCGCCTTCGGGGTGCCAGTTTCATCCGCGCTGCCCGATGGCGACCGAGTATTGCCAGACCACGAAGCCGGTCCCGATCCCGACGCGGACCGGACATGTCGAATGCCATCTGCATGATCCGAACAACCCCATGAAAAACGAGAAGGTTGCCTGAGATGTCCGTCAATCTGTCCCGCACCGCGGTGACGCGAAAAACCGTCATCGAGACAGAATTCGGCGTCGTCGCCGCGCAGCACCGGCTTGCGGCCCAGGCCGGGGCCGACGTGCTGGCCGCGGGCGGCGACGCGGTGGACGCGGCGATCGCCACCTCTTTCGCCATCGGCGTGCTGGAGCCCTGGATGAGCGGCCCGGCGGGTGGTGGGGCGCTGATGCTGTGGCGCGCCGACACCGGCGCGGCACAGGGGCTGAACTACGGCATGCGCGCGCCCGCGGCGCTGGACCCGACCGATTATCCGCTGTCGGGCAAGGGCGTGGCGGGCGATCTTTTCCCATGGGACGAGGTTGTCGACAACCGCAACGTCCAGGGGGCGACGGCCGTCGCCGTGCCCGGCCTGGTCGATGGGATGGGCCAGTTGCACGCGCGTTTCGGCAAGCTGCCCTGGGCCGACCTTCTGGCCCCCGCCATCGCCTTTGCCCGCGAGGGATTGCTGATCGACTGGTATGCCGCACTTGTCATTGCGTCCACCACCCGCGAACTGGCGAAAGACCCCGATGCCGCCGCGCTGTTTCTGGAAGACGGGCAATGGCCCAGGACCAGCGGCTGGACCGCCCTGGCCGATCAGCGGCTCGACCAGTCCCGCATGGCCGACAGCCTGTCGCGGATCGCGCTTCATGGCGCGCGCGAGATGTATGACGGCGAGCTGGGGGCCAGCATGGCCGCCGACATCCGGGCCAAGGGCGGCTGTCTCAGCCATGACGACCTGCGCGCCTACCATGCGCGGTTCTGCGCGCCTCTCAGCTTCGACTACCGGGGCGCGCGCCTGCACACGATGCCGGGGCTGACCGCCGGCCCCACCTTCCGCCGCGCCCTGGACCTGATGGCGCGCCGCGACCTCGGCCAAGCGCCCGGCGCCGCCGCCTTTACCGCCTATGCCGATGGCCTTTCGGGCGCCTACGCCGAGCGGCTGGCCAACATGGGCGACACCGGCGAGACAGAGGCGCATGCCGGCTGCACCACGCATTTCTCGGTGGTCGACCGGCAGGGCAACATGGTCTCGCAAACCCAGACACTCCTGTCGGTATTCGGCGCGCGCGTCGTCTCGCCCTCGACCGGGTTGGTGATGAACAACGGGGTCATGTGGTTCGACCCGGTGCCCGGACGCCCCAATTCCCTTGGGCCGGGCAAGGCTTGCCTGATGAATGTCTGCCCGATCCTGGGCGAGGCGGATGGCGCGCGCTTTGCCTTCGGCGCATCGGGCGGGCGCAAGATCGTCTCGGCAATGGTGCAGATGGCTTCTTTCGTGGCCGATTTCGGCATGGATATGGAGGCTTGCTTTCACCACCCGCGTATCGACGTCTCGGGCGGTGAGACCGTCGTCGCCGACGAAACGCTGCCCGCCGGGGTGATCGAGGCCCTTGCAGCCACGCACCCGCTCTGCACCGCGCGTCGCGGCCCGTTTCCCTATGCGTTCGCCTGTCCCGCGGGCGTGATGCGCAAGGCGGGTATCAACACCGGCTGCACCGAGATCATGTCGCCCTGGGGCGACGCAATTTGCGAAGACCCGGAAGGTAATCCATGACAAGAACATCCGCGATCGACACCGCTTGCGCCTATTTCGACGATGGCCGGTTCCAAACTGAGCTGGCCGAACTGGTGGCCTACGAGACCGAGAGTCAGAACCCGGACCAGGCCCCCGAGCTGACCCGCTACCTGGGCGAGGCGATGACCGGGCGGCTGAGCGCCATGGGCTTTTCCTGCGCAGTCCATCCCAACCCGGTGCAGGACGCGGGCCCGATCCTCGTGGCCGAACGGCACGAAGGCGACGACTTGCCCACCATTCTGACCTATGGCCACGGCGACGTAATCCGTGCCCAGACCGCACAATGGCGCGAGGGGCTGCATCCGTTCCGCCTGGTCGAAGAGGGCGAGCGGCTTTACGGCCGCGGCACCGCCGACAACAAGGGGCAGCACCTGGTCAACCTCGCCGCGCTCGACGCCGTGCTTCGCACCCGTGGCACACTGGGCTTCAACTGCCGCGTCGTGATCGAGACCGGGGAAGAGACCGGCTCGCCCGGGCTGGCCGAGTTCTTCGAACTTCACAAGAAGGCCCTGTCGGCCGATGTTCTGATCGCCTCGGACGGGCCGCGCCTGCAACCCGGGACGCCCACCATATTCATGGGCTCGCGTGGCGGGATCACTTTCGACCTGGTGGTGACCCTGCGCGAGGGCGCGCATCATTCGGGCAACTGGGGCGGGCTGCTGTCCGATCCGGCGATGATCCTGGCGCAGGCGCTGTCGACGATCACCGATGCGCGCGGCCAGATCCGCATACCCGAATGGCGCCCCGACAGCCTGACCGACGAGGTGCGCGCCGCCCTGCGCGGTCTGCCGGTCGAAGGCGGCGACGGCCCGGCGATCGACACCGACTGGGGCGAGGAAGGCCTGACCCCGGCGGAACGCGCCTATGGCTGGAACAGCTTCGCGATCCTGGCGATGAAAAGCGGCGTGCCCGAGGCGCCGGTCAACGCGATCTCGGCACATGCCCGCGCCACCTGCCAGTTGCGTTACGTGGTGGGGACCGACCCAGACGACATCCTGCCCGCCTTGCGCCGACATCTCGACGCGCACGGGTTCGAGCAGGTCGAGATTGCCCCCCATGACCGGGGGTTCTTTCGCGCCACGCGCCTGGCCCCCGATCATCCCTGGGTGAAGTTCGTGGCCCGATCGCTGGAACGGACCGCGGGAAAGGCGCCCCATATCCTGCCCAACCTCGCCGGGTCGCTGCCCAACGACGCCTTCGCCGACATCCTCGGCCTGCCCACCGTGTGGGTGCCGCATTCCTACCGCGGCTGCTCGCAGCACGCGCCGGACGAACATGTGCTCAAACCCGTATGCCGCGATGCGCTGCGCCTGATGGCGGCCCTGTTCTGGGATATCGGTGCCGGTGCGGACGGGCGCACCCCCGGGCCGCAAGAAGCGCCGGCGGGGTGAGCGTGATCGTTCGCAACGCGCCCGAGTGTTCACCACCTGACAAAAAGTTCCCAGTCTGCCTCTGGCGCGCCCCCGGTTGCTCGCAGCGCGGTTCGAGAGGCCGCAATGCGGACAGAGCGGCCTGATGCCGGCGCAGAAAATCTGTTGGCTCTGTGCCCCACCCAACCTTTGAACTTGCAGCATGCCGATTACGGCGTTGCGGAAGACTTCGCCGAACCGCCGACAAGGCGGCCTTGAAACCGAGAAATCGGGCGCAAATGCCCAGTTGGCTACCTCGCAAAGCGATATAGCCGCCAGCTTGGCGTAGCCGAATGCCTTGATCAGACATTCCTCAAACGTCCGAAAATCGTTCTTCGAGGAAGGGGTTAAATACCTCTGCCGGCTTTCGCGGTTGTTGTGATTTCGTGGTCACTGCCTCCATCGTTGGGCGGCGGTGCTGTTCCGGGAGTTGCTTGTAGACGGGCACTGGAAGGCCGGTGGCCCAGGCATTTACCTGTGCCTGCCGCCAGAGCTTTGGCTTGCTCCGAAACCGCAGTCGCGCCGGAAAACTTGTGGGTTGGGGCACGGTTTCTTGAGACAGATGGCAGCGCTATTTTCCGAGCGAAGGAGAATAGGACATGGACGACAAGAACAACTCGACATCTGGCGCGACGGAGGCCACGGCCCCGTCGGCGCGCGGCCATCACGCTGG
>NZ_JAGXFK010000037.1 GCF_024637375.1 Sediminimonas sp. | reverse complement strand
GGCCATGACCCCGCACACCGGCGCCGCCGGCACGCTGTCGCCGCGCGACAACGTGCAGATCGACGCCGCGCATTTCTCCGACACGGTGCTGGGCGCGGTGAGCGTCGACGCCGACATGGGCCTGACCCCGCGTGACCGGATAGATGCCGGCGCCACGGTCAGCTTCTATCGCGGCAACACCGATGCCGTCTCGACCCAGCAAACCCCGCGCTGAACCCGCGCCGACCGTTCCCCCGGTCGCAGATCGCCCGCCACCAAGGCGGGCGATTTCGCGTCGCGGCGGGCGGGCACGCATTTTTCACCGCGGGGGTGATTTTCCTCTTGCAGGTCGCGTGCAGAATTTATATCCCACGGCTCACCAATAGGGCGGGCGTAGCTCAGGGGTAGAGCACAACCTTGCCAAGGTTGGGGTCGAGAGTTCGAATCTCTTCGCCCGCTCCATTTGGAAATCAGCCGCGAATGTCCGGCAAATCGAAAAAGGCGCGAGGGGCCGGCCCCCGCGCCTTTTCGCGTTTCAGGGCGCTCTCGTCGTGTCTCGGCGCCGTCCTTGCTTGCGCGAGGCGCCTCAGAATGCCTTGAAGGTCAGCGTCGTCAGCGATCGTTCGATCCCGGGGATGTCGAGCAGATTGTCGTTGATGAACATGCCGATGTCCTGTCCCTCGGGGATATAAAGCTTCATCAGCAGGTCGTATTCGCCCGAGGTCGAGAACAGTTCGGAATGCAACTCGCGCAGCGCGATCTCTTCGGCCACCTTGTAGGTGGTTCCGGGGGCACACCGGATCTGGATGAAAACACAGGTCGACATCGCATAGCCTCTTGCAGGGCGTTGACCTAGGTATGCTGGCACAGGCCCGCGCGCGGCGCAATGCGCCCTTCCCACGGCGGCGCCATCGGCCTATAACCCGCCCCGACAGGCAAGCGGAGGCATCAATTGCGAACGGCCATCATTACCCGCACCACCGCCGAGACCGATATCTCGGTCAAGATCGACCTCGACGGTTCCGGCAACTATGACAACCGCACCGGCGTGGGGTTTCTCGATCACATGCTCGATCAGGTGGCGCGCCATGCGCTGATCGACATGACGGTGCGCTGCAAGGGCGATCTGCATATCGACGACCACCACAGCGTCGAGGACGTAGGCATCGCGCTGGGCCAGGCGCTGAGCCGCGCGCTGGGTGACAAGCGGGGTATCCGTCGCTACGGCGCCTGCCTGCTGCCCATGGACGACGCGCTGGTGCGCTGCGCGCTCGATCTGTCGGGGCGGCCCTACCTGGTGTGGAACGTGACGATGCCCACCCAGCGGATCGGCGATTTCGACACCGAGCTGGTGCGCGAGTTCTTCCAGGCGCTCAGCACCCATGGCGGCATCACGCTGCATGTCGACATGCTGCACGGGCTCAACAGCCACCACATCGCCGAGGCGGCGTTCAAGGCGCTGGCGCGGGCCCTGCGCGAGGCGGTCGAGGCCGACCCGCGCAAGGGCGATGCCGTGCCCTCGACCAAGGGCGCGCTGTAGGCCCATGACCACTGTCATCATCGACTACGAAAGCGGCAACCTGCATTCGGCGGAAAAGGCGTTTCAGCGCATGGCGGCCGAGGTCGCGGCGGGCGACGTGGTGGTCACATCCGACCCCGACACGATCCGCCGCGCGGCCCGCGTGGTGCTGCCGGGCGACGGCGCGTTCCCGGCCTGCCGCGATGCGCTTTACGATCATCGCGGCGTGTTCGAGGCGATGGAAGAGGCCGTGATCCGCGGCGGAAAACCGTTCCTGGGCATCTGCATCGGGATGCAGATGATGGCCACCCGCGGCATGGAATACCGCGAAACCGCCGGGTTCGACTGGATCGGCGGCACCGTCGAGCGCATCGCGCCGCGCGACCCGGCGCTGAAGGTACCGCACATGGGCTGGAACGACCTGGTCATCGACCGGGCGCACCCGGTCTTCGACGGCGTGAGCAGCGGCCGGCATGCCTATTTCGTTCATTCCTATCATATGGTCGTGGATGACGAGGCGCACCTTCTGGCGCATGTCGACTACGGCGCGCGCGTGACCGCCGTGGTCGGGCGCGACAACTTGCTGGGAATGCAGTTTCACCCCGAGAAAAGCCAGGCCGTGGGTCTGGCGATGATCGCCAACTTCCTGCGCTGGAGGCCCTGAGCGGGCCGGCGCTGATGGTGGGCGAGCGGTGGGCAGTACCCACCCTGCGGTGGGGTGGGCCTCACCACCCGTTGCGCAATCCCGCTGGCAGGCGCGCCCGGCTCCGGGCCCGCTTGCGGCGGGCGACTGGACAGGGCGCGCCTACTTCACCCGCGTCCAGGTGCCGCCATCGCGGCAGATGAACAGCACGCACCCCTCGACCGACAGCGTGTCGCCGTTGAGCGTCATCTTCGACTTGTAGGTCTTGTCGCGATCCGGTGACCAGATCTTGCCGCCGCCGTATTCGCCGCCGCCCTTCGGTTCCATACCCCAGACGATGCGCTTGCCGATGTTGTCCGACTCCATCGGCTTGCCCTGCGCGTCGAACGACTTCACCAGCGTGCCGCAGATCGTGCCGTCGCAATCCTTGACCCGGATATGCCCGGTATTGCCGTTGTCATCGGGCGCGGTGCGCCAGGTGCCGTATACCGGGTCGGCCAGTGCCGCGCCGCCCCACAGCAGCGCCAGTGCGGCGAATGTTGCCCTGATCTTCATCGCGGGTTTCCTCCTTTTTTTGCCCGACATGATACCGACACGATACCGACATCATACTGATGCGGGAATCCCGCCCCCGGCAAGCCTTATATCGGATCAGGTTTCCGGTCCGTTGCATTCGCCCGCTGCGGCGTGCAATAGGCATCCCGGGCATGGCAGAGAAAGGCGGCTCGGATGATCCTTTACCCGGCGATCGACCTCAAGGACGGGCAGGCGGTGCGGCTGCTCAAGGGCGAGATGGACAGCGCCAAGGTCTTCAACGACGACCCCGCGGCACAGGCGCGGGCCTTCGTCGAGGCCGGCTGCGAATGGCTGCATCTCGTCGATCTCAATGGCGCGTTTGCGGGCGAGCCAGTGAACGCCGCGGCGGTCGAGGCGATCCTCGCGGCAACGGAGGTGCCGGCGCAACTGGGCGGTGGTATCCGCGACATGGCCACCATAGAACGCTGGCTGGACAAGGGGTTGGCGCGGGTGATCCTGGGAACCGTGGCAGTCGAGAACCCGGGCCTGGTGCGCGAGGCGGCGCGCGCCTTTCCCGGCCGCGTGGCCGTGGGGATCGACGCGCGCGCGGGCCGCGTGGCGACCAAGGGCTGGGCCGAGGAAACGGATGTCGATGCCACCGATCTGGCGCGCAGCTTCGAGGATGCCGGCGTCGCCGCGATCATCTACACCGATATCGAGCGTGACGGCGCCATGCAGGGGCCGAACGTGGCCGCCACCGCGGCGCTGGCGCGGGCCGTCGATATCCCGGTGATCGCCAGCGGCGGCGTGTCGTCGCTGGCCGACCTGGTCGCGCTGCGCGACTGCGGCGCCGGCCTCAACGGCGCGATCTCGGGGCGTGCGCTCTACGACGGGGCGCTCGACCTGCGCGCCGCGCTGGCGGCGCTGGCGGGGTAGGGGGCACCCTTACTCGGCTGCGCGGGCGGTGAAATTGGCCAGCGCCTTGGTCATGCTCTGCACGTAAGGCGCGTCGGCGGCGATTCCGTCGAGTCCGGCCAGCATGTCGACGGGGTCGTGATAGGCCAGCCATGTCTGCCCTGTCGCATCCTCGTAGACCAGAACGCGCAGGGGCAGCATGATACCGGCAAGCCGATTGGCCTTGAGCGCCGGCGTGCCGACCTCGGGATTGCCGAAGATCAAGAGCTCGGCGTCGCCGATATTCTCGTCCACCATCCGTGCGCCCTTGCCATGGTTGACGCGGGCAAACAGCGTGATCCCGGCGGGTTCTATTGCGGCGGCAAGCGCGTCTGCGGCCTTGGCCACGGGTTTGTCGGTCGCCACGCGCGTGATGTCCTGTGCGGCCGCGAGGGCGGGCGCGGCGGCCAGGGCGAGGGCGGCGAGAGTGACGCGGATCATGGGAGGCTCCTGTCGGTTGTCATTGCCCCCCAAGCGGTGACACGGGTGCCGATCACTTGCCAATCACGAAACGGTCAGTCCGCTGGAAGTCTGCCGGCCGCGCCGGTCAGCCCCTGGGCGTCGAGCCAGTTGAGGAAGGCGTAGTCATCCGCGTAATGGACACGCAGGTTGGCGCGCGCGCGTTCGGAAAGCTGCTTGTCGGCGCCATCCGGGCCGACATGGGCGCGCGGGCGGGATTCGAGCTTGTCGGGCGCCACCGCGAACCCGGTGGCGGCGAATACCGCGCGCATGTCGGCAACCAGGTGTTCCTGGCGCACCCGAAACACCCGCCCGGCGGCGATGTCGCCGGCCAGCCGCGCCCGGTCGGGAAACCACAGGGTGTGCGGCTCGTTGACGTGGCGGATGGCGCGCATCGCGGCCCGCGCGTCATCGCGCGTGGTGGCATCGGGGGCGTCCAGCGCCTCGGCCAGGGCGCCTGCGCTCTCGAAACGGGCGAAGGCGGCCCTCTCAGCGCGGCTCTGGCGGTTGCGGCCCCTTGTGCCGCGCCGCCGGCGGCTGAGAAACCCGCTGACGAAGCGGCTGTCGGGGGCGCGGGTGCCCAGGATGAAACGGCTGCCGCGCGGCAGGTGCTGGTGCTTGATGTTGTGGCCCAGCGGGATCAGCAGCATCGGCTCATGCGTGAAACTGCCCTCGTCCTTTACCGTCTTCTTGAAGAATGTGCCGCCGGTCTTGCCGATATGCAGGTAATAGAGCACCTCGCGCGGTACCTCCGCGCCGGGATGGCGGCGGCGGTACTTGCGGGCATAGTCAAATCGACGGAGAGCGACGATCCAGCGCATGCGCAGAGGCTTCCACAAAAGGCGCGGGCCGGGGCCGCGATATCCGCGCTGACCTAGCAGCGTGGCATCGACCCCGTCAAGCGCGCCCTCGTCCCCTTGCCGCGGGGCGCGCGATGGCCCTTTATCTGGCCCGCGCGCCGGTCTAAGAGGGGGCCATGCTGAAAGTGCGTGTCATTCCCTGTCTTGATGTCGCCGATGGCCGCGTGGTCAAGGGCGTCAATTTCGTGGACCTGCGCGACGCGGGCGACCCGGTCGATGCCGCGCGCGCCTATGACGCTGCCGGTGCCGACGAGATCTGTTTTCTCGACATCCACGCAACCCACGAAAACCGCGGCGTGATGCTCGACGTGGTGCGGTGCACTGCCGAGGCGTGTTTCGTCCCGCTGACCGTGGGCGGCGGAGTGCGCACGCCCGAGGACGTGCGCGCCCTGCTCCTGGCGGGTGCCGACAAGGTCAGCTTCAACTCGGCCGCGGTGGCCGACCCGGACGTGGTGCGCGCCGCCGCCGACCGCTTCGGCAGCCAGTGCATCGTGGTGGCCATCGACGCCAAGACCGTCGCCCCCGGCAAGTGGGAAATCTTTACCCACGGCGGCCGCAGGCCCACCGGCATCGACGCGGTGGAATTCGCCCGCACCGTGGCCGCCAAGGGCGCGGGCGAGATATTGCTGACCTCGATGGACCGCGACGGCACGCGTGCGGGTTTCAACATCGCGCTGACCCGCGCCATTGCCGACGCGGTCGACATCCCGGTGATCGCCAGCGGCGGGGTGGGCACGCTCGATCACCTTGTCGAAGGCGTGCAACACGGCGGCGCGGCGGCGGTGCTGGCGGCGTCGATCTTTCACTTCGGCGAGTTTTCCGTGCACGAGGCCAAGGCGCACATGGCCGCGAATGGCATACCGATGAGGATGGACGAATGACGCTCGATGACCTGGCCGCCACCATCGCCGCGCGCGCGGGCGCCGATCCTGAGACAAGCTGGACCGCAAAGCTGCTGGCGTGCGGGCCCGAGAAGGCGGCCGAGAAATTCGGCGAGGAGGCGGTGGAGGCCGTGATCGAAGCGGTGCGCGGCGACCGCGCGCGCCTGACGGCGGAGGCGGCGGACGTGCTCTATCACCTGCTGGTGATGCTGCAATCGCGCGACGTGCCGCTGGCCGAGGTTATGGCCGAGCTGGAGCGGCGGCAAGGCACCTCGGGCCTGGACGAGAAAGCGGCGCGCTGAGGGCGGGCCGGGGATTTTCGAGTATTTCCAGAGAGATGAAGGGGCTTGGAGGGTATTGCGCCCGGGTGGCCCCTTGGGCGCCCCCCCCGTGTTGTCGCGGCAAAAGCCGGGGACCAAGCCGCGCGGCGGAGGGTGGCAACAGGTCCGAAATGACACCCAGCACCGAGTTTCCCATGAATGGGGCGGGCGGCGGACACGCAGCCGCGGAGGGAGCGAATCTGGGTTAACGGGTTGGAAACGCGGGCAAAAGCGGGGTCGGCACCGCGTCGGTATCCCGTCGGTATCGCGTCGGTGCGGATTTCGGCCCCCGCGCCGGGTTAACAGGGCGAGCGCAGGCGGGCAGGGTGGGGGCACCCCGCCGCGCGCAGGGCGCGTTGGGAGGTCGCGCGAAAGGTGTAGGGTGGGCAGCTTTGCCCACCGCGACGGTGGCGGTGCCGGGCGGTGGGTGGTGGGCAGGACTGCCCACCCTACGATTGCTGCTTGATTCCACGTCGGCTACGCAGCATAGGAGGACGAGATAGTGGCAACCTCGGGCTCGCCTGCGGTGGCCTTGCTTCTTGAATAGTTCGTTTTCGCGTTCCAAAGCGCATTAGCGTTGGTATTATAGGGCGGTTATGAGCAAAGACGAACTCGGTGATTACCTGGAGCTTGTGAAGCATGAGTTCTTCACCCTGCGAGTAGAATGGCGACTCTATCGTTCTTTATTCGGCACAAATGCGGAGACAGTAGAGCTTCTCAATAAGGCATCTGGCCCTACTGCAAATACCTTGGAGCGAGTACTCTTCGAGCGAACACTTCTTGGATTGCGCCGCCTCACGGATTCCTACCATGGGAAAAAGAGAAATAAGAGTGTTTCGGTAAATGGATTTGTTCACAAAGTACCATCCGAAGACCCTAACAGGCTGCTGAAGAAGTCTGGCTGGAAGGACGTTTTCCCGTCTGCCGTGGTTTGAGGGCGGTTTCTCCGGAGGCTCGGACCCCGGGCTCAGGATGGCTGTCGTGGTCAGGTGGCCAGGAGCTTCGGCAATCTTG
>NZ_JAGXFK010000006.1 GCF_024637375.1 Sediminimonas sp. | reverse complement strand
CGCGAGCGGCGCGAACTGGACCCCGGCGACGCCTGCCCCGATTGTGGCGGCGATCTGCGCGTGGTCGGCGAGGACGTCAGCGAACTGCTCGACATGATCGCGGCGCAGATCAAGGTGATCGAAGTCGCCCGGGTGAAGAAGCCCTGCCGTCGTTGCGAAGCCATGGTTCAGGAGCCCGCCCCCAACGCGGCGGCGTTCGGTGACAGCCAGCCCCGGTTGCGCGCTGCGCTACGCCAAAGGCTCCGCGCGCGGCCTCTTTACCCACCCCGCGGGGCGCTATCTCACAATCTCACCCTTGAAGGAATCCCCGACGATTCAAATTTCGGTCGAAACGTTGTGGTCGTTGCCCAATGATGAATGGCACCTCAGACCTTCATTCGTTCTGACTTTGGATCGTAGAGCGGCCTCAGGCTGGCTTGTGCCTTTACCTTGGTTCCCATCACGTCGATCTCGTAGCTCGAGGCAAGAACATTCGCGGCCTTTTCACCTTTGCAGGGCACATACCCCATGCCCACTGCACCGCCGAGGTGGTGACCATAGTTTCCGGAACTGAGATATCCGACATATTCGCCATCCCGTATGATCGGTTCATTGTGGAACAGAAGCGGCTCGGGATCATCCAGCAGGAACTGAACCATTCGGTATTCCGGCCCACTTTCCTTACGCGCGGCCACGGCAGGTTTGCCAATGAAATCGGCCTTGTTCAGATCAACGGCAAAGCCCAACCCGGCGTCGATCACGTTGTCCTCGCAGGTGATGTCGTGGCCGAAATGGCGGAACGCCTTTTCGATGCGACAGCTGTCCATCATGTGCATCCCGCACAGCTTGAGCCCCATGTCCTGCCCAGCCTCGAAAAGCGCCTCGAAGACATGCCCGGCCATGTCGGTCGAGATATAAATTTCCCATCCCAGTTCACCGACGTATGAGACACGGTGCGCTCGGGCGAGTCCCATGCCTATCTCGATCTCCTGCGCCGTCCCGAAGGGGTTGGTTCGGTTCGAAAAATCGTTGGGAGACACCTTGTTGAGCAACGCGCGCGAGTTGGGCCCCATAACCGCCAGCACGCCTTCGGCGGCAGTGACGTCTGTGATGACCGCGCGATACTCGCCCAAGTGGCGGCGCATCCGCGTTTCGTCGGCCAACCGGGTCGCGGCTGGCGTCACCACGAGGTAGGCGTTTTCGGAGAGGCGGGTCACGGTGACGTCTGCCTCGATCCCGCCGCGCGAGTTGAGAAACTGGGTATAGACGATCTTCCCCGCGGGTACCGACATGTTGGCGCCGCAGATATGGTTGAGGAAGTCCTCCGCATCCGGGCCTTCAACGCGCAGCTTGCCGAAGGAAGACATGTCATACATACCGACATTCTCGCGCACGGCACGATGTTCTGCTGCGGAGTTTTCGAACCAGTTCTGCCGCTTCCAACTGTAGCGGTATTCGCGTTCCTGCCCTTTCTCGGCGATCCAGTTGGCGCGCTCCCAACCGTTGGTCTCGCCCATCACGGCGCCTCGCTCCAGCAGGTGATGGTGGAACGGCGAGCGCCGGATGCCGCGCGCCGTGGCCATCTGGCGATACGGGAAATGGTCAGCATAGAGCAAACCCAGTGTTTCAGTCGATCGGGTGGTCAGGTAGTGCTGGTTTCCCTGGAACGGATGCATCCGCGAGATATCCACGTCACCCAGATCGAAGGGCTTCTCGCCGTCTTGCATCCACCGTGCCAGCGCCATGCCGGCGCCGCCTGCGCTCTGGATTCCGATGGAGTTGAAGCCGCAGGCGACCCAGACATTGTCCATCTCCGGCGCCAGCCCGATGTGATAGGCGTCGTCCGGCGTAAAGCTTTCCGGTCCGTTGAAAAAAGTGTGGATGCCAGCATCGGCCAGCATCGGCATGCGCTTGCAGGCGGCCTCGAGGATTGGTTCGAAATGGTCAAAATCCTCTGGGAGTTGGTCGAACTCGAAGCTGTCGGGGATGCCGTCAATGCCCCAGGGTTTGGCGTTCGGTTCGAAAGCGCCGAGCACTAGTTTACCGGCATCCTCCTTGTAATAGGCGCATTCGTCCGGAACCCGAAGCACCGGCATCCGGGGCAATCCCTTGATCGCCTCGGTGACGATATAGAAATGCTCGCATGCCTGCAGGGGAACGTTGACCCCGGCCATACGGCCGACTTCGCGGCCCCACATGCCTGCGCAGTTCACAACCATGTCGGCAGCTATATGGCCCTGCTGCGCGCCGTCGTCGCTTTCCCAGTCGACTCCGGTGATGCGCTTGCCATCACGGGCCATGCCCGTGACTTTCACGCGCTCTCTGATCACGGCGCCGCGTTGCCGTGCCCCCTTGGCCATTGCCAGCGCGATGTTGGCAGGGTCGCCCTGGCCATCCAGCGGAAGCCAGACTCCGCCGGTGACGTTTTCGAGGTTGAGGTGCTCGTACCGCGTCTTCACCTCTGCGGGGGACAGCTCCTCGACCTCGACGCCGAATGCGCGCGCCATGGCGGCGGTTCGGTACAGTTCTTCCAGTCGTTCCTGGCTCAGCGCGACACTGATCGATCCGGTCTGGCGAAACCCGGTAGCGACGCCGGTTTCCTCCTCCAGCTTGCTGTATAGCTCCTGGGTGTACTTGGCGAGCTTGGTCATGTTCGCGGACGGCCGAAGCTGTGCGATCAGGCCCGCCGCATGCCAGGTGGTGCCACTGGTCAGTTGCTTGCGCTCCAGCAGAACGACATCGGTCCAGCCGAGCTTCATCAGGTGATAGGCTACCGAGCAACCGATCACGCCACCGCCGACGATCACCACGCGCGCTTTACCGGGAAGTTCAGACATATTCTTGGTCTCCTTGGCTTTGAGCGTCTGGCGTGAACCTGTCACAAAGTTGTTGTGGGAAACGCGCCGTTTTCGACAATTTCAGTATCAAATTCATCAGATTTCGGCCTTGCGGCGGCGCCGCCGCATTTCCAGAGGCGTCGCCCCGAAGAATTGCTTGTAGATCGGGGTCAAGCCGCCAGAGAACCCGGTCGCCAGGCCGACTTCCTGCACGCTCATCGAGGTGTTCAGAAGCAGGTTGTTGGCTCGAGTCAGCCGAAGCTGTCGATAGTAGGTCTTTGGGGTGGTTCCAAGATGGGCGCGAAACTTGCGCTCAAGTGACCTGCTGGAGATACCAAGCGTCTTGACCAGGTCGCCGATGGGGATCGGATCTTCGATACGATTCTGCATTATAGCCACCGCGCGCTTGAGGTTGGCATCCCCGGTCGCGCCACTGGTCGCGCCCTCGGCGGTCTGTCGGGTCGAGAAATCCCGAATTTGTTCGTGCAAAAAGATACTTCTCACGGTCATCAGTGTAGCCGATGGAACGTGCCTTCCGATGACCGACAGCACGACGTCAAGCGTCGCCCCCATGCCCGCGCAGGTGACAACCTGTCCGTCCCGGCTGGCCAGTGCGCTGCCCGTACCGAACAATTCCAACCGCTCGCGCAGAACGACCGCGTTTTCCCAATGCGTAACGAGGCCATTCGCCTCCCCGCCGCGCTCCTTCAGATGCCGGCTTGCCGCTTCGGCCATGAGAAAGACCTGCGCCCCGCTATGGACGTACCGCCGGATTGTTGGCCCCATCGATAGCGCCGGGGCATTGGCGGCGGCATTGCCGATGGCAAAAACATACTCTGGGCGCGCCTTGTCGGAAAACGGCTCGGTCATGACCGTCGCGCCACTCGGGCTCGCTACCGGGCCTCCTTGCGCTGAACGAAAAGTCCAGGAAAAAAGCGGCGTGGCGTTGACGCGGTTGGTGATGCGGAGGGCATCGCTCACTGCAGCCATTTCCGTCAGCACGAACCCGTCGGTTACCAGAATGTCGCAATAACAAAGCGCGCCTTTCGCATTGTCGTGCGATGCTGGACCCGAGCGCACCACTGGCCTACACAACCCGGTGTGCAGCCGCGTGCAGTTGGGTGACTTGATCCACCCCGACTTCACAACGGCCTTCTGTCGCGCCCCCGAACAGCGCCTCAACCCAGAACGCCAACGAGTCGCAATGACGGATTCCGTGGAGCATCGCAGCCTCCTTCAATAGACTGGCGGGGCGATCACCCAGATCGCCACGGCTGACTCGTCATAGGGGTTGGCCCAGAAATACTCTTCGCCGCGAAAGCGGAAACTGTCACCGGGACCGACTGTAAATTGCCGTCCTCCGAGCGATAGGTCGAGCTTGCCCATGATGATGTAGCCCACCTCCTGCGTCGGGCGCTTGGCTGGGCCTTGCATTCGCGAATGCGGTTGGAAGGTTGAATGGATCACTTCGAAATCGTCGGTCAGGTCGGGCGACAGCAGTTCTTCCCTCACCCCTTCCTCGCCGGACCCCATGGGCCGCCGCGCCCCTTCGCGCACGACGTATCCCTGCTCTTCGACCGGAGCGCTGGCATGGCCAAAGAGCAGCGACATGGGCACGCCCAGTGCCTCGGCGATCTGACGGAGATCGGTAATAGACGGTTCAGAGATGTCACGCTCCACCTGGCTCAACCAGCCGACCGAGCGGCCCAGTGCCTCGGCCAGGTCCGTCAGCGTCCGACCGCGGGCCTTTCGCAGGGCCCGCAAATCAGCGCCAAGGGTGCGAGTACGACTTACGTCTGATTGATCCAATTGAATATCCTGCGTGAAAAGCGGGGCTTGTTTTTCAATCTTGCAGTCTTGCCTGAAATTTTCAATTATTTTTTCACCTGATGCTGTGACATCTTTCGGGCGCTACCTCTCGACCGGAGTTTAGTAGGGCGCACGATCGCGTAGTGACCTCATGGGATGAACGCCGGTGCCATGCGATACACTCAGGAGGCTGCCGTCGATGGCGAGCAGTTCCTCAAAGTCGAAACCGAGGATGCAAGGCTGGCCAGCCGTCACGCAACTGCCCGCCAGATCACCCCGCTGCTGACTGAAGCGGCCCTCTTCATGTCCGCAAGAGACACGACATGGTCCATCCCCGCGAGCGATCTGTGGTTCCAGGTTCGCTTGCGAAGCCCGAATACCTCCAGCACCGGCTTCGACGCGGCGAACACACCCTTCCTGTCCTTCTTCGACGGCGACCAGGCGATGCTGGCCCGGCTGCGCGGGCAGACGGACGGCAGCATCGAGGCTGTGGCCGAGGGTGACAGCCAGGTGGTCGGCGCCACCTCCTTCGCCATGGGCGATGCCACAATCCACTGGATCGACGTGAAGCTCTCGGTCGGCGCCGACATCGCCATCGCCTTGCACGTGGACGGCGTGCTCCACAGCAGCGCCACGGCCGCCAACACCGGCGCCAGGGGCAAGCCCGCGCTGGCCGTGTTCGCCAACCGCGACATGCACCGCTACTACAACAACACCGACTGGTTCTATGCCCACCTTGCCGCGTGCGACGGGGTCTCCACCATCGGGCGCCGCTTCGCGCGGCAGACGCCGGGCGTGGTGGGCACCCACGATCAGTGGGCCGGCACGCTGGCCGCGCTTGGCGACGGCAACATCGTCACCCGGATGACCAGCGACGCCGCCGGGCAGCGCCAGTCTGCCACCCTCGCGGGCCCCGCCGGCCCGGCCGGCGCGGCCATCGCCGGGCTGCACCTGAAGGCCATCGCGCAGGCGGGGACCAGCGGGCCGGGCAGCCTTGCCGGCTCGCTGCGCCTTGGCGGGGTCGATCATGATGCCGCCGCGCTGGCGGTGGCGGTGGACAAGCCCGAGACGGCGATCTTCTCCTGGGACCAGAACCCGGGCACCGGCGCCGCCTGGTCTGAGACCGCGCTGCCCGACGAGATCGGGGTGCTGAGCGCGCCATGACCCAGCGCACCAGCTTCACCGAGCAGATCGCCGCGGCCTTGCGCGAGCACGGCATCGCGGCCGCCATCGGCGTGTGGATCACCTTCGTTGCCGGGCTTGCCACCGCCGTGACGCGCAAGGCATTCACCAACGAGGCGCTCTTGCACAAGCTCGAGCAGGAGCTCGCCGACGAGCGCGCCCGCATCGAGACCCGCCGCGCCGAGGACCGCCACAACGACGATGCCCGCCTTGCCCGCATCGAGCAAGACATCCACGAGATGCGCAACCTCATGTTTGCCGCCTTCCAGCGCGGCCACGAGGACTGACGGCGGCGCCCGGGGCGCGCGGCACCCGGCGCATGGGGCGCACGGCGCCGGGTCACCGCTCTGCATCGTGGTCGATCGGGATTGCGGCCCTGACCACATCTTCCCGCGCCGCCCCGAACGCGCCCGCCGTGAGAACGCGCGCCCGCATGCGCCGGCCTCGCGCAATCGCCATTCCCGGGCCCCATCATTCCCACCCACCGACGCGCTCGCGGGCGTCGGGCCCGGGGCCGTCAATCTGCAACCCCCAAGAACCGAGGAGTCCCTCATGCCCGATCCCGTCCGCACCTTTGCCGATTACCGCGATGTACCCGATGCGCTCTGGCGCTGGCCCGACTTCAGCCCCGCCGAGATCGCCTGCCGCGGCACCGGCCGGCTCAAGCTGCACCCCGAGGCGCTGGACAAGTTGCAGGCCCTGCGCGACCGGCTGGGCAAGCCGATGATTGTCAACTCGGCCTATCGCAGTCCCGCGCACAACAAGGCGGTCGGAGGCGCGACGCGCTCGAAGCACATGGACGGCACGGCGTTCGATATCTCCATGGCGAACCATGATCCGGAAGTCTTCGAGGCGGCGGCGCGGGACGTGGGGTTCCTGGGCTTCGGGACCTATCCGCGCTCGAACTTCATGCATATCGATCTCGGGCCCGCCCGGTCGTGGGGCGCGCCGTTCCCGCCGCGGGCGGTGCCGTTTGCACGTGAAACGCCGCCAGCGCGCGAGGTGCTGGCGCAGAGCCGGACGCTCAAGGGGAGCGGGGCGGCCGGGGTGGCGACCGTCGGTGCCGCCGGCGTGGAGGTGGCGCAGGACGCGCTGGCCGAGGCGCAGGGTGCGGTTCTGCCGCTGGTGCCCTATCTCGACAGCCTGCGCTGGCTGTTCATCGCCCTGGCGCTTGGCGGCATTGCCGTTGCCGTCTGGGCGCGGCTCGATGACTGGCGCAAGGGGCAGCGCTGATGTGGGGCGGTTTGCTGGCCGGGATCTTGGCCCGGCCGTGGGTGCGGCGGGTGGCGGCCATCGTCCTCGTCGCGCTCGCCGTTCTTCTGTTTCTGGTCAACCTCCGCCGCACCGGCGAGCGCGCGGGGCGCGCCGCCGAACGGCTAGACATGATGGAGCGTCGCAATGCCGTACACCGAAGGATGCTGGAGGCGGCCGCGCGTCGTCCCCGTGATCGTGATGCTCTTGTTGAGCGGTTGCGCGGGGGTGGGTTTTGATCGGGTCGGGCAAGGAGCGTGTCCGCCGGTGGTAGCGTACAGCCCGGCCGAGCAGGCGCGGGTGGCCGACGAGGTGGCGGCGTTGCCGGAGGG
>NZ_JAGXFK010000005.1 GCF_024637375.1 Sediminimonas sp. | reverse complement strand
GGTCTTCGGCACCGCGTATTTCCTGATTGCGTTGACCTGGCTGGTCGAACCGTTCCTCGTCGATGCCGCGCGCCACGGCTGGATGGCGCCCTTCGCCCTGGTCCTGATGGCCACCGGCATGGCACTGTTCTGGGCCGCGGCGTTCGGGCTGGCCCATGCGCTTGCGCGCGGCGTGCCGGCATCGGAGGCGGCGCTGCTGGCACCGGCGCTCGTGCTCGCCGAACTGGCGCGCGCGCGGGCCTTCACCGGGTTTCCCTGGGCCAGCCCCGGCCACATGCTGGTGGACGCCCAGGCCGGCCAGGCGGCGGCGTGGGGTGGTGCCGGTCTGCTGATGCTGGTCATCGGCGGTCTGGCGGCGCTGGCGGCGCTGCCGTGGCGTTGGCCCGTGCGCCTGCCCGGCGCGCTGCGCGGCGCGGTGCTGCTGGCAGGCGTGGCGCTTTGCCTTGTGCCGGTGGCATCGCCGCAACCGCCCGGCCCCGCCCGCCCGGTGTTGCGGCTGGTACAGCCCAATGCGCCGCAGCACCTCAAGTGGCAGCCGGATTACGCAGCGGGCTTCTACCGCCGGCAACTGCGCTTCACCGCCGCCGACCCCGCGCCCGGCGCGCGCCGCCCCGACCTGGTGATCTGGCCCGAAACAGCCTTGCCGGTGCGGCTCAACGATGCCGAGGAGGTACTGGCGCGCGTCGCGGCGGCGGCGGGCGACGCCCCGGTGGTGCTGGGCCTGCTGCGCGATGCCGGGCCGCGGGTTTACAACTCGGCCGTGCTGGTGGCCCCGGGCGGCACCGTGGCCGATGTCTATGACAAGCACCACCTGGTGCCCTTCGGCGAATACGTGCCCTTCGGCGATCTGCTGGCACGGTGGGGTATCCATGGCCTGGCCGCCAATGCCGGGCAGGGATTTTCCGCCGGTCCGGGCGCACGGCTGATGGACCTGGGCGCCGGGCTGGGCCGGGCGCTGCCACTGATCTGCTACGAGGCGGTGTTTCCCCGCGATGTGCGTGCCGCGCCTGCGCGCCCCGATTTCCTTATGCAAATCACCAACGATGCCTGGTTCGGGCGGTTCTCGGGTCCCTGGCAGCACCTGGCGCAAGCGCGTCTGCGCGCGATCGAACAAGGGCTGGCGATGGTGCGCGTGGCTAATACCGGCATCTCGGCGATGATTGACACGCGCGGCCGGATTACCGCGCAGATCCCGCTGGGGCAGGCTGGCTGGCACGACGCGCCGCTGCCCGCGCCCCGGGCGGCGACCGTCTATGCCCGGCTGGGCGACGTGCCGGTGGCACTGCTGGCGCTGCTCTGGCTTGGCCTCGGGGCGGCATGGGGCGCACGCGGGCGGGCAAATAACAGTTGACCCCGCGCAAGGCCGGGCGTAGCAACCCGGCTTACACTGTCACAACGGCTTCCTGGCGTGGCAGGCAGATCATAACGGAGCACTTTCATGACACGCGAGAAATACCTGTTCACCTCCGAGTCCGTCTCGGAAGGGCACCCCGACAAGCTGTGCGACCGCATCTCGGACGCGGTTCTGGATACCTTCCTTGCCGAGGAACCCAATGCCCGCGTCGCTTGCGAAACCTTCGCCACCAGCGGCATGGTGGTGATCGGCGGCGAGGTCGGGTTGTCCGACCAGGAGCGCCTCAAGGACTACATGGGCCGGATCCCGCAGATCGCGCGCGATTGCATCAAGGATATCGGTTACGAGCAGGAAAAGTTTCACTGGAACACCTGCCACGTTCTCAACTTCCTGCACGAACAATCGGCGCATATCGCCCAAGGGGTGGATCGCGACGGCGCCGGCGACCAGGGCATCATGTTCGGCTATGCAACGAACGAGACAGACGCCCTGATGCCGGCCCCGGTCCAGTTTTCGCACGCTATCCTGCTGCGGCTGGCCGAGGCGCGCAAATCCGGTGCCGAGCCCGCCCTGCGCCCGGATGCCAAAAGCCAGCTCACCCTGCGCTACGAGAACGGCAAGCCGGTGGAGGTGACACAGATCGTCCTGTCGACGCAGCACAGCGACGAATCCCAGACCAGCGACGATATCCGCGCCATCGTCGAGCCCTACATCCGCGAGGTGCTGCCCGCCGAGTGGCTGAGCGCGAACACCGAATGGTGGGTGAACCCGACCGGCACCTTCGTCATCGGCGGCCCCGACGGCGACGCCGGGCTTACGGGGCGCAAGATCATCGTCGACACCTACGGCGGCGCGGCCCCGCATGGCGGCGGCGCGTTTTCGGGCAAGGATCCCAGCAAGGTCGACCGCTCCGCCGCCTACGCCGCGCGCTACCTGGCCAAGAACGTGGTCGCCGCCGGGCTGGCCGAACGCTGCACGATCCAGCTCAGCTATGCCATCGGCGTAGCGCAGCCGCTGTCGATCTATGCCGACACCCACGGCACCGGCGCGCTGCCGCCCGAAAAGATCGAAGCAGCGATTCCCAGGGTCATGGACCTGACCCCGCGCGGCATTCGCGAGCACCTGGGCCTCAACCGGCCCATCTATCAGCGTACCGCGGCCTACGGCCATTTCGGGCGCGCGCCCGACCCCGATGGCGGCTTCAGTTGGGAACGCACCGACCTCGCCGCCGCGCTGCAAAAGGAACTCTGAGACCGGCCGCGCGCCTTTTCCTCTCTCGAACAATGTCCTCGGGTGTGGGGGGCAGACAGCCCCCCACCGCCGGCCCGGCCGGGCGCTACTTCTGGCCCAGGTGGCGGCGCGCGAAGGCGTCGTACCAGTCCAGGCAGGCGGGGTTGGCCATGGCGTCCGGGGTGACGACCTTGTGCATCGGCTGGCCCAAAAGGCGTTTCTTGATCGGCACTTCCATCTTCTTGCCGGTCAGGGTGTAGGGCACGTCGGGGGCCGCCACGATCCTGTCGGGCACGTGGCGCGGCGAGACATTGCGTTTCAGCCCGGCGATGACGCGGTCCTTCAACGCCTCGTCCAGCTCGCCGCCCTCGGCCAGCCGCACGAACAGGATCATGCACGACGGCTGGCCAAGGTATTCCAGGTCCACCACCAGGCTGTCGGCCACTTCCGGCTGGTCCTCGACCACGCGGTATATCTCGGCGGTGCCCATGCGGATGCCGTGCCGGTTGATGGTGGCATCCGAGCGCCCGTAGATGATCGCGCCGCCCTCGGGCGTGATTTTTACCCAGTCGCCATGGCGCCAGACACCGGGATAGGTGCTGAAATAGCTCTCGTGCAGGCGTGAGCCATCGTTGTCGCCCCAAAGGTAAAGCGGCATCGACGGCATCGGCATGGTGCAGACCAGCTCGCCCACGTCATCGATTACCGGGTTGCCGGCCTCGTCATATGCCTCGACGCGCGCGCCAAGTGCGCGGCACTGCATCTCGCCCACCCGAACCGGCAGCATCGGGTTGCCGGCCAGGAAGGCGCCGGCGAAATCCGTCCCGCCGGCTATCGACGCCAACCAGATGTCGGGGCGCACGGTTTCATAGACCCATTCGTATGCTTCGGGCGGCAACGGCGAGCCGGTCGAACCCAGCATGCGCAGATGGCTCAGCTCGGCGATCTCGCGCGGGACGATCCCGGCCTTCATGCAGCCGGTGAACCACGCCGCCCCGGCGCCGAAGGCGGTCAGCCCGGCCGTGTCGATGAACCGCCACAGCCGGCCCATGTCGGGGGCGTTGGGGCTGCCTTCGGCCAGCGCGATTGTGGCCCCTACCAGCAGCCCGCCGACCTGCAGGTTCCACATGATCCAGCCGGTCGAGGTGAACCACGAGAACACATCATCGGGGCCGAGGTCGGAATGCAGGCCAAGCAGTTTCAGGTGCTCCAGCACCACGCCGCCATGGCCATGCACGATGGGCTTGGGGCTGCCGGTGGTGCCCGAGGAATAGACCACCCACAGCGGGTGGTCGAAGGCCACCATCTCGGGCGTGAAATCAGCCTGCCGCGCGACCAGCACCGCCCAGTCGTGCCGCGTGATCCGTGACGGGGGCACGATTTGTCCGCCGTCATCGAGGCTGACCCAATGCTCAAGGCTGTCCAGCCCGTCGAGCAACGCCTGTACCTCGGTGCCGCGATCGTGCCAGTTGCCGCCGAATTGGTAGCCCGTCGCGGTGAAGATCACCTTGGGGTCGATCTGGCGGAACCGGTCGAGCACCGTCGCCGCGCCCATGTCGGGGGCACACAGCGACCACACCGCCCCGACGCTGGCCACGGCCAGAAAGGCCACCACCGTCTGCGGATTGTTGGGCAGGTAACCCACCACCCTGTCGCCGGGGCGGATGCCCATCTCGCGCAGCGCATCCGCAAGCCCGGCCACCTGCGCCTGCATCTGCTGCCATTCCAGGGTCGCGATGCGCCCGTCCTCGGCCTGGTGCACGATCGCGGCGCGGTCGGGGCGGACATGGCGCATGACCTGCGCGGCGTAGTTCACCTGCGCACCGGGAAACCACTCGGCCCCGGGCATCTTGCGTTCGACCAGCACCGCAGAATGCGGGGTGGGCGAGCGCACGTCGAACCAGTCCCACAGCGCCTGCCAGAATGCCTCGGGCTCTTCCACCGACCGCGTCCACATCTGCGCGTAGTCGTCGAATTCCAGGTCGCGCTCGTTTTCGAGCCACGCCATGAAGGCGGCCATGCGGCTGTTATCGCTCAGCGATGCGGGTGGCGTCCAGTCTGCGCTCATCTCTTTCCCCCCTCGTGATTCCTCTGCGTATCAGGGGGCAGAGCGAGACAGAGGTCAAGCACCGGCATGGCTCCGGGGGCCTGCCCTGTGCGTTTGCACTGCCTCGCGCGCGGGGGGGGCCGGCGTTACATCGCGGCCAGCAGGGCCTCGCCGCCCGAAACCTCGCACTGGCCGGGGTTTTCCTCGGCCTGCAGGATGGCAACCTTGCCGTCCTCGGCCAGCATCGCATAGCGCTTCGAGCGGCCCATCAGCCCCGCCGGCGGCGCATCGAAATCCATGCCGATGGCGCGGGTGAAATCGCTGCCGGCGTCGCTGAGCATGGTTATGCCGGCATCGGTGGCGCCGGTCGCCCCTCCCCAGGCCCGCATCACGAAGGGGTCGTTGACAGAAATGCAGACAATTTCGTCGACGCCCTTGTCGGCAAACTGCTCGCGGGTGCGGATGAAACTGGGCACATGCGCCGAATGGCAGGTCGGTGTAAAGGCGCCCGGCACCGCGAAGATCGCTACCTTGCGGCCCTTGAGAAGGTCGGCCAGCACCACCTGTTCGGGGCCGTCATCGCCCATGCGTACCAGTGTGGCATCGGGCAGCCTGTCGCCTGCGGAAATGGTCATGTTGTTTTTTGTCCTCTCGAATTGCGTTGCGTGACCAGCGGGATATAGGCTGTTGGATGCAGGTGGCAAACGGAACAGCGAAAAGCGGGGAACCCATGGATGATGTCGTCGTCGTCGGGGCCGGGCAAGCCGGTGCGGCACTGGTGGCGCGGCTGCGCGACAAGGGGTTCGAGGGGCGTATCACCCTGATCGGGGCCGAGCCGCTACCGCCCTACCAGCGCCCGCCCTTGTCAAAGGCCTACCTGCTGGGCGAGATGGGGGTCGAGCGGCTGTTACTCAGGCCCGAAAGCTATTATGCCGTTGCCGCGATCGAGTTGCGCACCGATACCGCCGTGACGGCAATCGACCCGGATGCGCGGCGCGTGACGCTGACGCGCGGCGACGCCCTGCCCTATGGTCATCTGGTGCTGGCCACCGGGGCGGTGCCGCGACGCCTGCCGGCGGCCATCGGCGGCGACATGGCCGGCGTGCACATGGTGCGCACGCTGGCCGATGTCGATGCGCTGGCGCCCGAATGCCGGCCGGCCGCGCGACTGCTGATCGTCGGCGGCGGTTATATCGGGCTGGAGGCGGCGGCAGTGGCCGCCAAGCTGGGCCTGAAAGTAACACTGATCGAGGCGGCCGAGCGTATCCTCGGTCGCGTCGCGTCGCCCGAAACGGCAAATTTCTTCCGCGATCTGCACCGCGCGCACGGCGTGGACATCCGTGAGGGCGTGGCGCTTGAGCGGCTGACCGGCGACGCCGGGCGCGTCACCGGCGCGCGGCTGGCCGATGGCAGCGACCTGGCGGCCGACCTTGTCATCGTCGGCATCGGCATCGCCCCGGATACCGCGCTGGCCGAAGCGGCGGGTCTGGCCACCGACAACGGCATCGCGGTTGATGCCCAGGGCCGCACCAGCACACCCGGCATCTGGGCCGTGGGCGATTGCGCGTCGTTCCCGCACCAAGGCGGGCGGCTGCGGCTTGAATCGGTGCCCAATGCCATCGACATGGCCGAATGCGTGGCCGACAATATCATGGGCGCCGATGCGCCTTACGTGCCCAAACCGTGGTTCTGGTCGGACCAGTACGACGTCAAGCTGCAGATCGCGGGGCTGAATACCGGCTACGCGCACGTCGTCACCCGCCCCGGCACGCGGCCGGGCAGCGTGTCGTTCTGGTATTTCGACGGCAATGACCGCCTGTTGGCGGTGGACGCCGCGAACGAGCCGCGCGCCTACATGATCGGCAAGCGCCTGATCGAGGCAGGCCGCTCGCCCACGCCGCAGCAGGTGGCCGACCCCGGCACCGACCTCAAGGCGCTGTCGGCGCCATGAGGATCATTGCCGGCCAGTGGCGGGGCCGGGCGCTGGCCGGGTTGGGCAAGGGCGACAAGGGCGCCCACCTGCGCCCGACCACCGACCGCACCCGCGAAAGCCTGTTCAGCATGCTGGCGGGCGGGCGGTTCGGCGACCCGCTGAGCGGCGCGCGGGTGCTGGACCTGTTCGCGGGCACAGGCGCGCTGGGGCTTGAGGCGCTATCGCGCGGTGCTGCGAGTGCGGTGTTCGTGGATGACGGGCGCGCGGCGACGCGGCTCCTGCGCGACAACATCGCGCTGTGCGAGGCGCAAGATGACTGTCGGGTGATCCGGCGCGACGCGCGGCGCTTGCCCGCGGCGGCCGATGCGGCGCCGGGTTTCGCGCCCTGCAACCTGGTGTTCCTCGACCCGCCCTATGGAAAGGGGCTGGGGGAAAGGGCCCTCGCCGCCGCGCTGGCGGGTGGCTGGGTGGCGCCGGGTGCGCTGATCGTGTGGGAGGAAGGCGCCGCCGTCACACCCCCCGCCGACATTGAGGTTCTGGAGGCGCGCCGCTATGGCGATACGATGATCACGCTGTTGCGCGCCGGGGGAGATGGCGCGCGCTCAGCCCCGGGTCGGGTGGAACTTCCCGGCCGGTGACAGGGTGAATATCTCGAACCCGTCGGCGGTAACGCCGATAGAGTGTTCGAACTGCGCCGAGAGCAACTTGTCGCGCGTCACGGCCGTCCATTCATCGGCCAGCACCACGGTGTCGGGGCGGCCAAGGTTCACCATCGGCTCGATGGTAAAGAACATGCCCTCCTCAAGCATCGGGCCGGTGCCGGCGCGACCGTAGTGCAGCACGTTGGGCGGTGCATGGAACACGCGGCCCAGGCCGTGGCCGCAGAAATCGCGCACCACCGACATCCTGTGCGCCTCGACATAGGCCTGGATGGCGTGGCCGATATCGCCGAAGGTGTTGCCGGGCTTGACCGCCTCGATGCCCTTGAACAGGGCGTCGTGGGTGACCTGGATCAGGCGTTCGGCCTTGCGGCTGGGCGTGCCGGCCACGTACATCCGGCTGGTATCGCCGAACCAGCCATCGACGATCACGGTGACGTCGATGTTGAGGATGTCACCCTCGACAAGCAGCGCGTCCTTGCGCCGTTTCTCGGGGTCTTTCGAGATCGTCTCGCCGCCGCTCTTGGGGATCGCGGCGCCGGGAATGCCGTGGCAGACGACATGGTTGACGCTGATGCAACTGGCGTGCTGGTAACCGCGATAGCCGATGGTGGCGGACTTCGCGCCCGCCTCGTCGATCATTTCCCCGATCAGACGGTCGATCTCGCCGGTGGATTGGCCGGGATAAATATGCTCGGCGATCCTGTCGAGAATCGTCGCGGCGAGGTGACCGGCGCGATGCATGCCGGCAAAATCGGCCGGGTCGTGGATGCGAATACCGTCGCGGGTCATGCGCCCCTTGTGCTGCTCGTTCACTTGCCGCCTCCGTGCGAAAACCGTCACGGCCATCTAAGCCCAAATCCGCCGGCGCACAACCGCGGCTCAGCCCGCGTGCGGCAGGGCCGGGCCCAGGGCGACCCCCTCGGCCGAGATATGCGTGCCGAAACAAAGCGTCTCGACGCCGGCAGCGGTGGCCCGCGCGTGCGCCTCGGCATAGGCCGGGTCGATATCGGCCGCCACCGCGACGCGGTCGCAATCGGTGCGCTGAACGAGGTAAAGCAGTACCGCCCGATGTCCGGCCCGCGCCATGGCGGACAGCTCGGCCAGGTGTTTGGCGCCGCGCCTTGTGACACTGTCGGGAAACTCGGCCAGGCCGGGCGTGCGCGACAGCGTCACGCTCTTGACCTCGACATATGCATCGCGCCGGTTCGCCCCCGTCAGAAAGAAATCCACGCGGCTGCCCCGGGTGCCATATTTCACCTCCGCACGCACGCTGTCGTAGCCATCCAGCCCCGGTACCGCGCCAGCCTCCAGCGCGGCGCGCAACACCCGGTTGGGCAGGCCGGTATCCACCCCGGTGAAATGGCCGTTGCCGTGATCGACCAGCCGCCAGCCGAAGCGCAGCTTGCGGCGGGCATCGTCGTTGGGTTCCAGCCACATGCGCGTACCGGGGGCTGCCAGCCCCAGCATCGAGCCCGGATTGGCGCAATGCGCCGTCACCTCGCGCCCGTCCTCAAGCCGGCAATCGGCCAGAAACCGTTTGTAGCGGCGGATCAGCACGGCCGGCACAAGAGGGGTTTGAAAGCGCATGACGCGCGGCCTATACCCGGTCAACACCGGGATCAAGGAGAGCGCCATGACCAACCCCACCGCCGCGATGCTCGTGATCGGCGACGAGATCCTGTCCGGGCGCACGCGCGATTCCAATATGCACCACCTCGCCGGCGAGCTGACCAAGGCCGGCATCGACCTGCGCGAGGTGCGTGTCGTCAGCGACGACGCAGCGGCGATCGAGGCCGCGGTCATCGCCCTGTCGCGCGACCATGACACGCTGTTTACCAGCGGTGGCATCGGCCCGACCCACGACGACATCACCGCCGATTGCATTGCCCGCGCCTTTGGCCGCGATATCGGCGTGCGCGAGGATGCGCGCGCCATCCTCGCCGCCCATTACCAGCGCAGCGGGCAGGAGCTGAACGAGGCGCGCCTTCGCATGGCCCGCATCCCCGAGGGCGCCACACTGATCGACAACCCGGTCAGCGCCGCGCCGGGTTTCACGCTGGAAAACGTGCACGTCATGGCCGGGGTGCCAATGGTGTTCCAGGCCATGGTGGCCAGCGTCCTGCCAACGCTGACCGGCGGCGCGCCGCTGATGTCGCAAAGCCTGCGGGTCATGCGCGGCGAGGGCGAGATCGCCGGCCCGTTGCGCGCCCTGGCCGAAGATTTCCCCGACCTCTCGATCGGCTCCTACCCGTTCCAGTCGGACGGCGTTTTCGGTGCCCAGATCGTTGTTCGCGGGTCTGATGGCGTGCGCGTCGAGGCGGCGATGAAACGCCTGTGCGAGACGTTCGACCAATGATGCCCGATATCGCCCACCTGCTGAAGACCTGCGACGCCACCTGGCCGGCCGCGTCCACGCGCCGGCTGGGGCCGTGGCTGATCCGCGAGGGTCAGGGCGGCGGGCAGCGCGTGTCGGCCACGACCGCCCTTGCGGCGCCCGCCGAACGCGATATCGCGTCGGCCGAGGACGCGATGCAGGCCCTTGGCCAGCCGCGCCTGTTCCGCATCCATGCGGGCGACGACGCGCTCGACGCGGCGTTGGCCGCGCGCGGCTACGCGGTGGTCGATCCGGTCACGCTGTGGGTTGCGCCGGCCAGCCGGCTGGCGACCGAACGCGCGCCGCGCGTCACAGTCTTTACCGTGTGGGAGCCGCTTGCGATCCAGATCGATATCTGGGCCGCGGCCGGAATCGGCCCCGGGCGCATCGCGGTGATGCACCGCGCGCCGCAGCCCAAGACCACGCTGATGGGGCGCATCAACGACCATCCCGGCGGCACCGCCTTCGTTGCCGCGCATGACGGGGTGGCGATGATCCACGCGCTGGAGGTGCTGGCGCACCAGCGCCGGCACGGCATGGCGCGCTGGTTCCTGCGCGAGGCGGCGTTCTGGGCCCGCGACAACGCGGCGACGCATGTCGCGGCGATATGCACCCGGGCCAACGCCGGCGCCAACGCGCTCTACGCTTCCCTCAGCATGGAGCCTGTGGGACAGTACCACTACCGCAAACACCGCGAGGATATGACATGAGCGACCAAGACCTGCCCACCGCCCTCAACCTGCCGCCGGTCGACCCGCTGCCCGAGGCGACGCAAAAGTATTTCGACGTCTGCGAGCAAAAGCTGGGCCTGGTGCCCAACGTGCTGCGCGCCTATGCCTTCGACGTCGACAAGCTGAACGCCTTTTCGGCCTTCTACAACGACCTCATGCTGGCCGACAGCGGGCTGAGCAAGCTGGAACGCGAGATGATCGCGGTGGTGGTCTCGTCGATCAACCGGTGCTTTTACTGCATGACAGCGCACGGACAGGCGGTGCGCGCGCTGTCAGGCGACCCCATTCTGGGCGAGATGCTGGTGATGAATTACCGCGTCGCCGACCTGGATGCGCGGCAGCGCGCGATGCTGGATTTCGCGGCGCTCATGACGACCGATAGCCAGACCATCGAGGAACATCACCGCCAGGCCCTGCGCGAGGTGGGCTTCAGCGACCGCGACATCTGGGATATCGCCAACGTGGCCGGGTTCTACAACATGACCAACCGGGTCGCCTCGGCCACCGACATGCGCCCCAACGACGAGTATCACGCCCAAAACAGATGACCCGCCTTGCCGCCATATGCGCCGGCGCCGTTCTGCTGACGATCTGTGTCGCGCAGTCCGCGCCGGCGCAGGTCTTGCGGCTGCCCGACCACGCGCAGGAGATCGCCAGCACATCGACCGCGCTGGACAGCTACGCGCTGCCGCTCGGCCCCTATGCCGATGGGGAAATCCCCGTGCGCGTGGTCGAGGGGCGCGTGACGCGCAAGTCGTGGCGCATCCCCGCGCAAGGCATCACCACGTTGCAGGTGCTGGCGCCGCTGCGCGCGCAGCTTGTCGCGGCGGGCTACGAGGTGCTGTTCGAATGCGCCGCGCGCGCCTGCGGCGGGTTCGACTTCCGCTTCGGGACCGAGGTTCTCCCGGCGCCCGACATGTACGTGAACCTCGTCGATTTCCGTTTTCTCAGTGCACAGAAGGACAATCGCAGCCATGTCGGCCTGCTGGTCAGCCGCACCGAGGCGGCAGGGTTCGTGCAACTGATCCATGTTGCCCCGGCGGGCGCGGCGCCGCCCGCTGCCGTTGCCGCGGCGCCCCCCGACACCGCGTCGGCGACCGCGCCGGACGATGCGCCGCCACTGGTCCGCAGGTTGCTGGGAAACGGTCACGCGGTTTTGTCGGACCTGGTTTTCAATACCGGTTCGTCGGCCCTGGGCGAGGGCGATTTCGCCTCGCTGGCGGCACTGGCCGGGTTTCTGAACGCCAACCCCACCCGCCGCGTGGTGCTGGTGGGGCACACCGACACGGTGGGGGCGCTGGAGCGCAACATCGCGTTGTCGCGCGCCCGCGCGGCATCGGTCCTTGAGCGGATGGTCACGCTCCACGGCATCGACCGGGCAAAACTGGGCGCCGAGGGCGCGGGTTACCTGGCGCCGCGAGCCAGCAACGACACCGAGGCCGGGCGCGAGGCCAACCGCCGCGTCGAGGCGGTGCTTCTTCCCGCCCCCTGATTCGCGGCGCGCACGACTATCTGGCATCACCGGTTTGCCCGCTCTGGTACTATCGAACCTGCGGGTTGCGGGTGTGATATGCTGACCAGAGAGCGACACCTCAACCACGGAGCGACGCAATGATGGACGGGACGTTTCAGGACAATGACATCGACAAGGTCGTGGCGGCGGACCGCGCCCATGTCTGGCACCACCTGAGCCAGCACAAACCCTACGAATCGACCGACCCGCGCGTCATCGTCGAAGGCAAGGGCATGCGCGTGTGGGACCAGCACGGCAAGGAACACCTCGATGCCGTCTCGGGTGGCGTCTGGACGGTCAACGTGGGCTACGGGCGCGAGGAAATCGCCAACGCGGTGCGCGACCAGCTGATCAAGCTAAACTATTTTGCGGGCTCGGCCGGGTCGATCCCCGGTGCGATGTTCTCGGAAAAGCTGTTATCGAAGATGCCGGGGCTTTCCCGCGTTTATTACTGCAACTCCGGGTCCGAGGCGAACGAGAAGGCGTTCAAGATGGTGCGCCAGATCGCGCACAAGCGTCACGGCGGGCGCAAGCACAAGATTCTGTATCGCGAGCGTGACTACCACGGCACCACCATCGGCTGCCTGTCGGCCGGTGGCCAGGACGAGCGCAACGCGCAATATGGCCCATTCGCACCGGGCTTCGTCTCGGTTCCGCACTGCCTTGAATACCGCGCACAGTGGGATCTGGCGGGTGAGGACTACGGCCGCGCCGCCGCCGACGCCATCGAAGAGGTGATCCTGGCAGAGGGCCCCGACACCGTCGGCGCGCTGTGCCTGGAGCCGGTCACCGCGGGCGGCGGTGTCATCCCGCCGCCGCCGGGATACTGGCCGCGCGTGCAGGAGATCTGCCGCAAGTACGACATCCTGCTGCATATCGACGAGGTCGTGTGCGGTGTCGGGCGCACCGGCACCTGGTTCGGCTATCAGCAATACGGGGTCGAGCCCGATTTCGTCACCATGGCCAAGGGTGTGGCCAGCGGCTATGCCGCCATCGCCTGCTGCGTGACGACCGAAGCGGTATTCGACATGTTCAAGGAGGATGCCGACGACCCGCTGGATTACTTCCGCGATATCTCGACCTTCGGGGGCTGCACCGCAGGGCCGGCCGCGGCGCTGGAGAACATGGCCATCATCGAGCGCGAATCGTTGCTGGAGAACTGCACCGCCATGGGGGACTACATGCTCGATCGGCTGGGCGGCCTGATGGACCGGCACAAGGTCGTCGGCGACGTGCGCGGCAAGGGGCTGTTCCTGGGCGCCGAGCTGGTGACCGACCGGGGCAGCAAGGATCCCGTGCCCGAGGCACAAGTCAAGGCGGTGGTGGCCGATTGCATGGCTCAAGGCGTTATCATCGGGGCCACGAACCGCTCGTTGCCGGGGTTCAACAACACGCTGACATTCTCGCCGGCACTGATCGCGACGCGCCACGATATCGACCGGATCGTCGACGCGGTGGATGGCGCCCTGGGCCGGGTGTTCGACTGACGCGCGGCCCCTCCCGCTTGCCCGGAAGCTGTGCTAGGGGCACGGG
>NZ_JAGXFK010000036.1 GCF_024637375.1 Sediminimonas sp. | reverse complement strand
GCTTCAGCCTCGGCAATGACCTGCTGATCGTGGTCGGCGCGCTTGTCGGCTCGTCGGGCGCGATCCCGAGCTACATCATGTGCAAGGCGATGAACCGCTCGTTCATCAGCGTGATCCTGGGCGGCTTCGGCGGCACCACGGGCCCGCAGATGGAGGTCGAGGGCGAGATGACCGCCATCGACGCCGATGGCGTCGCAACCGCGCTCAACGAGGCCGACAGCGTCGTCATCGTGCCCGGCTACGGCATGGCCGTGGCGCAGGCGCAGCAGTCGGTCTCTGAACTGACCAAGCGGCTGCGGGCGCAGGGCAAGAAGGTGCGTTTCGCCATCCACCCCGTGGCCGGGCGCCTGCCGGGGCACATGAACGTGCTGCTGGCCGAGGCCAAGGTGCCCTACGACATCGTCATGGAAATGGACGAGATCAACGACGATTTCCCCGACACCGACGTCGCGATCGTCATCGGCTCGAACGACATCGTCAACCCGGCCGCCCAGGACGACCCCAACAGCCCCATCGCCGGCATGCCGGTGCTGGAGGTGTGGAAGGCCAAGCATGTCTTCGTGTGCAAGCGTGGCCAGGGCACGGGGTATTCCGGCATCGAGAACCCGCTGTTCTTCAAGGACAATACGCAGATGTTCTATGGCGATGCCAAGAAGAGCCTCGACGAGTTGCTCACCAAGATCGACTGAGGCGCATGCCGCTTGCGCATTGGGGGCGTCCCGCCGGGGCGCCCCCTTTCGTTGGCCGCGGGGCACTTTCGGTATGCGACGGTGTTCCGCAACTCCCTGAAACGAAACACTTTACTTTCCTTCCCGGTGCGGTCGCGCTATAGCAGTTGGACTGTTGTCGCCGCCCGGATCGGAATTCTGCATGCCGCCCATCGAAGACCACCCGCTGCGCTATGACCTGGCCAACGAACTGCATGCGCGGCCGTTCCCGTCGCTCACGGTGCCTTGCAGCGCCGTGTTCTTGGCCGTCAAACGCACCGAAGAGGCCGCCGCCCGCGATCGCAGCGCCGACATGGACCACCTGCGCGCGCTGCTGGACCGGCACGGCGCCCCGCACCCGCAGCCCGGCGCCACGCATTATTTCGGGCGCATCGGCCGCTACCGGCTGAAATGGGAAAGCCATACCGAGTTCGTCACCTACACGGTGTTTTCCGACACGTTGAGCGAACGTGCCTTCGACCCGGCCGAGTTCGAGGTCTTCCCCGAGGATTGGCTGGCCGCGATGCCGGGGGTACGCATGACCTCGGTGCTGATGCGGGTCGAGCCGATGGCGGACGAGGAAACGGTGATGGCGCGGGTCGGCGACTGGCTGGTGCCCGAAAGCCTGGCGATGAGCCGGGTTCTGGATGACGCCGCCGTCGTGGCGGCCGATTTTCGCATCGACCCTGCCGGGCATCAGCGCGTGGCGGTGTTCGTGGCGCCGGGCACCGGCGCGCGCCGTGTCGGCCGCGTGGTCCAGCGCCTATGCGAGGTCGAGACCTACAAGACCATGTCGATGCTGGGCTTTGCCAAGGTCAAGCAGATGTCGCCGCGCATGGGCGAGTTGGACACGCGCCTTGCCGACCTGATGGATCGCATGACCCATGGCGACCACCCGGCCGACGAGACGTTGGACGGGCTTCTGGAGATCTCGGCCGAGCTGGAACACACGGTCGCGCGCACGTCCTTCCGGTTCGGGGCCACCGCGGCCTACGAGGCGATCGTCCACCAGCGCATCGCGGTGCTGCGCGAGCAGCGTTTCGGCGGCCGGCAGACCTTCAACGAATTCATGATGCGCCGCTATGACCCGGCGATGCGCACTGTCAAGGCCACGCAGCGGCGGCTTGATTCCATGGCCGACCGGGCGATGCGCGCCGGCGAGCTGCTGCGCACCTCGGTCGATGTCACCCGCTCGGCTCAGAACCAGAAACTGCTGGAAAGCATGAACCGCCGCGCCGACGCGCAACTGCGCCTGCAACGCACCGTCGAGGGGCTCAGCGTGGTGGCGATCAGCTATTACGGGGTGTCGCTGGCGGTCTACGCCGCCAGTCCCTTGGCCAAGCTCGCCGGCCTGGCCAAGGGGGAACTGACGGCGCTGCTCACTCTGCCGGTTGTGCTGCTGGTGTGGTGGATGATCCGGCGGATCCGCGCCCGGATACACTGAGCGCCGCGCGCATCGCCAGCGCCCCCGCCGCCATCGCCGCCAGCGCCAGCACCGCCGCGACCGACAGCGTCGCCACCCCGGACAGGCCCGCGCCCACGGTGCAGCCCCCGGCCAGCACGCCACCCACGCCCATCAGCATGGCGCCGGCCATGTAGCGGCCCGTCTGGCGCGGGCTGTCAAAGCTCTGCCATTTGAATTCGCCGCGCAATGCCCCCGCCAGGAACGCCCCGGCCAGAACACCGCCGATCAGCCCGGTGCCGAACCCGGCGGGGATCGATGTCGAGGCAAGCAGCCAGAATACCGTGTCAGCCGACGGCGATGTGAAAGACAGGCTTTCCATCGCGATCGGGTCGAAATCGTCATACAGAACGAGGCCCGTGCCGACCCACCCCAGCGGCACCAGCGCGCCGATCAGCGCCGCCAGTATCAGCTTGCCCCGGCCCGCCCCGGCCCGGTAGGCCACGCTCACCGCGGCCACCGCGACCAGCGCCACCCACAGCCATGGATTGCCGGGCAGGGCGGCGGCATCGCCAAGCGGCAGCGTCACCGCGCCCAGGCTAGTGCGCAACGGCGCCAGAACGCCCTTGAGCGCGGCGTGCGCCGCCACCGCGAACACCAGCAGCACCATCAGCGCGCGCAGGTTGCCCGTGCCGCCCAGCACCGTCAGCCGCGATATGCAGCCCCGCGTCAGCACCATGCCGGCGCCGAACAGCAGCCCGCCGACCGCGACGGCCAGCACCGGCAACTCGCCCGCCATGAAGCGGTGTCCGGAAAACCCGACCCAGCCCATGGCGACGGCGACCTGGGTGCCGATCAGCGCCGCGGCCAGTGCTGTCAGCCACACCGCGCCCGCGGCGCGGCGATCTTCGCCCACCAGCGCGCGGCGCAGGCAGAACCGGGTGATTTGCGCCATGACGCCAAAAGCCAGCCCCAGGGCCAGCGCGAACCAGACGGCCGCCTGCGGGGCGGTCAGGGATTGAAGGCCGAGAGTTTCGAACATCGTTGGCTCCTGTCGCGTTGGAATTTTGTTCCATGTGGCGCAGGGCGTCTGGCGTAGCAAGCCGCCGCCCCGCGTCTCGCGCAGCACAAAGCGGGAAAATGTTCTGGATTCCTGGGTGGGTGTTGGCCAGGTATTCGGCCCGGCCAGCCCCCGCGCGCCCCGGTATTCCGGGGCGCGGGAAATCCCCGGATCGGTCGTTCTTTTTGTGCTCAGCGCCCGCGAATGCGCGGGTCCAGCGCGTCGCGCAGCCCGTCGCCGAGGTAGTTCACCGACAGCACCGTCAGCGATATCGCCGCACCGGGCCAGATCACCCGTTCCGGGTATTGCTGCAGGTAGTTGGTGGCATCATACAGCAACCGCCCCCAGGTGGGAAAGTCGGGCGGGAAACCCAGCCCCAGGAACGACAGCGCGCTTTCGGTGATGATGGCGTTGGCGATGCCCAGCGTCGCCGACACCATGATCGGCGACATTACGTTGGGCAGGACATGGCGGGTGATGAGGCGGAAATTCGTCGTCCCGATCGACCGCGCCGCCAGCACGAATTCGCGTTCCTTCAGCGCCAGCACATCGCCGCGCACGATCCGCGCCGTGGGCATCCAGCTGGTGATGCCGATGGCGACGACGATGAGGATGAAAATCCCCAGTTCGGGCCCGAACGAGGCGTTGAGCGGCTCGCGAAACAGCAGCACCAGGACCAGCAGCAGCGGCAACAGCGGCAGTGCCAGGAACAGGTCGGTCAGCCGCATCAGCGGCCCGTCGATGCGCCTGAAGAACCCCGCCACGAGGCCGATGAAACTGCCCAGCACCAGCGCCAGCAGCATCGCCGTCATCCCCACCGCGATCGAGGTTCGCCCCCCCGCCATCATCCGCGCCATCGTATCGCGGCCCAACTGGTCGGTTCCCATCGGATGGGCCAGGCTGGGCCCCTGGTTGCGCGCGCGGATGTCGATGAAGGTGGCGTCATAGGGCCACAGGAACGGGCCCAGGATCACCCCCAGGACGATCACCGAAAAGATGAACATGCCCAGCAGGGCGCCGCGGTGGCTTTTGAACTGGTCCCAGACATCGCTCCACTTTCCGCGCGGCGGCGTGTCGGGTTCGGGGTCGATCATCAGTTCAGTCATAGCGGATCCTCGGGTCGAGCACGCCGTAAAGAATGTCGGCGATGATATTGAACAGCACGATCAGCACCGCCAGCATGAAGGTGACCGTCTGCACCATCGGCAGGTCGTTGGCCTGGATCGATGTGATCAGCAACTGGCCCAGCCCGTTCACCTTGAATATCTGCTCGGTAATGATGGCGCCGCCGAAAATGTAGGGCACCCCCAACGCGATCACGGTGACCACCGGGATCATCGAGTTGCGCAGGACATGGACCATCACCACCGACCATTCGCTCAACCCCTTGGCGCGGGCGGTGCGTACATAGTCCTGGTGCAGGTTGTCCAGCATCGAGGCCCGCATGAAACGGCTGATCTGCGCGGTGGTCTGCAGCGCCAGCACCATCACCGGCAGAACCATCTGCATGAACTGCTTCTTGAAGGTGGCCCAGTCGACCACCACCAGCGTGGTGTCGTAGATCGACGGCAGCCAGCCCAGTTGCACCGCGAAGATGACAATCACCAGCACGCCGGAAAAGAACGGTGGCACCGAGTAGCCGACCATGGTCACGAAGGTGCCGACCTGGTCGAACACCGAATACTGCCGGTAGGCGGAATAGATGCCGATCGGCATGGCGATGAGGATGCCCACGACATAGGACATCGCCACCACCCACAGCGTTTGCGGCATACGCTGCGCGACGATGTCCATCACCGGCGAGCGCGTCTGCCACGAGATCACGCGGCTTTCGCCCTCGACGAACCCGGTGCCCAACATGCCATCGACGAAATGCATCGGCTCGACGACCAGGAACTGCCACATCCACTTGCCGAAGCGGATATGCGTCGGCTCGCCCAGCCCCAGTGCCTCGCGCATCTGCTGCTTGACTTCCGGCGGCACCGTCAGCGGCACCTGCGCCATCGGGTCGCCCGGCGCCAGTTCCAGCAGCAGGAAGATGATCAGGCTGATGAACAGCAGCGTGGGAATGGCCAGGATCAGCCGGCGGATCGTGTAGGTGAGCATCGACAGGCCTTTTGCTTATTGCCCGCGCACGGCGGGGCGGGTGTGTCGCGCCCCGCTGCACGCAAGGGCCGCGCCCCGGCCGTCACAGGTGGCCGGGGCGCGGCAGGTCTCGATCAGCTGTCCTTGCGGTACCAGTCGGCCGCGTTCCACAGCTCGCTGTCCCAGGTGTTGAGGACAACGCCGCCCAGCGTGTTGGACTTGGCCGACAGCCGCCCGCGGTGCACCAGCGGGATGATCGTGCCGGCCTCGACCAGCATGTCGTTGAGCTGCTTGGCGATCTCGGCGCGCGCCTCCAGACCTGCGGTGCTGGCCAGCTCGGCGTGCAGCGCGTCATACTCCGGGTCGCAGAACCGGGTGACGTTCTCGCCCTGCCACTGCGTTTCCGGGCGCGGGGCCTTGTCGCACAGGTAGTTGGCCAGATACGCCTGCGGGTCGGTGCCGGGGAACAGGTTGGCGTACATCTCCACGTCGGCATAGAACCGCTGGAAGGTGTCCGGGCTACCCGGGTCGCCACCGAAGAACACGCTGGCGTCGATGTTGCGCAGCTCGGTCTCGACGCCGATCTCGCTCCACCACTGCTTGATCAGCGCCTGGAAGTCCTGGCGCACGGCGTTGGTCGAGGTCTGGTAGGTCAGGCTCAGCTCCAGCCCGTCCTTCTCGCGGACACCGTCGCCGTCGCTATCGACCCAGCCGGCCTCTTCCAGCAGCGCCTTGGCGCCTTCCATGTCCTGCTCGGAGCAGTCGAAGGTGTCGGAGTTGAACGCCTCCGGTGCGGGCACCAGGTTGCAGGTCACGCGGCCGGCCCGGCCGTAGCCGATCTCGACCAGAAGCGGCCGGTCGATGGCCAGGCTCAGTGCCTTGCGCACCGCCGTGTCCTTGAAGATCGGGTGCGGCTTGACGACCGCGCGCTCGCCTTCTGGCAGGGCGGGGTCGGGGTTGGTGTTGTTCACCATGATCCGCTCGACCAGCGTGCCGAAGCCGCTGATCGCCTCCCCTTTGCCGCCTTCGGCCATCTGCTGGATGACGTCGGGCGCCAACTGAAGGTTCCAGGCGTAGTCGTATTCGCCTGTCTCCAGCACCGCGCGCCCGGCCGAGGCCGCGTCACCACCGCCCTTGAAGGTGACCGTGGCGAAGGCCGGCTTGTCGGGGTCACGGTAGTTTTCGTTGGCCTTCAACTGGATCACGTCGTTGGGCCGGAAATCGGTCACCGCGAAGGGGCCGGTGCCGACGGGGTAGAAGTTCTCGTCCGTGCATTCGGGCGCGCTTGCGCCGGTGCAGTCCTCGAACTGGGCCTTCTGGATGATCGGGCTTTCCGCCCCCACGAAGGGCAGGTAGGGCACCGGGGTGGGTTTTTCGAAATGCACCACCACCGTCTGCGGATCGGGGGCCTCGACCTTTTCGACGCCTTCGAACTTGGTCACCTGCGCACAGCCCATGTCGGGGTTCATGCAGTATTCGGCGGTGAATTTCACGTCGGCCGAGGTGAACTTCGTACCGTCCGACCACTTGATGTCATCGCGGATCTTCCAGGTGACCGAGGTCAGATCCTCGCTGACGCCGCCATTGTCGACGGTGGGGATGTCCTCGACCAGCCAGGGCACCATCTTGCCTTTCTCGTCGAAGCGCGCCAGCGGCTCGATCACCAGGCTTGATGCCTGCACGTCCTTGGTGCCACCCGACAGGAACGGGTTCAGGATCGACGGCGCCTGCCAGTAGATGATTCTGACTTCGCCGTCGCTGGCGCGTTCGGCCATTGCCGCGGGCGCCAGGGCCAGCGATGCCGCCGCACCCAAAAGTATGGATCTGAATTTCATTTCATCCTCCGTGTTGGACACATCTTGCGTGTCTCTTGTTGCACGATGCCGGGCGGCGCCCGGCATCAGGGGGCCCGCGAGAAACGAAAACGAAAAGGGCCGCCCCTGTTATTCGGGTGTTCCGGCCCTGACCATCCCCCGCGGTCCGGTTCATCACAATCAAACTGAGGTGAAAAAGCAAGGGCGTTTCGGAACCGACCGTGCCGCTAAACCGGTTTGACAGTGTCGCTGCGCTGTCTGTAGCTTGAATATCGAACAGGTTCCCTCAACAAGGTGGTCTCGATGCTGGATCAGCCGATCGTCGACATCCGCAACCTGCGGGTCGAGTTCCAGACCAAGGACGGCGAGGTCGTCGGGGTCGAGGACATCTCGTTTTCCGTTCAGCCGGGCGAGACCGTCTGCATCGTGGGCGAATCCGGGTCGGGCTAGTCGGTGTCGAGCCTGTCTCTGATGCGCCTGGTCGAATTCGGCGGCGGAAAGATCGCCGGCGGGCGCATCCTGTTCGACCGCAAGGACCGCGGCGAGACCGACCTGGTCAAGACCCCGCAGAGCCTGATGCGCACCATCCGCGGCAACGAGATCGGCATGATCTTCCAGGAGCCGATGACGGCGCTCAACCCGGTGTTCACCATCGGCCGGCAGTTGACCGAAGGGTTGCGCGTGCACCGCGGGATGGACCGCCGGCAGGCCCGGGCGCGGGCGCTTGAATTGATGCGCGAGGTACGCATCCCCGAACCCGAGGCGCGGCTCAAGCAATACCCGCACGAGCTGTCGGGCGGCATGCGCCAGCGCGTGGTGATCGCCATGGCCATGGCATGCCGGCCGCGGCTGCTGATCGCCGACGAACCCACGACGGCGCTCGACGTGACCATCCAGGCCGAGATCCTGGCGCTGATGGACCGGCTCAAGCGCGAAACCGGCACCGCGGTGATGTTCATCACCCACGACATGGCGGTGGTGGCGCAGATGGCCGACCGCGTGGTGGTGATGTTCCGCGGCAACAAGGTCGAGGAAGGTTCGGTCGAGCAGATATTCGCGGACCCGCAGCATGACTATACCAAGGCGCTGCTGGCGGCGGTGCCCAAGCTGGGCGAGATGAACGGCAAGGACCTGCCCGAGCCGATGCGCCTGCTCGGCGTCTCCGACCAGGACGTGCGCCCCATCCCCGGCACCACCGAGCCGCTGCTGAAGGTGCGCAACCTGACCACCCGATTCGCGGTCAAGGGCGGCTTTTTCCGGCGCACGGTGGCCAAGGTACACGCGGTCGAGGATGTGTCGTTTACAATAAACCGTGGCCGCACGCTGAGTCTGGTGGGTGAATCCGGTTGTGGCAAGTCCACCGCGGGGCGCTCGATCCTGCGGCTGGTCGAACCGCAGTCCGGCGCGATCGAGCTTGGCGGGCGCGACATGATGGCGTTGGCGCCCAGCGACCTGCGCCGCGCCCGGGTCGACATGCAGATGGTGTTCCAGGACCCGTTCGCCTCGCTCAACCCGCAGATGCAACTGTCCGACCAGGTGGCCGAACCGATGTGGAACTTCGCCTCGCACAAGGGCGCGGACCTGACCAAGCGTGTCGAGATGCTGTTCGACCGGGTGGAACTGCCGCGCACCTTCATGCGGCGGTTCCCGCACGAGTTGTCGGGCGGGCAGCGCCAGCGCGTGGCGATCGCGCGGGCGCTGGCACTCAATCCCAAGCTGATCGTCGCCGACGAATCGGTCAGCGCGCTGGATGTCAGCGTGCAGGCGCAGGTGCTCAACCTGATGATGGAATTGCAGGCCGACCTGGGGCTGTCCTACCTGTTCATCAGCCACGACATGGCGGTGGTGGAACGTGTCAGCCACGACGTGGGGGTGATGTACCTGGGCCGCATCGTCGAGATGGGCCCCCGCCGCGCGGTGTTCGAAGACCCCCGCCACCCCTATACGCAGGCGTTGATGAAGGCGGTCCCGGTGGCCGACCCGGCGCGTCGCAAGACCGAAAAAGACCTGAATTTCAAGCCGATCCCGTCGCCGATCCACCCGCTGGATTACGAGCCCGAGCCGTCGCGCTACGAAGAGGTCGGGCCGGGGCATCATGTGCTGACCACCGACAGCGGATATTGAGAAAGGCCCCGACATGCCCGTGCGCCTGACGCCGTTCGAGCTGATGGAAAAGCTGGTGAGCTTTCCCACCGTCAGCCGCGACAGCAACCTTCCCCTGGTCGACTGGGTCGACGATTACCTTTCCGGGCACGGCATCATTGCGCACCGCCGCTACAGCCCCGACAACCAGAAGGCGGCGCTGTTTGCCCATGTCGGGCCCGAGGCCGATGGCGGCGTGGTGCTGTCGGGGCATACCGACGTGGTGCCGGTGGACGGGCAGCCCTGGGCGTCGGACCCGTTCACGGTGACCGAGCGCGACGACAAGTATTTCGGCCGCGGCTGCGTCGACATGAAAGGCTTTGACGCGCTGGCGATCTGGGCGCTGGTCGAGGCCAACCACGCCGGCGTCAACCGCCCGCTGCAACTGGCGCTGAGCTATGACGAAGAGGTCGGCTGCGTCGGCGCGCCGCCTATGATCGCCGCAATGCACGAACGCCTGCCGCGCGCCGACGCCGTGATCGTGGGCGAGCCGTCGATGATGCAGGCGGTGACCGGCCACAAGGGCGGGCGGGGGTTCGACACCCGGGTCGTCGGCTTCGAGGTGCATTCGTCGATCATGCACGAAGGCGTCAACGCGATCATGCAGGGCGCCCGGCTCATCGACTGGGCCAACCGCATGAACGCCCGCAACATGGCCGCCACGCCGGGCGATCTGGCGGCGATGTTCCACCCGCCCTGGACCACGCTGCATGTGGGCACGATCACCGGCGGCACCGCCCACAACATCACCGCCAAGGAGTGCCGCTTCGGCATGGATTTTCGCGTCGTCCCGGGCGAGGAGCCCGAAGACTGGCGCGATCGCTACCTCGACGAGGTGCGCCGCATCGAGGCGGACATGCAGACCGTCCGCCCCGAGGCGCATATCGAGATCACCGAGACGTTCAACGTCCCCGGCCTGAAGCCCGAGCCCGACGGCGCGGCCGAACGGCTGGTGCGCAGTGTAACCGGCGACAACGCCGCCCATGTCGTCAGCTACGGCACCGAGGCGGGGCAGTTCCAGCGCGCGGGATATTCCGCCGTGGTCTGCGGCCCCGGTGACATCGGGCAGGCGCATCAGCCCGACGAGTACATCACCCGCGCGCAGTTCGAGGCCGGGCACGACTTCATGCGCGGGCTGCTGAAAAAGCTGCGCGCGGGTTAGGCGCCGCGCGACGCCATCGCTGTCGGCCCGGGCGGGGGCGCTGCCCCCGTCGCCCGTTCCGGGCGACTCCCCCGGAGTATTTCGGGAAAGATGAAGCACGGCGGCGGCGATCGGGGGATGGCGTTGCCCTCTTGCCGCGCCCTGCGCTTTGCGCCACCTTGCGGCAGGACGAATGTGTGAACAAACAGGAGAGCACGCCGATGCCGGTCAAGAACCGATTTGCCGAACTGCATGACGAGATCACCGCCTGGCGGCGGGATTTCCACGAGAATCCCGAGATCCTCTACGAGGTTCACCGTACTGCCGGCGTGGTGGCCGACAAGCTGCGCGAATTCGGCTGCGACGAGGTGGAGACCGGTATCGGCCAGACCGGCGTCGTCGGCGTGATCCGGGGCCGCGAGAGCGGCTCGGGCAAGGTGATCGGGCTGCGCGCCGACATGGATGCGCTGCCGATTCACGAACAGACCGGGCTGGACTATGCCAGCAAGACCGCGGGCGCCATGCATGCCTGCGGCCATGACGGGCACACCGCGATGTTGCTGGGCGCGGCACACTACCTTGCCGAGACGCGCAATTTCGACGGCACCGTGGTGTTGATCTTCCAGCCCGCCGAAGAAGGCGGCGCCGGGGCCCGGGCGATGTGCGACGACGACCTGATGAAACGCTGGGGCATCCAGGAGGTCTATGGCATGCACAACTGGCCCGGCAAGCCGGTGGGCGAGTTCGCCATCCGCGCCGGCGCCTTCTTTGCCGCGACCGACCAGTTCGACATCGTGATCGAGGGCAAGGGCGGCCACGCCGCCAAGCCGCACGAGACCATCGACAGCACCGTGGTGGCCAGCCACACGGTTCTGGCGCTGCAAACCATCGCCAGCCGCAACGCCGACCCGGTGGAACAGGTCGTCGTCTCGGTCACCGCGTTCGAGACGTCCTCGACCGCCTTCAACGTGATCCCGCAGCGGGTGCACCTGCGCGGCACCGTGCGCACGCTCAGCCCCGCGATGCGCGACCTGGCCGAGACGCGCCTGCGCGCCATCTGCGAGGGCACCGCCGCCACCTTCGGCGCGCGCGCCACTGTCGATTACCACCGCGGTTACCCGGTGATGGTCAACAGCGAGGAACAGACCGAATTCGCCGCCGATGTGGCCCGCACCGTCAGCGGCACCTGCACCGACGCGCCGCTGGTCATGGGCGGCGAGGATTTCGCCTTCATGCTGGAAGAACGCCCCGGCGCCTATATCCTGATCGGCAACGGCGACACGGCGATGGTCCACCACCCCGAATACAACTTCAACGACCAGGCGATCCCGGCCGGGTGCAGTTGGCTGGCCGAGGTGGCCGAGCGGCGCATGCCCGTCGCCTGAGCCGGGCACGCAGCGAGGGCAGGGCCCCGCCGGCCAATGCGCCGGCGGGGCCTTTTCATGCCGGGGCGGTGCGGCACGCTCAGGCGTCGGCGTTCCAGGGGCGGTCGCCGCGTGCATCGCGCACCCGGGTTGGCAGGCCCATGTCGTCGAGCAGGGTCAGAAACGGTTTCGGGTCCAGTTCCTCGACATTGACCATCGCGCCGGTGTCCCAGTCCCCGCGCGCGATCAGCCGCGCCGCGGCCACCGGCGGCACGCCGGCGGTATAGGAAATGCCCTGGCTGCCGACCTCGGCATAGGCGTCGGCGTGGTCGGCCACGTTGTAGACGAAGACCTCTGTTTCGGCGCCGTCCTTGAGCCCGCGCACCAGGTCGCCGATGCAGGTCTTGCCGGTGTAGTCGGGCGCCAGGCTCGACGGGTCCGGCAGCACCGCCTTGACCACCTTGAGCGGCACCACCTCGACCCCTTCGGCGGTGGTGACGGGATGCTCGGACAAGAGCCCGAGGTTGTTGAGCACGTTGAACACCGTGATATAGCGCTCGCCGAAGCCCATCCAGAACCGCACGTCGGCCTGCGGGTAATTGGTGGCCAGCGAATGTACCTCGTCATGTCCGGTCATGTAGGCCTGCTGCTGCCCGACCACGGGCAGATCCCAGGTCTTGCCGACCTCGAACATGCTGTTGGATTGCCAGGCGCCGTTCTGCCAACTGTAGACGGTGCCGGTGAATTCGCGGAAGTTGATCTCGGGGTCGAAATTGGTAGCGAAATACTTGCCGTGCGAACCGGCGTTGATATCGACGATGTCGATGCTGTGCACGTCGTCGAGATGCTCGTCGATCGCCAGCCGCGCATAGGCGTTGACCACCCCGGGGTCGAAGCCCACGCCAAGGATCGCGCTGACGCCCTTTTCGGCGCAAGCGTCGCGGCGTTTCCATTCGTAGTTGGCATACCACGGCGGGGTTTCGCAGATCTTGTCGGGCTCTTCGTGAATGGCGGTGTCCATGTAGGCCGCGCCGGTTTCCAGGCAGGCGTCGAGCACATGCATGTTGACGAAGGCCGATCCCACGTTGATGACGATCTGCGCCCCGGTCTGCCGGATCAGCGCGGCGACCGCGGCGCTGTCGGTGGCGTCGATGGCGTGGGCGCGCAGCACGCCATCCACCTTCATGCTGCCCTTGTCGCGGATGCTGTCGATGATGGCGTCGCATTTCGCCACCGTGCGGCTGGCGATGTGGATGTCGCCCAGCTCGTCGTTGTGTTGTGCGCATTTGTGGGCGCTCACCTGCGCCACGCCGCCTGCGCCGATGATGAGCACGTTTCGTTTCATGTCAGCCTCCGTTGTGTGGGGTCATGGATGCGCACCCCGGCGCCGCCGGTCACGACAGCGCGGCGACGAAATCGTCGTATCCGAAATCGCGCACCACGCGCGTGGTACCGTCCAGTTCACGCACGGCGATCGCGGGCATTTTCACGCCGTTGAACCAGTTTTTCTTGACCATGGTGTAACCGCCCGCGTCGTGCACCGATAGCCGGTCGCCCGGGCGCAGCGGCGCGGCAAGGCGCGCGGTGCCGAAGATGTCGCCGGCCAGGCAGGACTTGCCGCAGATCATCCACTCCTGTTCGCCGCTGTCGTCGCCCACGCGCGCGGTTTCGCGGTAGACCAGAAGATCGAGCATGTGCGCCTCGATCGACGCATCCACGATGGCCAGGTTGCGGCCGTTGAACATGGTGTCGAGCACCGTGACCTCCAGCGTGGTGGAGTTGGTGATCGCCGCCTCGCCGGGTTCGAGGTAGACCTGCACGCCGTGCTCGCCGGCGAACCGCTTGAGCCGCTCGGCGAGCCGCTCCAGCGGATAGCCCTCGCCGGTGAAGTGGATGCCGCCGCCGAGGCTGATCCATTCCATGCGGTCGATCAGGTGCCCGAAACGGTCCTCGATATGGGTCAGCATCGCGTCGAAGCGGTCGAAATCGGCATTCTCGCAGTTGTTGTGGAACATCAACCCGCTGATCATGCCGGTGACCGGGTCGATTTGCGCCGGGTCGTGTTCGCCCAGCCTTGAGAAGGGGCGCGACGGATCGGCCAGGTCGAACTCCGAGGTGCTGACGCCGGGATTGACGCGCAGCCCGCGCGCGTGCCCGGACGAGATGTCGGCGAAGCGTTGCAGTTGCCCGCTTGTGTTGAAGATCACCTTGTCGGACAGCGCCAGGACCGGCGCCATCTCGTCATCGGCCCAGACCACCGAATAGGCGTGCGTCTCGCCGCCGAATTTCTCGGCCCCCAGCCGCGCCTCGTAAAGCGAGGACGAGGTCGTGCCGTCCATGTACTGCGCCATGAAATCGAACACCGACCAGGTGGCGAAACACTTGAGCGCCAGCAGCGATTTCGCACCCGACGCCGCGCGCAGCCAGGCGATGCGCTCCATGTTGGGCAGCATCCGCGCCTTGTCGATCAGGTAGCAGGGTGTCTGGATCATCGCGGCGGCCTTTCGATTCGCGCGGGCAGGGTGGCGCGGCCCCGCGCGGCAGGCAGTTAGGCCCTTTGCGCGCGCGGATCAATACCCGGCCCGCCCGCGGGGCGCGCTCAGGAAAACGCCTTCCAGGCCACCAGCGCCAGCAGCAGCCCGTGCGCGACCATGATGCACGCGGCCGCGAAAGAACCCAGGTCCTTGGCGTCGCGGGCGAATTCCGACCACTCCGGCGACAGCCGGTCGGCGATGATCTCGATCGCGGTGTTGATCGCCTCGACCGCGACCAGAACGGCGAATAGCGCGCCGAAGGCCACCAGTTGCGCCGCCGACGCGCCCAGCAGCAGCAGCGCCAACAGCATCGCGGCCCCGCCGGCGGCCTCGTGGCGGACCGCGGTCTCGCGCCAAAGCCGCCGCGCGCCGGCCAGCGAATAGCCCAGTGCGGCGAAGAAATGGCGCACGCCGCGCACGCGCGGCGGTCTGGGTCGCGGCGTCATTCGCCCGGCCCCAGTGCGGCTGTCTTGTGGCACCCCGCGGTCAGGTCATGGTCGACCTGACGCGCCCGGGTTTGAACGTCGAGCAGGCCCAGCACCGTGTGAAACAGGTTGTCGTGGCTCACGGGCGCTTGCGCCCTGTTTCGAAGACACCCGTCATCTACCCTCAGCGTGGATTTGAAACGTTCGGAAAACCACATGAGCATGGGCACATGTGTCTGCTCCTCGGGGGCCATGAAATATGGTGCGCCGTGCAGGAAGAGGCCGCTTTCACCAAGAGATTCGCCATGATCCGACACATAGATCAGTGCCGGAATGATGCTGTCCTGCGCATCGAGAGTATCCATCACCCGTGCGAGGATGTAATCGGTATAGGCGATGGTGTTGTCGTAGGCATTGACTATCTGCTCAACCTTGCAATCATCGAATTCCGCGGTGTTGCAAGCAGGCGCAAAGCGTTCCATCTCGGGCGGGTAACGCAGGAAATATGCCGGACCGTGGCTGCCGATCTGGTGCAGGACGAGGACGGTATCGGTCTCGATCGTGGCCACCCTTTCGCGAAGCGCATCGAGAAAGATCGAGTCGATACATTCGCCCTGCTGACAATGTTCCGGATCCTTCAGATCGGTAAAGCGCCGTGTCTTGACGCGATCCGCGATTGACTTGTCCCCGGTGTTGTTTTCCCACCATTCCACATCGAAGCCGGCATGTGAAAGCACATCCAGCAGGTTCTCGTTGCTGATGCCGTTTCGAAAGGAGTATCCACGCCGGTCAAAGCGGGAGAACATGCACGGCAAGGAAGTCGCGGTGGCCGTGCCGCAGCTTTCGGTATCAGAAAAATTTATGATGTCGTGCTTCGCAAGTTCCGGGGTTGTGTCACGGCTATAGCCATCGATGCCAAAGTTCTGCGCGCGGGCGGTTTCGCCGGCGACGATAATGGTCACGACCGGTTTTTGCGCGGATGCCAGAAGCGGCCCCTTGCGGGCATCCCGGCCAACTTCCGCCACGGTGACACGGCGTGTGACAAGCATCAATTTTGCGTAGCGCAGCGCCCCTGACATTGGCGCAAGCGGCTGGATGGAGGCCGCCAGATCCTTACGCTCGCGCAGCACGGTTGCCTTGCTCTTCAGATCGACCAGAAAAAACCCGGCAAAAAGCATGACGCAGGCCACGGCGGTGGCAACCGTGGTCCAGGCGTTGCGCCACAATCCCGGCTGTCGCAGCCGCACCCAGTAGACGCCAATCGCAGGAAGCACGCCGAAAAGCGCGACATGCCGAATGAACGCGGGGGTGATCAGGTGCTTGGCCTCGTTCACCGTTGTTGTCGCGGCATTCTGGATCATGTTGCGGTCGATGAAGACGCCCAGCGTATCCATGTACCACGAGGTGACCGCAGACAGGATCAGAAGAAATGCCAGGACGGGCTTTTGCAGCCACCGGAAACCCAGCACAGTCAATACAAGCAGGGTAAGCGCCCATACCGACAGACCGATGGTAAGCTGCGGTATCAGCGCATGGTCATACGCATCGGCGGCAACGGTCCAGAAGGTGTGGTTGTAAACCGCCATGATGAACGTGGCAGCAACGACGTTCAGTGCGAGCGGCGTCAGGGTCGGGCGGTTTGGACGGCGAAATGGCAAAAAATTGAGTTTCATGGACTGGTTGCTTGATTATTGTCGATTGAAATTCGCTATTGTCCGGCGCCGGGTTTGTCAATTTTCATGGGTACGCGCAGGCTGTTATTCGCCATTCCGCGGAATGGGGGCGGTGATGCGAAGAGTGCAAAAGGCCCTGCCCAGGGGACTGGACAGGGCCTTTCAAGTGCCTGTCTGTGCAGGTTACTGCGGGATTTCGCCGGTCAGCCCCTCGACGTAGAAATCCATGCCCAGCAGGGTGCCGTCGTCGGCGACTTCGCTCTCGGACAGCCAGTCGGACCCGTCCTGCTTTTTCAGCGGGCCGGTGAAGGGGTGGTAGTCGCCGCTGGCGATGGCGTCTTTCAGCGCCAGCGCCTCGGCCTTGACGTCATCGGGGACGGCGTCGGTGATCTCGCCGATCCCGACCATGCCTTCGCCGATGCCGTGCCAGACCTGCTGGCTTTCCCAGGTGCCGTCGATCACCGCCTGGGTACGGGCGATGTAATAGGGCGCCCAGTTGTCGATGATGGAACTCACCCGCGGCATCGGCTTGTACTCGGCCATGTCCGAGGCCTGCCCGAAGGTGATGACATCGCCGGCCTTTTCGGCCGCCGCCTGCGGCGCGGTCGAATCGGTGTGTTGCAGGATCACGTCGGCGCCCTGTTCGATCAGGGCCTGGGCGGCGTCGGCTTCTTTCGCCGGGTCGAACCAGGTGTAGGCCCAGATGATCTTGAACTGCACGTCGGGGTTGGCCTTGCGCGCGTGAATGAAGGCCGAGTTGATGCCGCGAATGACCTCTGGAATGGGGTAGGAGGCGATGTAGCCGATCGTGTTGCTTTCGGTCATCCTGCCGGCGATATGGCCCTGGATGGCGCGGCCCTCGTAGAAACGCGCGGAGTAGGTGCTCAGATTGGGCGCGGTCTTGTAGCCGGTGGCGTGCTCGAACTTCACGTTCGGAAACTTCTTGGCCGCCGCGACGGTCGGGTCCATGAACCCGAAGGAGGTCGTGAAGATCAGGTCGGCGCCCTGAAGCGCCATCTGGGTGATCGCGCGCTCGGCGTCGGTGCCCTCGGGGACGCTTTCCTGGTAGATGGTTTCCACCTTGTCGCCGAAATGCTCTTCCACGGCCAGCCGGGCCTTGTCGTGCTCGTAGGTCCAGCCGCCGTCGCCGATCGGGCCGACATAGATGAAGCCGACCTTGGTCTTGTCCTGGGCCATGGCCGCGGTGGCCAGCCCCAGCGCCGCGACGGCGGTTGTCAGGATATTGTGCAGTTTCATTCGGGTATCCCCCTGTGGTTGCTCCGGTTGGTTGCGCGCGCCCGTCGCTCAGCTCGGGGCATGAAACGGCCGCCCCAGCGAGCCCGGGGCGCGCGAGCGGTCGGCGGACATGATCACCAGCACCAGGATGGTGATCAGATAAGGCGACATTGCCAAGTATTCGACCGGGATGGCAACGCCCGCGGCCTGCAGATTGAGCTGAATAACCGACACCCCGCCGAAAAGATAGGCACCCAGCAGCACCCGCCCGGGTTTCCAGCTTGCGAAGACCACCAGCGCCAGCGCGATCCAGCCGATTCCGGCGGTCATGCCCTCGGTCCACTGCGGCACCCGGATGAGGCTGATATAGGCGCCGCCCAGCCCCGCGCAGGCACCGCCGAACATGATCGCCAAAATGCGGATCCCGACCACGTTGTAGCCAAGCGCGTGCGCGGCGTCGTGATTCTCGCCCACCGCGCGCAGGATCAGCCCCGCGCGGGTGTATTTCAGCATCGCCCAGACCACCGCGCATATGATCAGCCCGAAGTAGACCATCAGGTCGTGTGACAACAGCACCGGGCCGACAAGGGGCAAATCGCTCAGCAGCGCCACGTCGAGCCGCGGAAACGGCGGCGGCTTGACGCCCTGGTAGCCCTGGCCCATCAGCGCGCTCAGTCCCAGCCCGAACAGCGTCAGCGACAGCCCCGACGCCACCTGGTTGGCCAGCGCGAATTGCGTCAGCAGGGCAAACAGCATCGACAGCCCCGCACCCCCCGCCGCCGCCGCCGCCATGCCCAGAAGCGGCGAGCCGCTTTGCACCGCCACGATGAACCCGCAGATCGCGCCGGTGATCATCATCCCCTCGACCCCGAGGTTGAGCACGCCGGCGCGTTCCACCACCAACTCGCCCACGGCGGCCAGCAGCAAGGGCGTGGCCGCCACCATCAGGCTGGCCAGTAGCAGGGCCGGGTCGATCGCTCCGAGATCCATGTCAGGCCACCTCCCTGGCGGTGCGAACCAGCCGGTAATTGGTCAGCACGTCGATGGCCAGCAGGAAAAACAGCAGCATGCCCTGGAACAGCTGGATCGCCGCCGACGGCAGGCCCAGTTGCGACTGCGCGATCTCGCCGCCGATGTAGGTAAGCGCCATCAGCGCCCCGGCCAGCAGGATGCCCACCGGGTGCAGCCGGCCCAGGAACGCCACGATGATCGCGGTGAACCCGTAGCCCACGTTGAAATCGATGCTGACCTGGCCCGCGGGGCCCGATACCTCGAACAGCCCTGCCATGCCCGCCAGCGCCCCGGCGGTGCCAAGGCAGACGAGGATCAGGCGCGCCGGTGTCACGCCCGCGAAACGCGCCGCGCGCGGTGCCTGCCCGGCCAGGCGGATGTGATAACCCAGTATATGCCGGTTGAGCAGCACATGCGCCGCGATCACGGCGATGAAGGCCGCCACGACGCCCCAATGCATGCCGCTGCCCGCGATCAGCTCGGCGTTGTGGGCGCTGGGATAGTTCTGAAGGTTGCGCGAACCCGGAAAGCCCATGCCCTCGGGGTTCTTCAGCAGGCCCAGCGACATCGAGGCCAGCAACCGCTCGGCGACGTAGACCAGCATCAGCGACACCAGGATCTCGTTGGTGCCGAAGCGCACCTTGAGGATCGCCGGAATCATCGCCCAGGCGCACCCGCCCAGGGCGCCGGCCAGCACCATCAGCGGAAAGATGTACCACGCCTCGTGCGGGTAGAAGGCCAACCCCACGCCCGCGCCCGCCAGCGCGCCGATGATGTACTGCCCCTCGGCGCCGATGTTCCAGATGCCGGCGCGAAAGCCCAGGCTCAGCCCGATCGCGATCAGCACCAGCGGCGCCCCCTTCACCAGCAATTGCGGGCGGTAGTAATAGGCGAACTCGGAAAAAAGCGGATCCCAGAAGATGGTGCGAATCGCCAGAACCGGGTCTTTTCCGAGGAAAGCGAACAGCGCCCCGCCCGCCAGCATCGTGGCCAGCACCGCGACCAGCGGCGTCAGGTAGGTCCACAGCGTCGAGGGTTCGGGGCGCTTTTCGAGCTTCAGCATCGCCGCGCGCCCCGCGCCCGTGTCATGGGGGCGCTGCCCCCGCCGCGCGACGTGCGCGCGACTCCCCCGGGATATTTGAAGCCAGAAGAAACATGGTTGGCCGGTGGTTTCTTCTGGCTGAAAATATCCTCGCCGAAGGCATGAATCTTCTGGTGTGAGGGATCAGACATGTGCCACCTCCATGCCGTGAGCGCCGCCCATCATCAGGCCCACGTCCTCGACGCTCAGCCCGTGGGCGGGGCGGATCGCCGACAGCCGCCCCTCGTTGAGCGCGCCGAAGCGGTCGCTGATTTCCATCAGCTCGTCCAGGTCCTGGCTGATCACCAGAACCGCGGTGCCGGCGGCGGCGAGATCCAGCAGCGCCTGGCGGATTGCGGCCGCGGCGGCGGCATCGACACCCCATGTCGGCTGGTTGACGACCAGCACCTCGGGCCCCTGCAGCACCTCGCGGCCGATGACGAATTTTTGCAGATTTCCACCGGACAAGGCCCGCGCCGCCGTGTCCGGGCCCGGCGTGCGCACGTCGAAGCGCGCGATGATCGCCGCGGCAAAGTCGCGCGCGCGGGCCCATCGCACGAAGCCGTGGCGCAGCAAGTTGCGGCGCTGCGCCCCGGTCAGCAGCGCGTTCTCTGTCAGGCTCATGTCCGGGGCCGCGGCGTGGCCCAGGCGCTCCTCGGGGGCCGATGACAGGCCCATGCGGCGCCGCGTCACCGGGCCGCGCGGGCCGATATCGCGCCCCTTCAAGGCCAACATGCCAGGCGCGCAGCGCAATTCGCCCGACAGCACGGCCAGCAGCTCGTCCTGCCCGTTGCCGGCGACGCCGCCGACTCCCAGCACCTCGCCGCGGCGTAGCTCCAGCGACAACTCGCGCAGCGCGGTGCCGAATTTCGACGGTGACGCCACCGACAGCCGGTCGAGCCTGAGCATCACTTCGCCGGTCTCGCGCGGGGCGCTTTCGGGGCTTTTCAGGGTGCTGCCCACCATCATCTCGGCCAACTCGCGTGCAGTGGTCTCCGAGGGCGTGCAGGTGGCGACCTTGCGCCCCAGCCGCAGGATCGTGGCATGGTCGCACAGCGCGCGTATCTCTTCCAGCTTGTGGCTGATATAGAGGATCGCGACGCCCTCGCCGCGCAGTCGGCGCAGGGTTTCGAAGAGGATGTCGACCTCTTGCGGGGTGAGCACGCTGGTCGGCTCGTCCATGATCAGCAGCCGCGGTGCCTGCAACAGGCAGCGCACGATCTCGACGCGCTGACGCTCGCCGGCGGACAACTCGCCCACCGTGCGCGTGGGGTCGAGCGGCAGACCGTAAAGATCCGAGACTTCGCGAATACGCTGTTGAAGCGTGCGCATCGGCGGCGGGTCCTGCATGCCCAGGGCGATGTTCTCGGCCACGTCGAGGGCCTCGAACAGCGAAAAGTGCTGGAACACCATCGCCACGCCCGACGCCCGCGCAACGTGCGGCGCCGTCGGCGCATAGGGCGCCCCGCGCAAGCGCATCCGCCCGGCATCGGGCTTGATCAGCCCGTAGATCATCTTGACCAGCGTGGACTTGCCAGCGCCGTTCTCGCCGAGAAGGGCGTGCACCTCGCCCTCGCGGATATCGAAGGTGACATCGTCGTTGGCGACGACACCCGGATAGGCCTTGGTCAGCCCTTCGATGGATAGCAGAACCTCTGTCACGCGGTCTTTCCCTGCCTCGCGGTCCGTTGTGCGCCCGCCCCTAGTAGCGCGACTGCGACACCCGCGGCAATGGCCTGCGCACGATTGCCGCGCCATGGCGCCCGACCCGGTAGATTCAGGATGAAATCCGCGGCACTTGGGCCGTCGGCCCGGCCTTCATCTGCGCGGAATGCGCACCGGGGGGCGCGGGCGAACGACCCCGCTCGCGGGTCGCCATATCGGCGCCATTGCAGCGAGGACGCATCTTCCGTTGGGCGCACGGTACCGCTAGGCTGGCGTTCATGAGCAGCCCCCCCCGATTCATCCACCTTCGCGTGCACACCGAGTATTCGCTCCTGGAAGGGGCGGTGCGCCTCAAGAAGCTGCCGGGCCTTTGCGCGGCGGCGCAGATGCCGGCCGTAGCCGTGACCGACACCAACAACATGTTCGCGGCGCTGGAGTTTTCGGTGGGCGCGTCCGAGGCCGGCGTGCAGCCCATCATCGGCTGCCAGGTCGATCTGGCTTACGCGCAATCGCCCCCCGGCGAGCAGCCCCCGCCGCCGGCGCCGGTGGTTCTTCTGGCCCAGAACGAGGCCGGGTACGAGAACCTGATGCGGCTTAACACCTGCCTGTACGTGGCGCGTGGCGGGCAGGCGCCGCAGGTCGGCATCGAGGAGTTGCAGGCCAATTCCGAGGGGCTGATCTGCATGACCGGCGGCCCCGACGGGCCGGTCGGGCGGCTGCTGCGCCAGGGCCGGCACGACGCGGCCGAGGCGCTGATCGGGCGGCTGACAGGTATCTACCCCGACCGGCTTTATGTCGAGCTGCAGCGCCACCCCACCGAGGACGGCCAGCCCGAGGCCGAACGGCTGACCGAACGTGGGTTTGTCGAGATGGCCTACGCGATGGATCTGCCGCTGGTGGCCACCAACGATGTCTATTTTCCCGACGCCGCGATGTACGAGGCGCACGATGCCCTTATCTGCATTGCCGAGGGCGCCTATGTCGATCAGCAGGAACCGCGCCGGCGCCTGACCTCGCAGCATTATTTCAAGTCGCAACAGGAAATGGCGACGCTGTTCGCCGATCTGCCCGAGGCGCTGGAAAACACCGTCGAGATCGCCCGTCGTTGCGCTTTCAAGGCCAGCCTGCACAAACCGATCCTGCCGCGCTTCGCCGATGACGAGGTGCAGGAGCTGCGCCGCCAGGCGGGCGAGGGGCTGGCCGAGCGGCTGCGCGTCATCCCGCATGCCGCTCCGGTGGCGGACTACGAGGCACGGCTCGACTACGAACTCGGCATCATCGAGCAGATGGGCTTCCCCGGCTATTTCCTTATCGTGGCCGACTTCATCAAATGGGCCAAGGATCACGACATCCCGGTGGGGCCGGGGCGCGGCTCGGGCGCCGGCAGCCTGGTGGCCTATGCGCTGACCATCACCGATCTGGACCCGCTGCGCTACAAGCTGCTGTTCGAACGCTTCCTCAACCCCGAGCGGGTCAGCATGCCGGATTTCGACATCGACTTCTGCATGGATCGCCGCGAAGAGGTGATTGCCTACGTCCAGCAGAAATACGGCCGCGAGAAGGTGGCGCAGATCATCACCTTCGGCGCGCTTCTGTCGAAAGCGGCGGTGCGCGATATCGGCCGGGTGTTGCAGATGCCCTACGGGCAGGTGGACCGGCTGAGCAAGCTCATCCCGGTCGAGGGCGTGAAGCCCGTCTCGATCGACAAGGCGCTTGAGGAAGAGCCGCGCCTGCGCGAGGAGGCCCGCAACGAAGAGGTCGTCGCCCGGCTGCTGAAATACGGCCAGCAGGTCGAGGGGCTGCTCAGGAACGCCTCGACCCACGCCGCCGGCGTGGTGATCGGCGACCGGCCGCTGGACAAGCTGGTACCGCTCTACCAGGATCCGCGCTCGGACATGCCGGCGACCCAGTTCAACATGAAATGGGTCGAACAGGCCGGGCTGGTGAAGTTCGACTTTCTCGGCCTCAAGACGCTGACGGTGATCCAGAACGCGGTCGACCTGATCAAGGCGGGCGGCCGGCACCTGCATATCGCGCCCGATGGCCAGCAACTATACGAGCCGCCCGAGGCGTCGGCGGTGGACGACATCGGCGCCATCCCTCTGGACGACGACGCGACCTACCGGCTGTATGCCAGCGCCCGCACGGTGGCGGTGTTCCAGGTCGAAAGCTCGGGCATGATGGATGCGCTGCGGCGTATGAAACCCACCTGCATCGAGGACATCGTGGCGCTGGTGGCGCTCTACCGTCCCGGCCCGATGGAAAACATTCCCAAGTATTGCGAGGTCAAGAACGCCCAAAGCGACCGCGATTACCTGCACCCGTCCGTCGATCACATCCTCGACGAGACGCAGGGCATCATCGTCTACCAGGAACAGGTGATGCAGATCGCCCAGGAAATGGCCGGCTATACCCTTGGCGGCGCCGACCTGCTGCGCCGCGCCATGGGCAAGAAGATCAAGGAGGCGATGGACGCCGAGCGACCCAAGTTCATCGAGGGCGCGCGCGCCAACGGCGTCGACGACGCCAAGGCGCTGGACGTGTGGAACCTGCTGGAAAAGTTCGCCAATTACGGCTTCAACAAGTCCCACGCGGCGGCCTACGCGGTGGTCAGCTACCAGACCGCGTGGCTCAAGGCCAATCACCCGGTCGAGTTCATGGCCGGGGTGATGAACTGCGACATCCACCTGACCGAGAAGCTTGCCATCTACGCCGAGGAGGTGCGCCGCGGCCTCGACATCGAGATCGTGCCGCCCTGCGTGAACCGCTCCGACGCCGCGTTCTCGGTCAGCGAGGGGCGGCTGGTCTACGGGCTGGGCGCGCTCAAGAATGTCGGGCTGGAGGCGATGGGCCTGATCACGCGCGCCCGTGGCGATGCGCCCTTCGTGACGCTGTTCGATCTTGCCCGCCGTGTCGATCTGAAACGGGTCGGCAAACGGTCGCTGGAAATGCTGGCCCGCGCCGGGGCGTTCGATCAGCTCGATGCCAACCGGCGGCGGGTGCTGGAAAGCCTCGATGCACTGGTGGGCTACGCGGCCGCGGTGCATGAACAGAAATCCTCGAACCAGGTGTCGCTGTTCGGCGAGGCCGGCGACGACCTGCCCGAGCCGCGGCTCGCTCCCGTCGACGACTGGCTGCCGGTGGAACGGCTGGCCGAGGAACACAAGGCCATCGGGTTCTACCTGTCGGGCCATCCGCTGGATGACTACCTGCCGGCGCTCAGGCGCAAGAACGTGCTGACGCTGGAACAGATCCGGAACCAGGCGGAACGCGACGGCGCCGCCATCGCCAGGGTCGGCGTCATCGTGTCGGGCCTGCAGGAACGCAAGTCGGGCCGCGGCACGCGGTTTTTCCGCATGTCGATTTCCGACCCCACCGGGCAGGTCAGCGGAATGGTGATGTTCGCCGAGGATTTCGAGGCCACCCGCCGGGTGCTGGAACAGACCAACCAGGTGGTGATGACGCTTGAGGCACGTTTCAACGAGGGGCAGTTCGATCCCGTAGGGCGTTCGGTCGCGCCGATGGATACGGTGGTCGCCGATGCCGGCAGCGCGGGATTGCGCATCCTGATCGAGGACGCGCAAGCCATCGCGGCGGTGGCTTCGGTTCTCGACGGTGCCGCGCAAAGCGTGCGCGCCGCCGGTCGCGGGCCGGTGCACCTGTGCCTGATGGACTCGGCGCTGCCCGGCGAGGTCGAGATCGACACCGGGCGCGAATACCCGCTGACCCCGCAGGTGCGCAGCGCGATCAAGTCGCTGGCCGGCGTGATGGCGGTCGAGGAGGTCTGAGCCCTACCAGTGCGGCGGGCGCTGGTCGGCCGTATAGGTGTGGCTGCCGCTGTCGGCCTCGCGGCTGGCTTCGCGCTGTATCAGCAACTCCACGCGCTGGGTCAACTGGTCGATCCGGTCGTGTTGCGCGCGCACGATGTCCGACAACTCGTCAACGGTGCGCGTCAGGTGCGCGATACGCTCTTCCAGATGCTGCATTCTGCTTGATCCCTTCGCGGCAGGCGCCGGTACGCGGGGGCGCCGACGCGGATCGCCTGATATTCGCCACCTGACACAAGATACCCCATGGAAGCAGGGTATCGGACACTTGTCCAGCATCCTTGGGCGAGACGGTCAGATGACGGGGTCGAGCCCTTTGCGCCGGATCAGGCCGGCGCGGTATTGGCAGCGCGTGGTCTGGAGCGGACGTTGAGGCGTGGCGCCAATGCGCGGAATAAAGGCGCGGAACGCGCCGCCGCGCAGCGCCCGACCGCCCCCTCGGGCGGGCGCTTTTGCGGGCGTATCAAGCTGATGATACCGAAGAGGTATTTGGCGGGCATAAAGCGCGATCCACATTCGTTGCTGCGCCCACCAGGCGGTCGGGCACCGCGCGGCACCTCAGCCGGTTGCCTCAACGACCGCTCAAGGCCATCCTGAGCACTTCCCAAACCGACCCAAGCGCCCGCTTCGTCCCGCATTGCGACCTTTCGAACCTCGCCCCGAGCAACCAAGGACGCACCAGGGGCAGGCTGGGAACTTTTTGTCAGGTGGTGAACACCGGCACGCACGCGACGCAGGCGAAACCATGTCTGCCTTGCTCTCGGGTGCGGGGTCGGGGCAGGCTGGTGGCATCGGTTTCGCGACTCGAAAGGCACAATTCATGACGGTAGACATCCGCGACGAAGCCCGCGCGCGCGTCATCACCATCGACCGGCCCGCGCAGCGCAACGCGGTCGATCCGGCCACCGCCGAACGCCTGTTCGAGGCGTTCATGGCCTTTGACGGCGACGACAGCGTCGATGTCGCGATCCTGGCCGGGGCCGGGGGTGCGTTCTGCGCCGGGTTCGACCTCAAGGCCGCCGCCGACGGCGCCGCGCGCGACTGGATCGCCCGCGTGGACATCCCCGACGATTGGGACGATGCCATGGCGCGCCCGCTGCCGGGGCCCATGGGGCCATCACGGCTGATGCTGTCCAAGCCGGTGATCGCCGCGGTCGAGGGCCACGCGGTGGCCGGCGGGCTGGAACTGGCGGCATGGTGCGACATGCGCGTGGCGGCAAACGACGCGGTGTTCGGCGTGTTCTGCCGCCGCTGGGGCGTGCCGCTGATCGACGGCGGCACCGTGCGCCTGCCGCGCCTGGTGGGGCAGGGGCGCGGCAACGACATGATCCTGACCGGCCGTCCGGTTGCGGCGGGCGAGGCGCAGGCCATGGGGCTGGCCGACCGGCTGGCGGCGCCGGGCGCGGCGCTCGATGCGGCGCTGGAACTGGCGCACGACCTGTCGCGCTTTCCACAGGGCTGCATGCGCGCCGACCATCTGTCGGCACGGCTGTCGCCGCGCGATCTGGCGGCGGCGCTGCGGCGCGAATGGGCCTCGTTGCAGACGTTCGAGCGCGAGGGCCTGTCCGGTGCCGCGCGCTTTTCCGGCGGGGCCGGGCGCGGGGGGCGTTTCGACGGTATCTGAGCCCCGGGCCGGGGCCGGTTCGGGCACCGTCGGCACACCGACGCGATACCGACATGATACAGACACGGGAATCGACGCCCGTTTCGGCCCCTCTGGCCAAGCGCCGGGCGATCGGGTAGCGCTGTGCGCGGATTGCAATGCAAGGAGGCACCATGATCCCGGTGCGCGGTGTCGAAGGCAGGATGGTGGCGGTGCTGGGGCTGGGGCGCTCGGGCCTGTCGGCGGCGCGTGCGCTGCGTGAAGGCGGCGCCGAGGTGCTGTGCTGGGACGACATGCCGGACGCGCGCGCGGCTGCCCAGGCCGAGGGCTTCACCGCCTGCGACCTGACCCGCGACGGCGCCTTCGACGGCGTCGCCACGCTGATCGTCAGCCCCGGTATCGCGCACCTCTACCCTGCGCCGCACCCCGTGGTGGCAGCCGCACAGGCCGCCGGTGTGGCCGTGGACAATGACATCGGGTTGTTCTTTCGCTCGCTCGCCACGCCCGAATGGGACGGTTTCGATATCGCGCCGCGGGTGGCGGCGGTGACCGGATCGAACGGCAAATCCACCACCTGCGCGCTGATCCATCACGTTCTGAGCCATGTCGGCCGGCCCACCCAACTGGGCGGCAATATCGGCCGCGGGGTGCTGGACCTCGACCCGGCCATCGACGGCGAGGTGATCGTGCTGGAGCTGTCGAGTTACCAAACCGAACTGGCGCGCGCGCTGACCCCCGATGTGGCGGTGTTCACCAACCTCTCGCCCGATCACCTCGACCGGCACGCCGGGCTGGGCGGCTATTTCGCGGCCAAGCGGCGCCTGTTTGCCGAAGGCGGCCCCGAGCGCGCGATTATCGGTGTGGACGAGCCCGAGGGCGCCTTCCTCGCCGGGCAGATGCGCGAGGCGCCGGGCGACGACCGGGTGATCGACATCTCGGTGACGCGCAAGCTGACGGCGCCGGGCTGGCATGTCTTCGCGCGCAAGGGGTTCTTGTCGGAATACCGCAAGGGGCGGCAGGCCGGGTCTATCGACTTGCGCGCGCTCAAGGGCCTGCCCGGCCAGCACAACCACCAGAACGCCTGCGCCGCGTATGCCGCGTTGCGCACGCTGGGCCTTGCGCCGCGGGTGATCGAGGCGGGGTTCGCCAGCTTTGCCGGCCTGCCGCACCGCAGCCAGATCGTGGCCGAGGCAGGCGGCGTGTCTTATGTGAACGATTCCAAGGCCACCAACGTGGACGCCGCCGCGCGCGCGCTGGCCGCCTTCCCGCGCATCCGCTGGATCTGCGGCGGGCTGGAAAAGGAAGGCGGGCTTGGCGGGCTGTCCGGGGCGTTGGGTAACGTGGTCAAGGCTTATGTCATCGGCCGCGAGGCGCAGGGATTCGCCCTGCAACTGGATGGCGTCGAGGCCGAGATCTGCACCACGATGGAACGCGCCGTCGCCCGCGCCGTGGCCGAGGCGCAGCCGGGCGAAACGGTGCTGTTGGCCCCGGCCGCGGCCAGTTTCGACCAGTATGACAATTTCGAGCGCCGCGGCGAGGATTTCGCCGCCCGCGTCGGCACCGCGCTGGCGCGCGGGTAGGGGCGGGCGATGGCGCAGACGCTGACTTCGCTCGCGGCGCTTGATGCGCTACCCTTCGACGACATCATCGACGTGCGCAGCCCCGCAGAATATGCCGAGGATCACATCCCCGGCGCGATCAATCTGCCGGTGTTGTCGGATGCCGAGCGCGCCCGCGTCGGCACCATCTACGTGCAGCAGGACCGTTTTCTGGCGCGCAAGGTCGGCGCCGCGCTGGTGGCGCGCAACGCCGCACGCCACCTCGAAGGGGCGCTTGCCGACCGCCAGGGGGGCTGGCGGCCGCTGGTCTATTGCTGGCGCGGCGGCCAGCGGTCGGGATCGTTCGCCGCCATCCTGGGCCAGATCGGCTGGCGCGTGGACGTGATTTCGGGCGGCTACAAGGCGTATCGAAAGCTGGTGGTCGACGCGCTGTATTCGCGCCCGCCGGAGGCCGCGCCGCTACTGATCGACGGCGGCACCGGCACCGCCAAGACGGCGCTCTTGCAGCACCTGGCGGCGGCCGGCGAACAGGTGATCGACCTCGAGGGGCTGGCGGCGCACCGCGGCTCGCTGCTGGGCGGCGTCGCCGGCGGGCAACCGGCACAGAAGGCGTTCGAATCGCGGTTGGCCACGGCGCTGGCGCGGGTCGATCCCGACCGCCCGCTATGGCTTGAGGCGGAAAGCAACAAGATCGGCGACCTGCTGATCCCGCCGTCGCTGTGGGCGGCAATGCGGCGCGCCCCGCGCATCCGTGTAGAGGCGCCCCTGACGGCGCGGGCGCGGTTCCTGACCACCGCCTATGCCGATCTGCTGGCCGACCCGGTGGCGCTGAGCGACCGGCTATCGGGGCTGACCCCCTTTCACGGGCGCGAGCGGGTCGCGCAGTGGCAGCAGATGGCGCACGAGGGCGAATTTGCCGCGCTGGCCGCCGAACTGGTCAGCCATCACTACGACCCACGCTATGCCAAGGCTGCCGCCCGCGCCAGCGCGCCTGCGGCGGTACTGTCGCTGGATGATCTGTCCGAGCCGTCGCTGCGCGCCGCCGTGCCGCGGCTGGTGGCGCTGGCCGACAGGGTGGCCTGAACCGCTCAGCCAGCGCAGCGCAGGTGCGGTGGCCCCTCGGTGACGGTGCCGATGCGTACCGCCGGCACGCCGCCCGTGTGCAGCGCCGCCAGCACGCCCGGCGCATCTTCGGCGGCGACCGCGGCCAGCAAGCCGCCGGCGGTCTGCGGGTCGTGCAAGAGCGCCGCGCGCGGGCCTGTCGCGCCCGCCACCGGCGCCGCTGCCGCGTTATCGGGATAAAGCGTCGAGCGGTGCCCGGCCGCGGCCATCTCCAGCGCGCCATCGTAAAACGGCACCGCGTCGAGGTCGATCTCGGCGCCCACGCCCGAGGCGCGCGCGATCGCCCACAGGTGCCCGGCCAGGCCGAATCCGGTGACATCGGTCATCGCGTGCGCACCCGTCAACTGCCGCGCCGCGGTGCCCTGCGGCTGCGCCATCTGCACCAGCAGCGCGGCAATGTGGCGCCCGTCGGCGGCGCCGGCCATGTCGGCGGCCAACAACGTGCCGCTGCCGATGGGGCGCGTCAGGATCAGCGCATCGCCGGGCCGCGCGCCGGCAATCGTGATCGGCGCGCCGTCGCACAGGCCGGTGACGGTGAAGCCCAGTACCATCTCGGCGCCCATGGTCGAATGGCCGCCGACGATCTCGGCCCCTTCGGCGGTGAAGACGTCGGCCGCGGCGGTCATGATCTCGGCCATGGTGCGCGATTGCAGCGGCCCGGACATGCGCGGCAGCGTCACGCTGGCCAGCGCCGCCTGCGGCGCCGCGCCCATGGCCCAGATATCGCCAAGCGCGTGGACGGCGGCGATGCGGGCCATCAGCCACGGGTCTTCGGTGAAGGCGCGCAGGTGGTCGGTGGTGATGACCTGACGCCGCCCGCCGCCCATGTCCAGCACCGCCGCGTCGTCGCCGGGCCGCGACAGAACGTCGGCGCGCCCCGGCGCCGGCAGCGCCGACAGCACCCCGGCAAGCCGCTCGGCCCCCACCTTGGCACCGCAGCCGGCGCAGAGCGGCTTGCCCGCGTCCGCGTCATCCTCTGCCCCCGGCACGGCCAGCGGCGCGGGCTGCGCGGGGGCGGTCATGCGTGGCAACTGGCGGAACTTTTCCATGAAGCCCCGGTCGATCCGGTCCTTCCAGTGCCATAGAAGCGGGCCCGCCACCGGCCTGCCCCATTTCTCGGCCATCGCCGACTTGCCGCCCAGCGAGATCAGCTTGAGGTAATCGCCTTGCGGGCGGAACGGGCGCAGGCGCCGCCCCGTCAGCGTGCCGCGCAGGTTTTGATACAGCACGGGCGCGGCGCGCACCGCGAATACACCGGCCTTGGGCCGTGGCGTGTGGGTCATGTGGGCGCAATCACCCACCGCGAACAGGGTGTCATGGCCCTCGACGCGCAGGCAACGGTCGACGCGGATAAAGCCGTCCTCGAGCGGCAGCGGGGTCTGCGCCAGCCAGTCATGCGCGAAGGCCCCGGCGGCGCCCACGGTGAATGCGGCGGGCACCGGCGCGCCCTCGGCCAGCTCGACGCTGCTTTCCGTGACACGTCGCACCTGCGCGCCGGTCATCAGGGTCACGCCGTTGGCGTCGAGGGCGCGGCGCAGCCGGGCCTCGGCGCGGGGCGGCACACCGCTCAGGCCCGGCCCGCGTTCGATCAGCGTGACGCGCGGATCGGCGCCGCGTGTGCGCATGGCGTGCGCCATCGCCATCGACAATTCGACCCCCGCCACGCCGGCGCCGATCACCGCCACCTGTGCCGATACCTTGCCCGCATCGAGCCGGTCCAGGAAATCACGCCACGCAACTGCGTACGTGTCGAGCGGCTTGGCCGGGATCGCGTGGTCGGCAAAGCCCGGCAGTTGCGACATCCGCGCGGTGATGCCGATATCGATCGAGGCCAGATCATAGCCGATCTCGCGCCCGTCGTCGGTGGTGATGCGGCCTGCCTGCGGGTCGATCCCGTTGGCGTGCGCCGTGATCAGCCGCGCGCCGGCAAAGCGGGCCAGGCGCACCAGGTCGATTTCCAACTCCTGCCGCGTGTAATGCCCGGCGATATGGCCCGGCAGCATCCCCGAATAGGGCGCCGTCGGGCCGGGGTTGATCAGCGTCAGCCGCGCCCCGGGCAACGGCGCCATGCCCCAGCGGCGCAGTACCAGCGCATGGGTGTGGCCGCCGCCGATCAGGACGAGGTCGCGGGTCAGTGGCGTTTGCGGTTGCATCGAAGTCCCTTGCATGGCGTCGTTCGCATCGGCTTAGCGCATAGTGCCGCCGGGCGCCAACCACGGCCGGCGCGATATCGCGCCCCGCGCAGCGGCTTTTCGGCTTGGCATCGCCGCAAAGGGCTGTAACTCTTACGGAATCGGAGACAAAGGAGGGGGCGCAACTTATGGCAGGGCCGTTGCAGGGCTTGAAGGTTGTCGAAATGGCAGGTCTGGGGCCATGCCCGCTGGCCGGACAGTTGCTGGCCGACCTGGGCGCCGAGGTGGTGGTGATCGACCGCGCCTCTGCTGACGCCGACCCCACCGACATCAACCGGCGCGGCAAGCGGTCGGTGGCGCTCGACCTCAAGGACGATGAGGGGTTGGCCATCGCGCGGCGGCTGATCGCGCGCGCCGATGTGCTGATCGAGGGCTTTCGCCCCGGCGTGATGGAAAAGCTGGGGCTGGGCCCCGATGAATGCCACGCCGACAACCCCGGCCTGGTGCTCGGTCGTATGACGGGTTGGGGGCAGGACGGTCCGCTGGCGATGACCGCCGGGCACGACCTGAACTACCTGTCGCTGTCGGGGGCACTGGGGGCCATGGGGCGGGCCGACGATGTGCCGACGCCGCCGCTCAACTTGGTGGCGGATTATGGCGGCGGAGCAATGTTTTTGCTGCTTGGCGTGCTGTCGGCGCTGTTCGAGCGGGGCCGCTCGGGGCAGGGGCAGGTCGTCGATGCGGCGATGGTGGACGGCGTGCCGGCGATGATGGGGCTGCTACACCAATGGCTGGCACGCGGCGACTGGGGCCAGTCGCGCGAATCCAACCTGCTGGACGGGGGCGCGCCATTCTACCGCTGCTACGAGACCAGCGACGGGCGCGCGATTTCCGTCGGCCCGCTGGAGCCGCAGTTCTTCGCCGAACTGGTGCGCCTGGCCGGGTTGCCGCCCGCGCACATGGCCGACCAGTACGAGCGCGCCACCTGGCCCGAGCGCCGCGCGCTTTACGCGCAGGTTTTCGCCCGCAAGACCCGCGACCAATGGATGGAGATATTCGAAGGCTCGGATGCCTGCGTGGCGCCGGTGCTGGGTTGGGACGAGGTCGAACACCACCCCCACAACGCCGCGCGCGGCACCTTTACCCGTGTGGATGGCGTGATGCAGGCCGCGCCCGCGCCGCGCTTTGATCGCACGCCGCCCGAGGCGCCGCGCCCGCCATCCGCGCCCGGTGCCGACGGCGCGGCGATCCTGCATGAGATGGGTCTTGAGGCCGATGCCATCGACGCGCTGCGCGCCCACGGCGTCCTACGCTGATTGGCTCAGAAGGCGCTGTCCTTGACCGCCTGCATCGACACATGGGTCGAGGTCGAGCCCACATGCGGCAGGTTCGAAATCGCCTCGCCCAGCGTCTGGCGGTAGGCATGGATGTCGGGGGTGCGAATTTTCAGCAGGTAGTCGAACGAACCGGCGATCATGTGGCATTGCTCGATCTCGGGCACCTCCATCACCGCGCGGTTGAAATCGGCCAGGGCGGTTTCGGTGGTGTCGGTCAGTCGCACCTCGACGAAGGTGACGTGATCAAGGCCCAGCTTCTCGGGGTTGAGGACCGCGCGAAAGCCCTGAATATAGCCGCGTTCCTGCAATCGCTTCATTCGCACCTGGCAGGGACTTTTCGACAGGCCCACCCGCCTGGCCAGGTCGGTGACCGCGATGCGCCCGTCGGTGCTGAGCGCGCGCAGGATCTTGCGGTCGATACGGTCGATTGGGTCTTTTTCGTCGCGATCTGACATCCGATTCCTCGTGATATGCGATCAATACCATATATGTGACTGCATTGGGCAATTCTACAGGAAAAATGCCCGTTATGTGTGTGATATCCTCCGGCCAAACCTGCCATTGCAAGGAGCGCCCGATGTCCCGACTGTCCGACCTGCGCGATGTGATCCGCGCCACCCATCACCGCGACGAGGATGCGATCCTGGCCGACTTGCGCGCCGATTCCGAAATCGACGCCGCGTGCCGTGCCGCTGCGCATCGCCGCGCGATCGGGCTGGTCCGGTCGATCCGCGGCTCGGGCAGGCTCGGCTTGATGGAGGTGTTCCTGGCTGAGTACGGCTTGTCCACGTCGGAAGGCATCGCGCTGATGTGCCTGGCCGAGGCGCTGTTGCGCGTGCCCGACCGCGAAACCATCGACGACCTGATCGAGGACAAGATCGCCCCCTCGCAATGGGGGGCGCATTTGGGCAAGTCGTCGTCGAGCCTGGTTAACGCCTCGACCTGGGGGCTGATGCTGACCGGCAAGGTTCTGAAAGAGGACGAAGCGCCCGGCATCGCCGCCACGCTGCACGGCGCGGTCAAGCGGTTGGGCGAGCCGGTGATCCGCACCGCCGTCGGCCGCGCCATGCGCGAGATGGGTCACCAGTTCGTGCTGGGCCGCGACATCGACGAAGCGATCAAGCGCGGCAAGGGGCGCGTCGCGCAGGGCTACAGCTATTCCTATGACATGCTGGGCGAGGCGGCGCTGACCGCCGAGGACGCGGCCACCTATCACCGCGCCTATGCCGACGCGATCCGCCGGCTGGCCGGGCAATGCACCGCCGACGATATCCGTGACAACCCCGGTATTTCGATCAAGCTCAGCGCCCTGCACCCGCGCTACGAGGAGGGCCAGCGCGATCGCGTGATGGCCGAGCTGGTGCCGCGCACGCTGGACCTGGCAAGGATGGCGCGCGATGCGGGTATGGGGCTCAACATCGACGCCGAAGAGGCCGACCGGCTGGAACTGTCGCTCGACGTGATCGAGGCGGTTCTGCGCGACGACAGCCTCGCCGGCTGGGACGGCTTCGGCGTTGTGGTGCAGGCCTACGGCACCCGCGCCGCGCCGGTGCTGGACTGGCTGCACGCGCTGGCCTCCGATCTGGATCGGCGCATCATGGTGCGGCTGGTCAAGGGCGCCTACTGGGATACCGAGATCAAGCGCGCCCAGGTCGAGGGGCTGGAGGTATTCCCGGTCTTCACCCGCAAGCCGGCGACGGATGTGTCCTACCTGGCCTGTGCGCGCAAGCTGCTCGACATGACCGACCGCATTTACCCGCAGTTCGCGACCCACAACGCCCATACCGTTGCGGCGGTGCTGGAAATGGCGCCGGACCGGTCGGTGTTCGAGTTCCAGCGCCTCCACGGCATGGGCGAGACGCTCTATGACGTGGTGATGAAGGGCGAACCCGGCACCCGCTGCCGCATCTACGCGCCGGTGGGCGCGCATCGCGATCTGCTGGCCTACCTGGTGCGACGGCTGCTGGAAAACGGCGCCAACAGCAGTTTCGTCAACCAGATCGTCGACGAGGACGTGCCGCCCGAGGTCGTCGCCGCCGACCCGTTCGAGGCGCTCGACGGGCCGGGCGGGCGACGCTCTGACGCGGTGGTCGATCCGTGCGAGCTGTTCGCGCCGGAACGGCCGAATTCGAAGGGGTTCGATCTGCACGAGCCGCGCGACATCGCCCGCATCGAGGCCGCGCGCGCCCCGTTCGCCGCCCCCTACCGCTGGACGGGCGGGCCGCTGCTGGCCACCGACGCTACGGGCGGCGAGGTGCTGGCGGTCACCAACCCTTCTGACACCGCCGACACGGTGGGCGATATGGTGCTGGCCACCCCCGACGACATCGAGGCGGCGCTGGCCGGTGCCCGCCCCTGGCAGGCCCCACCCGAGGAGCGCGCGCGGGTGCTGGGCCGCGCGGCCGACCTATACGAGGAAAACTTCGGCGAGCTTTTCGCGATCCTCGGGCGCGAGGCCGGCAAGACGCCGCTGGACGCGGTGGCCGAGCTGCGCGAGGCGGTGGATTTCCTGCGCTACTACGCCGCGCGCGGGCAGGAATTGTCGTCCGGCCCGCGCGGCACGATAAGCTGCATATCGCCGTGGAACTTTCCGCTGGCCATCTTCACCGGACAGATTGCCGCGGCGCTGGCCGCCGGCAACGCGGTGCTGGCCAAACCGGCCGAACCCACCGGGCTGCTGGCGCACCGTGCGGTGCAACTGATGCTTGACGCCGGCGTGCCGCGCACGGCGCTGCAACTGGTACCGGGCCATGGCCGCGATGTGGGCGCGGCGCTGACCGGCGACGCGCGCGTCGCCGGGGTGTGCTTTACCGGCTCGACCGCCACGGCGCAGCGCATCAACCGCACCATGGCCGATGGCGTGGCGCCCGAGGCGCTGCTGATCGCCGAAACCGGCGGCCTGAACGCGATGATAGTGGACAGCACCGCGCTGCCCGAACAGGCGGTGCGCGACATCATCGCGTCGAGCTTCCAATCCGCCGGCCAGCGGTGCTCGGCGCTCAGGTGCCTCTATCTGCAAGAGGACATTGCCGACGGCTTTCTCAAGATGCTTTTCGGTGCCATGGACGAGCTGCGCCTGGGCGATCCGTGGTCGTTTGCCACCGATGTCGGCCCGCTGATCGACGAGGACGCAAAGGCAGATTTCACCGATTACGTGGACCAGGCGGCGAAGGAGGGGCGGCTCATGAAACGGCTCGACGCGCCGGGCGGCGGGCATTTCTTCGGCCCCGCGGTGATCCGCGTTGACGGCATCGCCGATCTCGAGCGCGAGATATTCGGTCCGGTGCTGCACGTGGCGACCTTTCGCGCCGACCGGCTCGACGCGGTGGTCGATGCCGTCAACGCCAGCGGCTACGGCCTGACCTTCGGTCTGCATACCCGCATCGACGGGCGGGTCGAACAGGTGACGTCGCGCCTGCGGGTCGGCAACGCCTATGTCAACCGCAACCAGATCGGTGCCATCGTCGGCAGCCAGCCCTTCGGTGGGGAAGGGCTTTCGGGCACCGGGCCCAAGGCGGGCGGGCCGGCCTACGTGCCGCGCTTTGCCGCGCAAGAGCGTGTCGCGCATGCTCCCGCCCCCGGCGCGGCGGTGCCGGTGGCGCAGGTGCAGGCGCGGCTCGACCGGCTGGCCGGCATGCCGGTGCGCGCGCTCGGCGCGCAAGACCTGCCCAGCCCCACGGGTGAATCGAACCGGCTGTCGGTGATCGGGCGCGGCACGGTTCTGTGCCTTGGCCCCACGGCCGAGGACGCCGTCGAACAGGCGCGCATTGCGCGCGACAACGGCTGCCGCGCGTTGGCCGTGGCACCGGGGGTGGATGCCAATTCCGGGATTGATGGCTGCCTCGCGCGCGACGACTTGTCGGCGCTGCGCGGCGTGGACGTGGTGGCGCTGTGGTCGGACACGGACGACATGCGCGCCGCGCGCCGGGCGTTGGCGGGACGCGACGGCGCGCTGATCGGGCTGGCCTGCGGGCCGGGCGATTTGGCGGCGCGCTGCCGGCTGGAACGGCACATCTGCATCGACACCACCGCCGCGGGCGGCAATGCCGCGCTGCTGGCCGCCGAATCCGAGGCCCACGCAAAAGCCACCGGCGCCTGAGCGGCGGCGCCACCGGTACGGTTTGTCCCGGCCGTGCGTACCGAGCCGCGCGCCCTGTTTGCGGGGCCACTTTGCCGCCCTGGCGGGTTGGCAGACGCATGCGGCTGCGCTAGCCTGTTGTGTGTCAGGTCAGGAAAAATGACCGCATAACGGGAGGACATTATGAAAAAGATGAACAAATTCCTATCGACCGCCGTACTGGCGGGGGTGAGTCTGGGCTTCGCGGCCGAGGCGATGGCGACAGAATGGAACGTCTCGCTGTGGGGCAAGCGCCGCGCCTTCACCGAGCAGGTCGAGAAGCTGGCCGAACTGGTCGAAGAGAAGACGAACGGTGAGTTCACCCTCAACATCAGCTATGGCGGGCTGAGCAAGAACCGCGAGAACCTCGACGGGATCAGCATCGGCGCCTTCGAGATGGCGCAGTTCTGCGCCGGCTACCACCGCGACAAGAACCCCTCGATCACGGTGCTGGAACTTCCCTTCCTCGGCGTCGAGACGCTGGAGCAGGAGCGCAAGCTGTCGATGGCGCTTTACGACCACCCGGCCGTGCAGAAGGATCTGGCGCGCTGGAATGCGACGCTGCTGATGCCTTCGCCGCTGCCGCAATACAACATCGCCGGGCTGGGCGACAAACCCGAGACGCTGGCCGATTTCGAAGGCCTGGCGGTGCGCGCCACCGGCGGTATCGGCGCGGCGATGGCGGCATTGGGCGCGGTGCCCACGTCGATGTCGGCCACCGAGGTACGCCAGGCGCTGGATTCGGGCGTCGTCAAGGCGGTGGCCTTCGCGCCGCATGCACACATGGCCTTCGGCACCATCGAGAACGCGGAATGGTGGACCACGAACCTCAACCCCGGCACCGTGAACTGCCCCGTCGTGGCCAACACGGATGCGCTGGAAAGCCTGCCCGATGCGCAGCGCGAGGCGCTTCTGGGCTCGATCGACGAGGCGCTCGACCATTACATCGCGAACTATGAAAACAACACGATGTTCCGGTGGGGCCCGGCGCTGGACGAGCGCGGGATCGAGCGGATCACCTATTCCGACGACGAACTGGCCGCGTTCAAGGCCGCCGTCGCCGCGCCCGCCGCGCAAACCTGGATCGATGAGAATACCGGGCGCGGCCTGCCGGCGCAGGAGCTTTACGACTTCGCGACCGACAAGCTGGCGGAGCTGAAAGGCGAGTCCTGACCGGGGCTGCCCGGCACAGCGAAAGGAGCACCCTATGGCCGGTGCCGCCTCGGTTCTGAGCGACGACAGCGCGCTCAGCCGCCTCGACCGCGCGTTGTTGCGGCTGGAACGGGCCTTTGCCCTGCTCAGCGGGCTGGCGGTGTTCGGGCTGATGGTGCTGGCGGTGGTGTCGGTTGGGGGGCGCAATTTCCTCGACCGGCCGCTGCCGGGATACGTTGACTGGATCGAACAGGCGATGCCGCTGATCGCGTTCATGGGCGTGTCCTATGTCAAGCGCGAGGGCGGGCATATTCGCATGGATATCGTCGTCGGCGCGCTCAGGGGGCGGGTTCTGTATGCGGTGGAACTGCTTACCACGCTGCTGGTGCTGGCGCTGATGGTGCTGCTGGTCTGGGGCAGTTGGGCGCATTTCGACCGCAGCTTCGACTGGAACGCGCCGCTATGGAGCCGCGACAGCTCGATGGACATCGCGCTGCCGATCTGGCCGGCCAAGCTGCTGGTGCCGGTGGCGTTCTCCGTGTTGTGTCTCAGGCTGTGCCTTCAGGTCTGGGGGTTCGGGCGGGCGCTGGTCACGGGCACGTCGCAACCCGTCGCGGTGCCGCTGGTACTAGATGTGGCGACGCAGGCGCAGATGGAGGCCGAGCACCTGTCCGGCCATGACGAGTAGCGGAGGGCGCCGGCATGGACCCCATTGATATCGGCCTGGCCGTCACCGGCGGGCTGCTGGTCCTGGTGGTACTGGGCATGCGCGTGGCCTTTGCCGCGGCGCTGGCCGGCATGGTCGGGCTGATCTGGATATTCTGGTCGAAGAAGGGCTACGACGCCGGCGAATTCGGCTGGGCGCTGACGGTGGCGGCCAAGACCGCCGGGCAGGTGCCGCATTCCAAGGTTTCAAGCCAGGCGCTGAGCCTCATCCCCACCTTTATCCTGATCGGATACCTGGCCTACTACGCGGGGCTGACCAAGGCGCTGTTCGAGGCCGCCAAACGCTGGATCGCCTGGGTGCCCGGCGGGCTGGCGGTTTCCACCGTCTTTGCCACCGCCGGCTTTGCCGCCGTGTCGGGGGCAAGCGTAGCCACCGCGGCGGTGTTCGCGCGCATCGCCATCCCGGAAATGCTCAAGATCGGCTACGACAAGCGGTTCGCGGCCGGGGTGGTGGCGGCGGGGGGCACGCTGGCCTCATTGATCCCGCCCTCGGCGATCCTGGTGATCTACGCCATCATCGTCGAGCAGGACGTCGGCAAGCTGCTGCTGGCGGGGTTCATCCCCGGCGCATTCTCGGCGCTGGTCTATGCGGCGCTGATCATCGGCATGGCGCTGACGATCAAGGGGTTCGGCCCGCCGGTGAGCGGGTTTACCTGGCGCGAGCGGCTGGTTTCGCTACCGCCGGCGCTGCCGATCCTGTTCGTCGTCGTGACCATCATCTTTTTCGTCTACAACCCGTTCGGCGGCGATGCCTGGGGCACGCCGACCGAGGGCGGCGCCATCGGCGCTTTCGTGGTGTTCGTGATGGCGCTTTACCGCGGCATGCGCTGGCCCGAGTTGAAGGATGCGTTGCTGGAAACCGCCAAGCTGAGCGTGATGATCTTCACCATCATCTGGGGGGTGCTGATCTACGTGCGGTTCCTGGGCTTTGCCGACCTGCCCTCGGCCTTTGCCGACTGGATCACGTCACTTTCCGTGTCGCCGATGCTGATCCTGGTGTGCATTTTGCTGGCCTACGCGGTGCTGGGCATGTTCATGGACGCGATCGGGATGTTGCTGCTGACCCTGCCGGTGGTCTACCCCGCCGTGATGGCATTGAACGGCGGCGAGTTCGTTTCCGCGGCCGACAGCACTTTCGGCATGTCGGGGCCGATGTGCGCGATCTGGTTCGGCATTCTGGTGGTCAAGATGGCCGAGTTCTGCCTGATCACGCCACCCATCGGGCTGAACTGTTTCGTGGTCGCGGGCGTGCGGCCCGATCTGAGCGTGCAGGACGTGTTCCGTGGCGTGATGCCCTTTTTCATCGCCGACGGCATCACCATCGGGTTGCTGGTCTCTTTCCCGATGATCGTGCTGTGGCTGCCCGGGCTGGTCTGAGTGGGCGGCGCGTTCAGATTTGCGCGGCACGGGCAGCGGCGACGGCGCGGCCGGTGGCGGCGCCCGAGGACCACGCCCACTGGAAGTTGTAACCGCCCAGCCACCCGGTGACATCGACCGCTTCGCCGATGAAAAAGAGCCCCGGCACGAGGCGCGATTCCATCGTCTTCGACGACAGGGCGCCGGTGTCGACACCGCCCAGCGTGACCTCGGCGGTGCGGTAGCCTTCGGTGCCCGAGGGCGTCAGGTGCCAGCGGGAAAGCCGCGTAGCCAGGTCGCGCAGGGCCATGTCGTTCTGGTCGGCGAGGTTGCCGTGCAGGGAAAGCTCCGCCTCCAGCCACGCCGCCAGCCGTGCCGGCAGAATCTGCCCCAGCACCGTCGCCAGCTTGCGCCGCCCGGCGCGGTGTCGTTCCGTGCGCAGCCAGTCGAAGACATCCACGCCCGGCACCAGGTCCAGCGTCAGCGGCTGGCCCTCGCGCCAGTAGGACGAGGCTTGCAGGATCGCCGGCCCCGACAGCCCGCGATGGGTGAACAGCATCGCCTCGTCGAAGGCCGCGCCACCGGCGCTGGCGCGCACCGGCAGCGACACCCCCGCCAGCGGCTTGAAGCGACCATCTGGGAATGTCAGCGGCACCAGCGCAGGGCGGGTCTCGGTCACCGCGTGGCCGAACCGGCGGGCGATGTCGTAGGCCATCGCGGTGGCCCCCATCGCGGGGATCGACTTGCCCCCGGTCGCCACCACCAGGTTGCGCGCCGTGACGTGGCGGCGGGTGCCGTCGGTCTCCAGGGTGGCGGTGAAACCGCGCGCGTCCTTGTCCAGTTCCACCAGCCGGGTGCGCAGCGCCACCTCGGCCCCGGCGCGGGCGGCCTCGTCCATCAGCATCGCCACGACCTGCCGTGCCGAGCCGTCGCAGAAAAGCTGGCCCAGCGTCTTCTCGTGCCAGGCGATGTCGTGGCGGTCGATCAGGTCGATGAAATCCCACTGCGTGTAGCGACTGAGCGCCGACTTGGGAAAATGCGGGTTGGCGCCGAGAAAGTTTTCCGGCCCGGTATGCAGGTTGGTGAAATTGCATCGCCCGCCGCCGGAAATGCGGATCTTCTCAGCCGGGGCGCGGGCGTGCTCGATTACCAGTGTCCGACCGCCGGCATGGGCCGCGCACATCAGCCCCGCGGCACCGGCGCCCAGTATCAGCGTGTCATGGTCCGGCGTTGCGCTCATGGGTGCCCTGTGCCGCAGGCCGGGCGCCTTGGCAAGGGGGCGGCGTGGCCGCGCGCACGCGCGATCACAAGCCGGTGACACCGACGTGGGCGCTGTTGCGGCATGCCGGCCAAGGGCGCAGGTGTCGCGCAACACGAGACGACATGAAACGAAAGGAGCGCACGATGAGCCGCAAACTTCAATCGGGGCAGCAATTTCCCAAACAGACCGTGGCGTCCCTTGCGGGCGGCGAGATGAAACTGGGCACGCCGCGCGAGGGCTTCGACTGGCAACTGGTCGTCGTCTACCGCGGCAAGCACTGCCCGATCTGCCGCAAGTATTTGACAACGCTGGAGAGCCTTCAGGACAAGTTCCACGAGGCCGGTATCGATGTGGTGGCGGTTTCGGGCGATCCCGAGGATAAGGCCCGCGACTTCGCGCAGGACCTGGGCCTGACCGTGCCGGTGGGCTACGGGTTGAGCGTCGCGCAGATGCACGAACTGGGGCTCTATGTCTCGGACCCGCGCTCGGCCGAGGAAACCGACCGCCCGTTCCCCGAGCCCGGCGTGTTTGTCATCAATAGCGAGGGTGCGCTGCACCTTGTGGATATCTCCAACGCGCCCTTCGCGCGCCCCGAGCTGGAGGGGCTGGCCGGCGGGCTGGCCTTCATCCGCGCCAAGGATTACCCCATTCGCGGCACCCACGCCGCCTGAGATCGCGCGCGCGCGCCTGCCGGCGTTGCCCCGGCCTCGCGCCCACGCGGCGGGAGGCCATGCCTTCCCAAGCATGAAGAGCCGTGATACGATTGCTGCCAGACCCCGCAAAGGGGCGGCGAATGAGGCAGCGAGCGGCGGTTTTCCATGACGGAAATGGTCTATGGCACGGCACCGGTGCGCGAAGGCGAGCCGGTATTGCCCAAGTGGTGGCGCACCATCGACAAGTGGTCGGTGTCGTGCGTTCTTATTCTGTTCGCGATCGGGCTGCTTTTGGGGTTTGCCGCATCGCCCCCGCTGGCCGAGCGCAACGGGTTCGATCCTTTCCACTATGTCCAGCGGCAGGCCCTGTTTGGCGCGCTGGCGCTGATCGCCATGCTGACGGTGTCGATGATGCGGCCGGTACTGGTACGCCGGCTGGCGGTGATCGGGTTCTTCTGCGCGCTGGCGGCAATGATAGGGCTGCCGTTTTTCGGCACCGATTTCGGCAAGGGCGCCGTGCGCTGGTATTCGCTGGGATTCGGCAGTTTCCAGCCTTCCGAGTTTCTCAAGCCGGGCTTCGTGGTGGTGGTGGCGTGGCTCATGGCCGCCGCGCAGGACCTGAACGGCCCGCCGGGGCGGGGCCTGTCGTTTCTGCTGGCCACGGTCATCGCGGGGCTTCTGGCGATGCAGCCCGATTTCGGGCAGGCGCTGTTGGTCCTGTTCGGCTGGGGCGTGATGTATTTCGTCGCCGGTGCCCCGGTTTTGCTTCTGGTCGGAATCGGGGGGCTGACCGTGCTGGCCGGCACGGTGGCCTATAACCAGTCCGAACATTTCGCCCGCCGCATCGACGGCTTTCTCAGCCCCGACCTGGACCCGACAACGCAGCTTGGATACGCCACCAACGCCATCCGCGAGGGCGGGTTCCTGGGCGTCGGCGTCGGCGAGGGCGAGGTGAAATGGTCGCTTCCCGATGCCCATACCGATTTTATCATCGCCGTGGCGGCCGAGGAATATGGCGTTATCCTGGTGCTGGCGATCATCGCGCTTTATGGCACCATCGTGCTGCGCTCGCTGGTGCGGCTGATGCGCGAGCGTGACCCGTTCATCCGCCTGGCCGGCACCGGCCTGGCGGCGGTGTTCGGGGTGCAGGCCTTCATCAACATGAGCGTCGCGGTGCGGCTGTTGCCGGCCAAGGGCATGACGCTGCCGTTCGTGAGCTACGGAGGATCGTCGCTGATCGCCGCCGGTATCGCCATGGGAATGCTGCTGGCGTTCACCCGCGCGCGGCCGCAGGGCGAGATCGGCGATATCCTGCGGGGGCGGTTCAGATGACCGGGACGGCGCCATTGCTGGTGATCGCGGCGGGTGGCACCGGCGGGCACATGTTTCCCGCCCAGGCGCTGGCCGAGGCGATGCTGCGCCGCGGATGGCGTGTGCGGCTGAGCACCGATGCGCGCGGCGCGCGCTACGTGGGCGGCTTCCCCCATTCCGTCGAGATCGAGCAGGTCTCCAGCGCCACCTTCGCGCGCGGCGGTGTGCTGGCGCGGGCGCTGGTGGCGCCGCGGGTGTTGGGCGGCGTGCTGGCGGCGACCTGGCGCATGTGGCGCGCGCGCCCCGACGTGGTGGTGGGCTTCGGCGGCTACCCGTCGATCCCGGCGCTGGCGGCGGCGATGCTGCTGCGCCGACCGCGCATGATCCATGAACAGAACGGCGTGTTGGGGCGCGTCAACCGCCTGTTCGCGTGCCGCGTCGATGCCGTGGCTTGCGGCACCTGGCCCACCGAGTTGCCCAAGGGGGTCGCGGGCACCGCCACCGGCAACCCGGTGCGCGCGGCGGTCAGGGACCGCGCCGGCGCGCCCTATATCCCGCCCGGTGATTACCCGATGAGCCTGCTGGTGATGGGCGGCAGCCAGGGTGCGCGCATCCTCAGCGACGTGGTGCCCGAGGCGGTGGCCGGCCTGTCCGAAGGGCTCAGGCGCAACCTTCGGGTCAGCCACCAGGCCCGTGCCGAAGACCAGGACCGCGTGATTGCGGCCTATGGCGACGCTGGCGTCGATGCCGAGGTGCAGCCCTTTTTCCGCGACGTGCCGCGGCGGATGAGCGAGGCACAGCTTGTCGTCAGCCGCGCCGGCGCGTCCTCCATCGCCGATATCGCCGCGATCGGCCGCCCGGCGATTCTGGTGCCCTACGCCGCCGCCACCGCCGACCACCAGACCGCCAATGCCCGTGGCCTGGTCGAGGCGGGCGGCGCCATCCTGATTCCGCAGGCGCGGCTTGACGCCGGGGTGCTGACCGCGCAACTGGAGACGGTACTGACCAACCCCGAAGGGGCCGAGCGAATGGCCCGCGCCGCGATGGGCTGCGGCAAGCCGCACGCGACCGAGGCGCTGGTCGAGATGGTCGAAACGCTGGCCGCGAAAGGCAGGACATGAACGCCGCAACCAAGCTGCCCACCGATGTGGGGCCGATCCATTTCGTCGGTATCGGCGGTATCGGCATGTCGGGTATCGCCGAGGTGCTGTTGAACTTGGGCTACGACGTGCAGGGCTCGGACCTGAAAACCGGGCCGCTGACCGAGCGCCTGGAGAGCCTGGGCGCGCGCATCTTCACGGGCCAGGATGCCGGCAACCTCGACGGGGTCACGGTGGTGGTGATCTCGTCGGCGATCAAGCCCGGCAACCCCGAGCTTGACGCCGCGCGCACCCGTGGCCTGCCGGTGGTGCGCCGCGCCGAGATGCTGGCCGAGTTGATGCGGCTCAAGTCCAACATCGCCGTGGCCGGGACCCACGGCAAGACCACCACCACCACCATGGTGGCCGAATTGCTGGTCAAGGGCGGTATCGACCCGACGGTCGTCAACGGCGGCATCATCCACGCCTATGGCTCCAACGCGCGCATGGGCCAGGGCGAATGGATGGTGGTCGAGGCCGACGAGAGCGACGGCACCTTCAACCGCCTGCCCGCGACCATCGCCATTGTCACCAATATCGACCCCGAGCACATGGACCACTGGGGCGACTTCGACGCGCTCAGGCGCGGCTTCGACGATTTCGTCGGCAACATCCCCTTCTACGGCATGGCGGTATGCTGCACCGACCACGCCGAGGTGCAGGCGCTGGTGGGCCGGATCACAGACCGCCGCGTGGTCACCTACGGGTTCAACGCCCAGGCCGATGTGCGGGCGGTGAACCTGAGCTACGCCCGCGGCGTGGCGCATTTCGATATCGTGCTGCAGGCCGAGGACACAGGCATCGAGGGCTGCACCCTGCCGATGCCGGGCGATCACAACGTGTCGAACGCGCTGGCCGCGGTGGCGGTGGCGCGTCAACTGGGCATGAAACGCGCCGATATCCGCGCCGCACTCGCGGGCTTTGGTGGCGTCAACCGCCGCTTTACCCGCGTGGGCGAGGTGAATGGCGTCACCATCATCGACGATTACGGCCACCACCCGGTGGAAATCGCCGCGGTGCTGCGCGCCGCCCGGCAGGCGACCGAGGGCCGAGTGATCGCCGTGCACCAGCCGCACCGCTATTCGCGGCTGCACTCGCTGTTCGACGATTTCTGCGGTGCCTTCAACGAGGCCGACGTGGTCGCCATCGCCCCGGTCTATGCCGCCGGAGAAGACCCCGTCGAGGGTGCCAGCCGCGACGACCTGGTCGTCGGGCTGATCCGCCACGGCCACCGGCAGGCGCGGGCGCTGGACAATTGCGACGACCTCGCCGCGCTGGTGCGCGAGGTCGCGCGCCCCGGCGACATGGTGGTGTGCCTGGGCGCCGGCACCATCAGCACATGGGCGCACGAATTACCCGAACGCCTGCGAAAGGCGGAAAACAATGGCACAAGCGGGGCTTGAACGCCGCATCGGCCTTGGCCTGCTGACCGCCTACGGCGTCGGCGTCATGGTGGGTGCCGGCATCTACGTGCTGGTCGGTGCCGTGGCCGCGCAGGCCGGCACCTGGGCGCCGCTGTCGTTCGTGCTGGCCGGGCTGATCGCGGTGCCCTCGGCGCTGAGCTATGCCGAGCTGTCCACCCGCATGCCCGAGGCCGCCGGCGAGGCGGCGTTCGTGGAGCGGGGGCTGCACTCGCGCGCGCTGGCGGTGCTGGTCGGGCTGGCCATCGTGGCCGCGGGCACGGTCTCGGCGGCGGCGGTGCTGCGCGGCGGGGTGGGCTACCTGACATCGGTGGTCACGCTGCCGACGCTGGCGACGACGCTGGTCGTCGGGCTGGCTGTGCGTTGACACCTGTTCTTTCAGAAAGCCGGAAGAGACCGGGTGAGGCCGGATGAAGGCGGATGAGGCCGCAAAAACAGGACCTTAATAAAGATGCTGCGGGAAGCGGCGGCGCTCGCGTGAAATTGCAGAGAGGCACGGAAATCGACATGTGTGGCCGGTGTGGATCGCTTCGGTGGCGTCGTGGGCTTCTCGCGGGACGATCAAGCTAAGTGCCGTTTAACGCGCCATAAATCGCACTGAAAAGGGGCGTTGAAGCGGGTGTTTCCGGCCGCGGGCTGGGCGCGAAACATGCAACTCGACTTGCAGGTTGCGGTGGCGCTTGCACCTTGGCGAATTTTGGCGTGGCATCAAAGACTTAATATTCATGAAGCGCAGCGCGGGGCAGACCATAACCTGCAAGCGATTTTTGCTCTCACGGCCTATGACCGGGCCAGCTTACGGGCAGCCGTCACCCGACGGCCCCTCGGTCCAGCTGCTTACCCAAAGCCCGTTGCGCACGCTTATGAGATCGCCATTCGCTATACTCTCGACCTCAACAAGAACGGACAGCTGGCCGGGGTCCTCGATCATGGCCTGCACTCGGGGCTCGATGTACATGTATGTCTCGGTGGTCATACTCTCGCCAGGCAGGAGGCCGCCCGGAATGGTGAGCAGCGCCTGGCTCCCCCAGCTCGCGATCGGAGTGGGCCGATCGGCGTGCGTGACAGTGATCATCACATGTGCGCCGCCGACGGGATAGCTCAGATTGTTGGCCACCCCAAAAGTGACATCGACCGCTTCCTCCACAACATCAACCTCGACGTCCGAGATCACGAAGTGCCCTTGAAGGCAGTGAAGAAGATCGCTCTCCATCGCGTCAGCTCCGGCGGGGAGGGATGCCGCGACAAGGGCGAGTAGAGCGTTGCGGTTCATAATGCCTCCGGCACCTTTATGTGGACCTGGTCCAGCCAGGTATGGGCAGACCACACGACCTCGCCAAGCATCTGTAGGCTATCCATGTCGGGGCCTTCGCGCAACTCGGTCTCGTGGTCAGGGTTGTCGGAAAGCAGAAGGATCATGCGCCCCGGTATCGCCTCGAGGCGCTTGACGCGGGCCTCGCCATCCCGATCGACGAAGGCGTAGATGCGCCGGTTTCGGATCTGCTTTCGCCGCGTGTCGATCATCACCAGGTCGGTGTCGTGCAGGGTTGGCCGCATACTGTCGCCGCGAACCGACAGAATACAGGCCGAGGCGGGCGAGATGCCGCTTCGTGCCAGCCATTCGCGCCGGAAGGCGAGGGTTGATATCGGGTCGCCCTCGCCATTGAAAGCGCCGCCGCCGGCGGCCAGCTGCGCGTCGTAGCGCGGGATCGGGGAAAACTCCTCGCCGGCGATCTCGGTGGTGTAGATGTGACCCTCTTCGCGCGGCGGGCCAACGTAGAACTCGAGATCGAGTGCGTCGGCCAGCTTCTTGACTGTCTCGACCGAAGGTGATGCGCCTCGTCGAATGTTTTATATCGCGGAGGTGCTGGGCGTGCCGAGCGCACGACGGCAAAGCTCGGCTTGCGAGAAACCGAGCGCTTTCCGGCGCCCCTCGAAGAGCGTGTATATCTGCTCTCTGACATTCACGGTGTAAAAATGCACTAGACCCGCCCAAGATGCAAGAAAACACGCTGTTTCCAAATGAGTGTAATTTTGCCTTGCTCATGCAGTGTAAATTTACTACCACAATGGCATGGACAACCTACACCTCATAGCCTTGGCGGAGGCTTACGGCTCACACGTTCGGCGCAGTGAGGCGACGATCTCCAACCATATCGCTGGACACGCGCGGCTGTTCAGTCGGCTGCGCTCCGGCAAGGGGTGCACCGTCAAAACATACCAGCGCGCGCTTCATTGGTTCTCGAGCAATTGGCCCTGCGATCTTGAGTGGCCCGCCGACATACCGCGCCCCTCCGGCAAATCGGAGGACGCCGCATGATCCACCTCACCCCAACCCGCAAGGAGACCTTCATGCAGATGAATGACGCAATGGAGACCCGGCTATACCTGGTCAATCGCGCCCTCGACGCCGGACTGCAGCCAGCCGAGGCGCTGGGGCAGGCGCGCGCGTTGTGGGATTTCGTGCAGGGGCCGTACGGCTCCGATGGCGCGATCGAGGCGGTGGAATACCGCGGCACGATCGGCGCGGAGGGTGATGTCGTCGGCATTGCCCTGCACAAGAACGGCGCCTGGCGGCGCGTGGATGCGGCGGGCCGCACGCTTCACCATGAGCGGACGTATTTCGACACGCACCCGGTCTGGGCGGGCATCCGCGACGTGCCGACAAATGTGGACGTGGTCACCGTGGAAATCCCGCGCTTCTGGGTGCGCAGCGAGCGGCGCGGCGACGAGCGGCTCTGGCTGGTCTCGCCCTGCGCGCGCCCCGGCTACCGCCTGCACCCGGCCTTCCTGCGCCCCGATGGAACTGCCTGCGCAGCGCTGCGCGTCGGCAAGTATCCGGCTTCGGAGCGTGAGGGTCGCATCGTCGGCGAGGCGGGCAACAAGCCCTGGACCGGGGTAACGATCGGTGACGCGCGCGAGCACTGCGCGGCGCTGGGTCAGGGCTGGCGGCTCTATTCGATCTACGACCTGGCGGCAATCCAGCTTCTGATGCTGATCGAGATCGGCGGGACGGACATGCAGGGCGCGCTGGGGCGCGGCAATGTCGACGGCGGCGGGGTCAAGCCCACCGGCGAGACCTCGGCCGTCTGGCGCGGCATCCACGATCTGTGGGGCAATGTCTGGCAGTTCGTCGACGGGCTGCAGCTGGCCGAGGATGGCGAGATCGTGTTGTGGAGCGCCGACGTGCCGGGCGGCGACGACTGGGTCGCGACCGGCGTGCATTACGGCCCCGGCGAGAAGGACGGCTATCCGGTCGACTTCCACGACGAGCGCGGCTCCGGCTTCGATCTGTCGCCGCTCTTCCTGCCCTCGGAGGTTGTGGCGGACAAGGAGGCCGCGGTCATCCCTGATCGGGCCTGGGGGCACTGGTCGGGGCGCGTCACCATCGCCCTGAGTGGGGGCCACTGGCTCCACGGCGTGAATGCCGGCGTGTTCGCCCTCAGCCTGAACAACCCGCGTTCGGTCGCGCTCTCGATCATCGGGTTCCGGCCCGCTTTCGCATTCTGAAATCCGCACCCCTGCGCCCTGCCGGTCCGCCGGCAGGCGGGTCGATCACCACCAACGAATCGCCAACCCGGAGGACATCAAATGACCCACCCCAAACGCGGACTGCCCGGGGCGCTGGATGCGCCCGGCGTGGCCCAGGACATCGCGCGCATTCCGCAGGCCGACCGCGTCAAGCTGGCGATCCTGCTGGTGCGCGACGTGGAGGATGGGCGCTGCATCGGCGCGCTGAGCCGGCTGGCCGAGGAAGCCACGGCCGCCAGCAGCCGCATCCTGCGCTGCCAATTCGAACAGGAGTGCGGATGATGACTGGTTTTTTCGACGCCGGCGTCGCGCGACAGGACGTGCGGCGGCACAGGCTGGCCCGGCTGGATCAGCAGCTTGGCCTGATTTCAACCGAGGATCTGCTCGAGCTCGTCCTTGAGCGAATGCAGACGGTAGTGAGCACGAAGGTCACCCTGCCGCTCGGCTGCAGCGGCCTGACCTTTGATCATATCGGCGAGGCGCGATGCGAGGTCGCCATCGCTCAGAGCGGCGAGGGATAGGATCATGATCTCCAACGCCCTTACGCGAGCCTTCAGGTCTTCGTTTTCTTTATCCATGAGTTTCCTCCATCTGGTTGTTGGCGCTTCCGATGGTAGGGAACGCCCCGGCCGCACGCCACCACTCACGGAGCCCCGCGGCCGCGGCGGCTTATTCCGGCGCGTGGCCTGGTATCTCGACAACAGCCTGCTGGGCGCTGCGCTCGGGGTGGCGGCGCTTTTCATCCTTCTGTTCGCGGGTCTCTGGCTGCCGGAGGTGCTGCCATGAGCCTTGATGTGCGCAAATACGGGTATGGCTGGGCGGTGTTCGAGGGCGGCAAGCCCGTCACACCGGAGTTGTCCCAAAAACACCTGGCCGAGAATAGGCGCGACCGGATCGCGATCGAGCGCCAGCGCCGGCCACGCAACTGCCTGCGCTGCGAGGCGGAATTTGTCTCGACCGGGCCGGGGCATCGCATGTGCAACCACTGCCGCGCGGTGGCGGGCGGTGTCGATCCGCAGATGGTGCCGTGATGCATGCCGCGCCGCTCACCTCCCCGCGCCTGCAGCGCGTGCTGGCCGTCCTGAAGGACGGGCGCCCGCACACGACGCGTCAGATCGTTCGCGCGGCCGGGGTGTGCGCGGTGAACAGCTGCATCGCCGAGCTGCGCCAGAACGGCGCCGAGATCGCCTGCACGCGGGAGCGCCGCAAGGACCGGCTGATCTGTCGATACACGATGACGAAAGGACCGAGGGATGCGTGACGCCAAGCTGATCGACCTGCCTGTAGATGAGATCGACACGAGCCGCGTGCGCGTGACGCCCCTGCACGACAAGGCAGTGGAGATCATCAAGGCGTCCGTCGAGGAGGTCGGTGCGATCCGGGATCCGATCCATGTCAGGAAGGCCAAGGATGGATACCAGTTGATCGACGGTCGGCACCGCCTGGAGGCGGCGCGCCAGCTCGGTCATGAGACCATCTCAGCCAAGGTCTGGGAGTGCACGCTCGACCAGGCGCGGCTGATGGAGGCTGACGCGAACGTGTCATTCACACATATGCAGCCACTCGACCTCGCGTTGAGCCTGGCAGCGCGCAAGGACATGTATGAGGCTCTGCACCCGGAGACAGCACGCGGCACGGCCGGTGCGCTCGCCAGGCACGGTCTGCAACTGACAAATTTGTCGTTTGCAGATTTCGTGGGCGATCTTCTCGGCTTGTCGACGCGACAAATCCAGCGGATCGTGGCGGCGGGGGCGGCCCTGTCTTCCGATCAGGCGCGGTGGCTTCGCGCAGCGCCCAAACCGCCCACCATGTCTGACCTTCAGGCTATCTCGAAGATCACAGATGACGCCGAGCGCGCAAAGGTCTGCATTGCGCTCTCGAACGGTGAGGCCGGGACCGTCAATGCCGCCCGCAAGGCGTACCGCCAGGGCGACGTCGAGCCCGCGCCCAAAGACCCCGTTGAAGACGGGTTTCAAGCGCTGATGAAGGCATGGACGCGCGCGCCGATGGCGGCGCGGCGCCGGTTTCTCGATCACATGTCCGAGGACATCGAGCAGATGGGGTGGGATCGCGATGAGTGAGCGCCGCCCGGATCGCGAATGGTGGACCGCCGCCGAGCTGGCCGAGGCCGCGCTGCCGGACCTTCCGGCCAGCCGGCAGGGGGTCGAGCTGACCGTCAAGCGGCTAGGTTGGCGGCAGGCGCCGGGCGCGGCACGGCGGCGCAAGAGCCGCGGCGGCGGATGGGAGTATCACTGGACGCTGCTGCCGAGCCGGGCGCAGCAGGCGCTGCTGGCGCAAGCCGCGCCACCCCCGGGTGCGCCCGCGCCGGTGGATCGCGAGGCCCTCTGGGCGCGCTTCGACCGACTGGCGGAGCGCACGAAGCGCAAGGCGCACCGCGCCCTGGAGGCAGTACAGACCGTCGAGGCGCTGGAGCGCGGCGGGATGACCCGCGATCTGGCCTGCCACCAGGTGGCGCGCCAGTTCGGATGCAGCGCGCGCACGGTCTGGAACTGGCTGGGGCGGATCGAGGGCGTGCGCAGCGACGACCGGCTGCCCCACCTTGCGCCGCGCCATGGCGCCGCCGTGCGCGGCGAAACATCGGCCGGTTGCAGCCCGGAGTTCTGGGATGTGCTCAAGGCCGATTACCTGCGCCTTGAACAGCCGAGCTTCTCGGCGTGCTATCGTCGCGCGGCGCGCATCGCGAAATCCGAGGGCTGGACCACACTGCCCGAGCGCACGATGCGCCGCCGGCTGGATGCGGAGGTTCCCGAAACCACGATCGTGCTCTGCCGCCAGGGCGTCGAGGCGCTCAAGCGGCTCTACCCGTCGCAGATCAGGGACCGCACCGCGCTGCACGCGATGGAGGCGGTCAACGCGGACTATCATCGCTTCGACGTCTTCGTGCGCTGGCCCTCGGAGGGGCTGGCGGGCGGCGAGGAGATCGTCCGGCCCCAGCTGGTCGCGTTCCAGGACATTTATTCGGGGCGCATCGTGAGCTGGCGCGTCGACCGGACGCCGAACAAGGTGGGCGTGAGCCTCGCGCTGGGCGACATGATCGAGCGCTTCGGCATCCCCGAGCACATCCTTCTCGATAACGGCCGCGAGTTCGCCAACAAGTTCCTCACCGGCCAGGTGCCGACGCGCTACCGCTTCAAGGTCAAGGACGACGACATTCCCGGCATCCTCAAGACGCTGGGCTGCGAGGTCCATTGGGCCACCCCTTACAGCGGACAGTCGAAGCCGATCGAGCGCGCCTTCCGCGATTTCTGCGACGACATCGCCAAAGATCCACGTCTCGCCGGCGCCTATACGGGCAATCGGCCGGATGCAAAACCGGAGAATTACGGCAACCGCGCGATCCCGCTGGAGGAGTTTCTCGCGGTGTTGGCCGAGGGGATCGAGGAGCACAACGCGCGCCCCGGGCGGCGCGGCCAGACCACGCAGGGCCGGAGCCTGCTGGAGACCTTCGACGAGAGCTACGCGACCGCGCCGATCCGCAAGGCGACCGATGAGCAGCGCCGGCTCTGGCTGATGGGCGCAGAGGGCATGCACGCGCATAGCCGCAACGGCGAGATCAAGTTCATGGAGAACAAGTACTGGGCGCCCTGGATGCACCAGGTAGCCGGGCGCCGCGTCGTCGCGCGGTTCGATCCGGCCGACCTGCATGCCGGGCTGCATCTCTACGGTCTCGACAGCGCCTATCTCGGCCATGCCGAGTGCATCGAGAAGGGCGGCTTCTTCGACCTGGAGGATGCGCGCAACCACGCCGCCGCCAAGCGCCACTTCGTCAAGAAGGAGCGTGCCGCGGCCGATGCGCTGCAACGGATGCGCGCCGCGGAGATCGGCGGCTACCTGGACGCGACCCGGCCGACCGGCGAGGCGCCGGCCGTCGAGGCGCAGGTCGTCCGCCCGACCTTCGAGCGCAAGCCCGCGCCGGCGAACGCCCTCAAGCCGCGCGAGCGCAGCCCCGAGGAGGACGCCGCGCACGAGGCAGTGGTGGCGGATTTCGAGGCGAAGCGGCGGCAGGCCGAGGCGACCCGCCCGCGCGCCGAGACCGAGCGGTCACGCTTCCGGGCGGCGATCGAGCTGGAGGCGCGCCTGGGGCGCGGAGAGGAGATCGGAGACGAGCAGGCCGCGTGGCTGGCGAGCTACCAATCCACGGCCGAGTACATCGCGCAACGCGATGTGCTGAGGAAACATCCCGACATGCTGGGGTGAAAGGTGGCGCGGCGGGCCCGCCAGCCCGTCCGCGCCGATGCTTAACACAAGCGAGGTAAACATGGCAGAGACAAGAGCCTTATACAATACACTGGCGCCGATGCGGAACGTGACTGCGTTCCTGACGCTTATGCGCCGACTGGAGAACCGCGGCCACGGGCTGCCGGGGATGGGGTGCTTCTACGGCCCCTCGGGCCTGGGCAAGACGACCGCCAGCGTCTACGTCGCCAACGAGGAGCAGGCATGCGTCGTCCAGGTCAAGTCGGTCTGGACCCAGAAGAAGCTCTGCCAGGCGATCCTCGCCGAGTTGGGTGTGCATCCCGCGAAGGTCATCGGCGACATGGTCGACCAGATCGCGGAGGTGCTGGCGCGTGATGGCGTGCCGCTGCTGATCGACGAGGCCGACTTCCTGGTCAAGAAGGGCATGATCGAGATCGTGCGCGACATCTACGAGAGCTCCTTCGTGCCGGTCATCCTGATCGGCGAGGAGCTCCTGCCGCAGAAGCTGCGCAAGTGGGAGCGGGTGCACGGCCGCATCCTGAGCTGGGTCGCAGCCGAGCCCGCGGACGACGACGACTTCGATCTCCTGCGGCGCATCCGCTGCCCCGAGGTCGAGATCGACGCGGCGCTGCTGGCCAAGATGCGCACGGCGTCGGGCGGCTCGGCGCGGCGGATCGTGGAGAACCTCGAGTTGGCCCGCGAGATCGCCGCCACCCGCAACCTCGATCGACTGACGCTCGAGGACTGGGGGCGGCGCGACTTTTTCACCGGCATCACGCCCGACGCGCGGAGGATCTCGGCATGACGCGCAACCGCGCCAGGGTCGCCACGCCGCAGGGCAACATGTGGCGCGCCATCCGCGGGCTGGGGGCCTTCACCTACCGCGACGTGGCGATGCACGCCAACACAAGCAGCGTGCCGGTCTCCGAGGGGGCTGCGCGCGACTACTGCCGGATGCTGGCCAATGCCGGGTATCTGCGTGTCGAGCGCAAGGCGCGCCCCAAGGGGCGGCTGGCGGTCTACCGCCTGGTGCGCGACACCGGCCCCCGCCCGCCGCGCGAGAAGCGGGTGCGCGCGGTCTGGGACGACAACCGCGGCGAATACGCCTACATCGCCGGAGGTGTCGCATGAGCCAGGTGACACCGATCGAGCGCGCGCGGGCGGCCTATGGCGCGGACATCCCCGACTGGGTCGAGGGGCTGGCGCGGGCCTGCGCCGAGACCAGTCAGAACCGCGTCGCCAAGCGTATGGGTGTGTCTGCTGCCATGATCTCGAACGTGATCGCGGGCAAGTACCCGGGCGACATGGCGCGGGTCGAGGATCTCTATCGCGGCGCCTTCGAGGCGCAGACCGTCGACTGCCCGGCGATGGGGGTGATGCCGCTGGACCAGTGCCGGCACTGGCGTGCCAAGTCGCGCAAGCTGTCGAACGCCAACACCCGCAACGTGACCATGTTCCGGGCCTGCAACCGCTGCCCGATCAACAAGGGAGGCTCTGATGGGTAAGTCACGGATAGCTCACCGGGACCGGATACTCGACCTTGCGCGGCAGGGGCATCCGCCGCGCGAAATCTCGGAAATGCTCGGATTGGGTGGCAAAACGGTTTCGGACTTACTGAGCCGCGAGCGGCGCAAGGGCGCCGACATCCCGTTTTTCAAGACAGGGCCCACCGCCGGTCGGACGCGGTTCGTGATCCTCGATCCGCCCGACGGGCTGCGCGATGCGCTCATCCCCCATGCCGAGGCGCGCGGGATCACCGTTTCGGAGCTTGCCGGTGCGCTTTTGCAAACGGCGGTGGCGCATGACGACCTGGTCGACGCGATCCTCGACGATGGAGGTGAAGATGACTGAGCGCTTTGCGGAGAGCGAGATGCTGCGCCTGGCGGCAAAGGCGGTCCACAAGATCGACATTCTCGGTCCGCGCGGCACCACGCTGTGCACTATGAACGAGATTGAGGCGATGGCCGGCGTGCTGGTGGCCTCCGGTGCGCTGGTGCCACCCGAGCACCAAAACGATGAGGTGCAAACCGCCTCTTCAACCCCCTCTTCAACAGGAGATGACCAATGACCGAACACACGCCCGCCCCGATCCACTCGGGTCAGATCGAGATGGACGGCAAGACATACATGCGCGACGCCAAGGGTGCGCTCGTGCCCGTTGAGGTGGTCAAGCCACAGGATCAGCTGCAGGACGAAACGGTGCGCAAGATCGTGGGGTATGCCAGGGCGCTGAGCGAGCAGATGCGGCGGTTCAAGACCCATGTCTTCGAGGATGTCGGTGATCTGGAGGCCCTGCTTGCCCAGGAGTACGAGCTGACGCTGGGCGGCGCCAAGGGCAACAAGACGCTGATGTCCTATGACGGCTGCTTCAGAGTTCAGATTGCCGTGGCCGACCGGGTGGATTTCGGGCCTGAGTTGCAGATCGCCAAGACGCTGATCGACGAGTGCCTCAACGAGTGGGCCGCTGAGGCCCGCCCGGAAATCCGCGCCATCGTTACCCGCGCCTTCAATACCGACAAGGAAGGCCAGATCAACCGCTCGGAAATCTTCATGCTCCTGCGGCTGGATATCGAGGATGCGCGCTGGCAGCGTGCCATGCGGGCGATCCGCGACGCGATGCGGGTGGTCGGCTCGAAAACCTACGTGCGCTGCTACATGCGCGATCACGCCGAGGCGGCCTGGGAGCCGGCCGTGCTCGACCTGGCACGGGTGTGATCCATGGCAGATCAGATCGCGATCATAGATCTGCCGGTCCGCGACAAGGGGCCCCGCGCGGCCGGGCAGGTGAAGCTGGTGGACGACGCAAGGCTGGAGCTGCGCATCGACGACCGGGTCTTTGTCATCGGCATGGACGAGCTGCAGCACGCGATGATCCGCGCGGCGCTGGCGCGGATGGCGCTGGAGCAGGCGGGCACGGTGGAGGAGGTGTGACATGGGCGCGCGCGACCTTCAGAAGATGATCCATGTCGGGTGTCGCGAGCTGGGCCTCGACGCCGATGCGCGCCGCGACCTGCAGCACGCCACGACGGGCAAGGCCAGCATGCGGGACATGACCGAGGCCGATCTGCGACTGGTGGTGGATCGCCTCAAGGCATCTGGTTTCGATCCGACGCCGGGGCGCGTGCGCCACCCGCGCGCGCCGCGCGCCGACCTGCGCCTGGTGCATGTGCTCTGGCGCCTGCTGGGCGACGCGGGCGAACTCAAGCAGCCCGGACGCGCCGGGCTTAACGCCTTCATCCGCCGCCGCTTCGGCGATGCCTGGGGCTCGATGCCGGCCGATATCGACATGCTGCGCGACTGGGAGAAGATCGACACGGTCATCCAGGCGCTGCTGGACTGGTGCGAACGCGCCGGCATCGAGGTGGACGAGCAGGAGCGCGGCAGATGAAAAAGCCGGTCGCTGAAGTCTCCGATCACGCGCTGCTGCGCTACCTGGAGCGCGTCCTTCGCATCGATGTCGAGACGCATCGGCGCGAGGTCGGGCGTAAGGTCGATCGCGCCATGGCGCACCCGGGCGCCTGCGGCGTGCGCGTCGGCGGCTTCACCTACAAGCTGCGCGGCCAGGTGGTCACCACCGTCGTGCCCAGCCACATGCCCAACCACCGGAGGCCGCGCCGCCGGTCAAAGGGGGCGGGCGATGGGTAACTATCTTCCCGCGGTCGCTGCCGAGATTGCCGAGGTGATCGGCGAGGCCGCCGCCCTGCGCCTTCTGGGGGCGCGGGGCGGTACGCAGATATCGATCCCGGTGCGCGCAACAGGGTCCATGCTGGCGCGCCTCGTGGGTGAGGCGGAAGCGCAGGCGATGATCGACACCTTCGGGCCCGGCAAGCTCACGCTACCGACGGCCGGCGCCCGCGGCGTCGGCGCGCGGCGGGCGCGCGCCATGCGTATGCTGCGCAAGGGCCACTCGCTTCAGGAGGTCGCGCTGGCGTGCGACCTCCATATTCGCACCGTGTCCAACTATCGTGCGCAGATCGACCGCGACAGCGGCCAGATGGATCTGCCATTTGACAGCTGAGCCGGCGCCTGCAACCTTGCGAAGCACCTTGCGCCGCGCAAAACACCGTTCCCCCTGAATACATTCAAGACTGAATTGCCGTGCCGGTGCATGCGACTGTCGGGTCGTAGAACCCGGAGGCACGCATGCAACTCAAGGATGGCCGGGTCGAGGGTGTTTCCTTTACGGAGGCGCGCTGGACCGGAGGACAAATCACCCCCACCGTCGTGGTGCTCCACGACACCGCCAGCCGGCTGACGCCGGGCGCCGCGGCCAGGTACCTGGCCGACAACGCGCGCAAGGTGTCGGTGCATTTCGTGATCGAGCGCGACGGCCGGGTTGTCCAGCAGGTCCCGGTGGGCGTGCGGGCGAACCATGCGGGAAGATCGCACTACCACGGCCGCGATCACGTCAACGCCTTCTCGGTCGGCATCGAGATTGTCAATCCCGGCCGCATGGAGGCCGCGCCTGGCGGCTTTGCGCGGGCCTGGTATGGCGAGGAGTTCGACATCAACACCTACGGCATCCAGGAGCTGCGCACCGAGGCGCATGGCCACGGTCTCTGGATGGCCTATCCCGAAGAGCAGATCGAGGCGGTCCTGCGGCTGCTGGAGGCGCTGTTCGACGGGTGCGACGCACTCGAGGATATCGTCACCCACTGGTACATCTCGCCCGGCCGCAAGGTCGACACCAACCCGCTTTTCCCCCTGAGCCATGTCCGCGCGCGCATCGTCGGCCGCGAGGAGCCGGCCGAGTGGCAGGCCGATGCCGCAGCGGATGACATCGACGGCGACGAGCTGATGCAGGTCGACACCCGCGGCGACCCGCTCAACATGCGCCGCTGGCCGAGCTTCAACCCCAACGTCATCGATCGCATCCCCGACGGCACATTGGTGCCGGTTGTCAAGGCGGGCAGCTTCTCCGGGCGCCGCTGGGTGAAAGTGGCCTTCGGCGGCGCCGAGGGCTGGGTCGTGGAGAACTATCTCAAGGAGCCGCCGGAATGAGCGAGACCGCCCCCGAACTCCCTGCCTGGCACGCGCGGAGCTTCTACGCCCAGATCCTGCTGATCGTCACCGTGCTCGCCCAGGCGGCGGGCATCGACGTTGCCGGCTGGATCGAGCGCCTCGGCTTTGCCGGCGAGCGCCAGCTGCTCGACTTCGTCGTCGCGATCATGCCGGCGCTGTTCGGGCTCTGGGCGTGGCTGGAGCGCCGGGCGCCGCGCTTCCGGCTGGTGTTCCGGCGGGTGCTGACATGAGCGGCGTTGTCGAAATCCTGCTGGGCATCGCCGCCGCGGTGGGGGCGCTCTTTGCGCTGATGGCCCGCTCGCGCCGCAAGGGGCGCCGCGAGACCGAGCAGGAGGTCGCGGCGCAGGCGGCGCAGGACTACCAGAAGACACGCGAAAGGATCGACGATGCGACGAGCGGCACTGATGGCGGTGATGATGATCGCAGCTGGCTGCAGCAATACGGAGACGGCGGTGCGCCCAAGCGGTGAAGCCATCTGCTCTGGGCTGGAGTCGCTGGCCCGCGCCCATGCGCGGGCGCTGGCAAGCTCGGATGACGCGGCGGCGATCGAGACGGGGACCCGTCTTCTGCGCGGTTTTGCGGCCGGGTGCGAGGCGCCTGCATGATGGCGGACGTGATCGATATCGGGCTGAAGTCCGCGAGCTTCATTCTGTCGATCGCGGCTGTGGTCTTCACCTGGGTGCGTACGCGCGGAAAGGCTGTCGACGGCCGGCTGCACGAGGGCTCAAAGCGCATGGACAGCCTGGAGGCGCGGATCGCCCGGCTCGAGCAGACGGTCCACGACATGCCGGGGCGCGACGAGACCCACCGGCTGGAGCTGCGGCTCACGGAGATGGCCGGGTCGATGAGCGCCATGTCGGCGTCGATGAGCGGACAGAATGAAATCCTCGCCCGGCTCGAGCGGGTCGTGACGCGGCACGAGGATCACCTTCTCGAAGGGGGTAGAAACAGATGAGCAGTTATTCCGAAACCCTGCGGCGGCATCGCCGCCTCGCAATCCTGAGGCACCTGGAGCAATGCGCCGAGTACACCTCGAACGCGGCGATCCTGACGGATGTCCTGGCCGGCCTCGGCGTCACCTCGACGCGCAGCCAGGTGATTACCGAGCTCGCCTGGCTGCGCGAGAACGGCTTCGTCGATTACGACGATCGGGCCGATTTCGTGGTGGTCACCGCGACCGGCGACGGCGTGGAGATCGCGCGCGGCGCGTCGAGCCATCCCGACATCCAGCGCCCTCGCCCGAGGAGCTGATCCATGCCGCAACCCCGCAAGATCGACCTGCTGCCACCGGAGCTGCGCGGGTGGCTCCAGGAGGAGCTGCGCGCGCGCGGGTTTGCCGGCTACGAGGAGTTGGCCGAGGCGCTGAACTTCCGCCTCGAGGAGGCCGGGCTCGAGCTGCGCGTCGGCAAGTCCGCGCTGCACGCCTACGGCCAGGAGTTCCGCGACTACGCGCGGATGCAGGATCAGGCGCAGGAGGAAATTCGCACCTTCCTGGAGGAGGCGAGCCTCAAGGAGGAGGTCGACGTGACCTCGGCGCTCTTCCAGCAGCTCACCACGATCCAGTGGCGGTTGCAGATGATGATGGCCGATCCGGACGCGATGCCCGACCCGCGGGGCATGAAGGATCTGACCACGGCGCTCAACAACCTGATCCGCTCGACCTCGCTGCGCGATGGCATCCTGAGGGCGGAGCGCGAGGCGCAGTCGGCGCGGCTCGACGAGGCCGTGGCCGACGGGGCGATCGACGAGGCGGCCGCGACCAAGGCGCGGGAAATCATGGGCTTCGGCTGACAGGAGGAGGCATATCATGCTGGACTGGGTTTTGCATATCATCGCAGCGGGGGTGCTGGCCTTGCTGCCGGCGGCGGGGTTTTTGATCGCGGGCATCTGGGCGGCGGATCGGGCGGGCACGTTCTGGCGGCACGTGCCGCTGCTGATCGTCGGTGCCGCCGGTGTCTGGCTCCTGGTGGCCGCTCTGCTGGTCGGGGTGGTGTGATGGAGCCGGCAATCGATCTTGCCTGTGGCGCAGTCGTCCTGGTTGGCGATCACAACTGGCGGCGCGGGCCGTTCAGGCCTGCCGCGCTCGCCTTCCTGTTCGGGCGGCGCCAGCGCTTCGAGCACCTGGGCATGCGCTGCCTGGTCGCATGGCGCAAGGGAAAGCCCTATCTGATCTCCATGCGCGAGGCAGCCCAATGATCCGCGCCATTCATATCGCCGATCGCGCGGAACATCGCCGTTTGGCGTTGCCGGGAAGCGTCCACATCGACCTGACAAGAGTGGAGCCCGATGGGTCGGTCGGCATGTGGTTCTTCTGCCCCTGTGGCTGCGAAGGGCCGTGCCGCGTTTCCATCCGGAAGGGGGCCAAGCCGGCGCATGAGCCGTCCTGGGCGTGGAACGGATCGCTTACCGAGCCGACGCTGGCGCCTTCGGTGCGTCAGCTGAACTGCGGTTGGCACGGCTGGCTGCGCAACGGCTACTGGCAGGAAGCCTGATGGCCCAGCCCGTCATCACCTTCCTGCCCTACCAGAAGGCGTGGATATCGGATGCCGCGCGCTTCAAGATCGGCATGTTCACCCGGCGCGGCGGCAAGACCTTCGGCTCCTGCGGCGAGATCGTGGACGATTGCATCCAGGCGGAGATGCAGCGGCGCAAGGTGCGCTGGACGATCCTGTCGCGATCGGAGGCGACCGCGAAAGAGGCCCTTGAAGATGCGTTGAAGCCTATCACAAGGGGGTATTACGCGGTCTATAACGAGCTCGCCCGGCAGGGCACCCCGGAGTTCGACGAGGGCGAGTTCTACGCCCCGGAGCTCGACGCCCGCTACAAGACGCACGAGGTGCGCTTCCCCGGCGGCAGCCGTGTCACCGCGCTTTCGGCCAGCCCCGACGCGGCGCGCGGCTTCGGCGGCAACCTGCTGCTCGACGAGTTCGCCTTTCACCAGGACAGCCGCCGCATCTGGGCCTCGGCCTTTCCCGTCGCTGCACGCGGCGGGCACAAGATCAGGGTGATCTCCACACCCAACGGCAAGGGCAACAAGTTCTACGAGCTGATGACGGCCGAGGACGACACCTGGTCGAAGCACATGGTCGACATCTACCAGGCTGTCGCCGAGGGGCTCGACGTGGACATCGACGAGCTGCGTGCGGGCATCGCGGACGAGGACGCCTGGGCTCAGGAGTTCGAGCTCAAGTGGATGGACGAAGCATCGAGCTGGCTGGATTACGAGCTCATCTCGGGCTGCGAGAGCGAGGCCGCGGGCGAGCCCGGCCATTACCAGGGCGGCCCCTGCTTCGTGGGCGTGGATATCGCCGCGCGCAACGACCTGTTCGTGATCTGGGTGCTCGAGCAGGTTGGCGACGTGCTCTGGACGCGCGAGATCATCGTTCGGCGGCGGGCCACCTTCGCCGAGCAGGATCACCTGCTGGCGGATGCCTTCGCGCGCTACCGCGTAGTGCGCTGCGCCATGGACCAGACCGGCATGGGCGAAAAGCCCGTCGAGGACGCCAAGCGCACCCACGGCGAAAGCCGCGTCGACGGTGTGATGTTCACCTCGGCCGCGAAGCTCGACATGGCCACCGGGCTCAAGGACCGGATGCAGGATCGCAGGATCCGCATTCCCGCCGGCGATCCGCGCCTGCGCGCGGACCTGCACGCGATCAAGAGCCAGGTCGGCGCGACGGGTATCCGCCGCCTGGTGGCCGATGGCGAGACCGACGGGCACGCCGACCGCTTCTGGGCCGGCGCGCTGGCGGTGGCCTCGGCGCAGATCGACTATCAGCCCTTCGACTATCGACCCGTCACGCGCGGGGCGCGGGATACCGACCGGCCGGTGCGCGCCACGGCCGGGTTCGGCGCAGGCAGAGGAGTTTGGTGATGGAGCGCTACGTGGAAAAGCGGCAGATCGGCACCGCCACGCTCTATCGCGGCGACTGCGCGCGGATCATGCCCTTCCTTGAAGGGGTCGACGCCGTCGTGACCGACCCGCCCTACGGCATCGGCCAGGGCTACGGGCATCGCGGCGGCGGGTATTCCCGACGCAAGAACGGCAAGAAGGTGCCGCGCACGGCGCGCCGCTATGCCCGGGGCAGCTGGGACGTTGCCCCCCCCCCCTATCGTTTTGCAGATGTGCGCGCAGCTCGCGCCGGCATGGATCATATGGGGCGGGCAGTACTTCGCACACCATCTGCCCCAGGGTGGGCGCTGGCTCTACTGGGACAAGCGGCAGGGCATGCCGTCCTATTCCAAGGGCGAGCTGGCGATCACGAGCCTGAAGGGCGCGCGCCTGGACGCTTTCTCGTTGTGCTATCACGGGCGGCACTCGAACCGCGACGGCACGCGCCAGCACCCGACCCAGAAGCCGGTGGACCTGATGCGGTGGTGCCTGGAGCAACTCCCCGAGGCGGAAGTGATCTGCGACCCCTTCATGGGCGTCGGCTCGACCGGCGTGGCCTGCGCGCTGGAGGGGCGGCGCTTCATCGGCATCGAGCGCGATCGGGCGTATTTCAAGGCGGCCTGCGACCGGATTGCCGCGGCGCTGGACGTGCCGCCCGACCCGGCCGGCGATAGGTAGGAGAGACCATGGCCCGAACCCCAACACTTCTCGACCCTTACGGCCGCCCGGTGCGCCGTGCCGAGCTGACGAAGATGCAGGCCGAGCCCGGCCTGACCGGCGTGCGCCAGGCGTTCGGCCCCAGCGTGGCGCCGGGGCTGACACCCCAGCGGCTCGCCGCGATCCTGCGCGCCTGCGACGACGGCAACACCCACGACTACCTGGTGCTGGCCGAGGAAATGGAGGAGCGCGACCCGCACTACGCCTCGGTGCTGGGCGTGCGCAAGCGCGCGGTCTCCGGCGTGGAGCCCGTCGTCGAGCCCGCCTCCGAGGATCCGCGCGACCAGGAGATCGCCGAGGACGTGCGCGAGACCATCGCCATGAGCGATGCCTTCCCCGACCTGATTGAGGACATGCTCGACGCGCTCGGCAAGGGGTTCTCCGCAATCGAGATTGACTGGAAGCGCGGCGCGCAGCGCTGGACACCGCGCGCCTATATCCATCGCGACCAACGGTATTTCCGGTTCGATCGCGCCACCGGGCGCGAGCTGCGGCTCATCGACGAGCAGGATCCGGCCGAGGGCATTCCGCTGGAGCCGTTCAAGTGGATCGAGCACCGCACCCGGCTGAAGTCGGGGCTGCCCGCGCGCGGCGGGCTTGCCCGGCTCGTGGCCTTCGGCTGGATGTGCAAGGCGTACACGCTCAAGGACTGGGTCGCCTTCATCGAGACCTACGGCCTGCCGCTGCGCCTCGGCCGCTACGGCGGCGAGCACTCGGCGCAGGACATCGAGAAGCTGTTCTCGGCCGTCGCCAATATCGGCACCGACGCGGCGGCCGTCCTGCCCCGGGGTATGGAGATCGAGTTCCAGGAGACCGGCTCTGTCAACGGCGACCGGATATTTGAGAGCCTCGCGCGCTATGTCGACGAGCAGACCTCGAAGGCGGTTCTGGGCCAGACCATGACGTCCGACAACGGCTCGTCGCGCGCCCAGGCGGAAGTGCACGACAACGTGCGCCACGACATCGCCTCGGCCGATGCGCGCGCCGTGGCCGGCACGCTCAACCGCGACCTGGTCAAGCCTTACGTCGATCTGAACTTCGGTGTGCCGAAGCAGTACCCGCGCATCACCATCCCGATCGCCGAGCCCGAAGATACGGACATGATCATCCGCAACGTCACCCGGCTGGCCGTCGCGGGCGTGCGGTTCAACCAGTCCGAAGTGCGCCAGCGCCTGGGCTTCTCCGACCCCGAGCCCGGCGACGACGTGGTGGGCGGCCCGCCCGAGCCCAAGCGGCCCGGCTCCGGCACCGCGATGAACCGCGAAGCGCCCGGGCCGACGGACGAGCTCGACGAGCTCGAGGCAGAGATGTTGGAGGACTGGCAGGAGGTGATGGGCGAAACCCTCGATCCGATCGAGGAGATCATCGACGGCGCCGGCAGCTACGAAGACGTGATGGAGCGGCTGGCCGGGCTCGACGGCCTGCCCGCGAGCCGCATCATCGACACCCTCGTGAAGGGCATGTTCAAGGCGCGCGCCCAGGGTGACGTGACCGATGACTGACCGGCCGGGCTACAGCTTCAGGTCGGGGCCGCCCCCCGAGGCATCGCGCTATCTCGCCAACAAGGGGTGGAAGCCGGCCTTCTCCTGGCGCGACGTAGAGCCGGAAGAACACGCCGTGTCCTTCACCGTGGCCAAGGCGATGCAGGTCGACGTGCTCTCGGATATCCGCGAGGAGGTGCAGCGCGCGATCGACGAGGGCGTGCCCTTCGAGGAGTTCCAGCGCACCCTGCGCCCGCGCCTGGAGAAACATGGCTGGTGGGGGCGCCGGGAGATGGTTGATCCCGCCACCGGCCTGACCGAGACCGTCCAGCTCGGCTCGCCGCGCCGGCTGCGCACGATCTACCGCGCCAACCTGCGCGCGGCTCGCGCCGCCGGGCAGTGGGATCGCATCGAGCGCACCAAGCAGACGCGGCCCTACCTGGTCTACCGGCTCGGCCCCAGCGAGCGCCACCGGCCCGAGCACGCGGCCAAGGCCGGGCTCGTCCTGCCGGTGGACGATCCGTTCTGGGATCGCTGGATGCCGCCCAACGGCTGGAACTGCAAATGCTGGGTCCGCCAGGTCAGCCGCGAGGAGGGTGAGCGCCTGGGCGTCAGTGAAAGCCCCGAGGTGCCGGTGCGCCGGGTGGTCAATCGCCGCACCGGCGAGGTGCGCGATGTGCCCCGCGGCATCGATCCGGGCTGGGAGCGCAACCCCGGCGCCCAGCGGGTGCGCGCGGCGATCGACTTCCTGGATGGCCGCCTGCGCGGCGCCCCTCCGGAGGTGGCCCGCGTGGCCGAGCGCGACCTGCGCGGCGGCTGGATGGCCGAGCGCGCGCGCCAGCATCCGGAGTGGCGCGACGACCTGCCGTTTCTGGACGCCCTGAGGCGGATTTTCGGGGGCGGGGCGGAGTGATCTGGCGGCCGGGGCGCCCAGCACCGCCGCAGCGCGCCGTTAAATACCCATTTAATACCCTTGCCGGGTTTTCCCGGAGCATCTACCCTCAGGAGAAAGGCCGCGCTCCTCGGCGCGCTGAGCGGCTCTGACGCAACCGGCCCCGGCACGATTTCCTGCCCCTGAATTCCTTCAAGGCTGATACGCCCCGCTCCGTGCGCGAATGTGGCCGCATGGCAAGGACGCATTACACACAAATTCAGGCGGTGGCGCTGAACCTCGAAGGGGCCGCGGCCCCGGAGTGGATACAGCTCACGCCGGCCGGCCCCGATATCCAGGGGCGCGACGGTCGGCGCTGGACGCTGCCCAGTCCCGAGGAGGTCGTCGCGGCCTTCCAGCGGCACGGCGCGGAGCTGCCCGTCGATATCGAGCACGCCACCCAGATCAAGGGCGCGAAGGGCGAACCCGCGCCAGCCGTCGGCTGGATCTCCGACATGGAGGCACGCGACGGCGCGCTCTGGGGGCGCGTCACCTGGACGGAAGACGGCGCCGCGCTGCTGAGCTCGCGCGGGTATCGCTACATCAGCCCCGTCTTCGCATTCACCAAGCCCGCGGGCGAGATCGTGAAGATGGTCTCGGCCGCACTCACCAACAGCCCGAACTTGCAGCTTGCCGCACTCAACAGCGTGCGCGAAGAAGAGGAGACGACAATGGACAAGGCTGTCCTGGAGGCCCTGGGCCTCAATTCCGACGCGACGACTGCCGATGCGGTGGTTGCGATCAACGCGCTGAAGGAGCGCGAGACGACCGCGCTGAACCGGGCGCAGTCGCCGGACCCCGAGAAGTTCGTGCCCAAGGGCGACTACGACCTGGCCATGAACCGCGTCCGCGAGCTCGAGCAAGTGGAAGCCGAGCGGACCGACGAGGCCATCAACGCCGCAGTCGACGCGGCGATCGAGGTCGGCAAGATCGCCCCCTCCAGCCGCGACTTCCACCTCGCGGCCTGCAAAGCCGAGGGCGGACTGGAGCGCTTCGAGAAGATGATCGAGGCCGCGCCCGTGATCGCGCGCAACTCGGGCCTGGACGACAAGACGCCGGGCACCAAGGCCGGAACACTCACCCAGGAAGAGATCGCCATCTGCCGCCAGCTGGGGATCGATCAGAAAACCTTCGCCGAGGCGAAGGCAAGCGAGGAGCAGTAACCGATGGCCATCATCACCGCATCGCTTCTGGAGGCCCTGCGCACGGGCTTCAAGAAGACCTTCGAGGACGCCTACGCCTCGATGAAGGCAACGACCTTCTACACCGACGTCGCGACGATCGTGCCGTCCACCACCGCTTCCGAGACCTATGGCTGGCTCGGGGACTTCCCGGATCTGCGCGAGTGGGTCGGCGATCGTGTCATCAAGGACATGAAGGAAAGCGGCTACCAGGTCCTCAACAAGGAATGGGAGAGCACGGTCGGCGTGAAGCGCCCGCAGATCGAGGACGACAATCTCGGCATCTACACGCCGATGGTCCAGTCCATGGGGCAATCCGCGGCGCGCCACCCCGACATCCTGATCGCCGAGCTGATCAAGAACGGCAACGCCAACGAGTGCTACGACGGGCAGTACTTCTTCGACACCGACCACCCGGTTTACCCGAACCACGACGGCACGGGCACCGCGGCGACGGTCTCGAATTACGATGTTCCGGGCACCAGCCCCGGAACCACCTGGTATTTGCTGGACACCTCGCGCCCGCTCAAGCCGTTCATCTTCCAGGAGCGCAAGCGGCCCGAGTTCGAGGCCAAGACCGACCCGCGCACCTCGGACGCGGTCTTCACCTCGAACCAGTTCCAGTACGGCGTTTATGCGCGGCACAACGTGGGCTACGGCTTCTGGCAGTGCGCCTATGCCTCGCGGCAGCCGCTGAACTCCGACAACCTCGACGCCGCAATGCAGGCGATGATGGAGTTCACCGCCGATGGCGGGCGTCCGCTGGGCATCATGCCGAACCTGCTGGTCGTGCCGCCCGCGCTGCGCTCGGCCGCGAACAAGACCGTCGAGGTGATGCTCGGCGACGGCGGGGCCTCGAACCCCAACTACAAGGCCGTCGATGTCAAGGTCATCCCCTGGCTGGCAGCATAAGGGGATAGCCGATGAGCATGTACCTGATCAGCTCCACCCGGCCGGACGGCTTCTTTCGCTGCGGGACCTTCTTTCCGCGCGAGGGACGCCGCGTTGCCGCGAACGCCTTTTCGGAGGCGCAATGGGCCCGGCTGCACGCCGAGCCCTCCCTGAAGATCGCGCCGGCCCCGGACGACACGCCGGGGGCGGACGCGGAGGCGCGCGCCGCGATCGCGGAGGCCATCGCCGACCTCGACGCGTCCGCCTACCAGCAGGACGGAAAGCCGAAGGTCGCCGCGCTGCGTGACGTCCTTGCGGACGATGTTCTGATCACCGCCGCGATCCGCGACGAGGTCTTCCAGGCCATGCAGGCCGAGGGCTTCGAGCCGCCGGAGGGAGCGTGATCATGGCGGCGCGTGTATCGGCCCCCGGCGTCACGGGGCACATCTGGCGCTGCGGCGTCCGGCTGACCGACAAGGGCGCGGTGTTCGAGCGCGGCGCCTTCACCGCCCGCGAGTGGGCGCGGCTGCGCGCCGACCCGGCCGTCAAGGTCGAGCCGCTGGACGAGGCGGCGCCCGAGGATGTGGCCGAGGCCGAGGAGAACACCCTCGTCGAGGACGAGGCGCCCGGCCCGGTCGACGAGCTCGTGCGGGTGATCCCGGGGCTCGAGCCCGGGGACTTCACCCAGGACGGCCAGCCGCGCATGCGGGCGCTGCGTGCGGCCCTGCCAGGCATGGACGACGCGCTCATCACCGACGAGGCCCGCGACGAAGCGATGCGCCGGCTGGCGCAGAGCGGCTTCCGGCCGCCCGGCGAGACCGGCTGACGGCCGAGGAAATACCCGAGAGGGGGGGCGTCGCCGACCCCCCCCCCCGCAGTGAAAGGCGGGTCCTGGGCAGGACCTTAAAAGGCCCGTTTTGAAGAGGTTTCACACATGGCCTATGCCACGCAGAGCGACATCACCGACCTCTACAGCGCCGACGCGCTCTACGTGGCCGATCGCGACGGCGACGGCACGGTCGAGACTGACGCGGTGGCCCGGGCGCTCGAGCAGGCCAGCGACGAGATCGACAGCTACCTCGCCGTGCGCTACCGCCTGCCGCTTCCCGAGGTGCCGGGCATCCTGCGCCAGATCGCTGTCGACTTCGCGCTCTACCGGCTGGCGCTTTCGCGCGACGTGCTCTCGGATGAACATCGCCGGCGCTACGAAGACGGCCGCGACCACCTCAAGCGGATCGCCGATGGCCGGGCCGCGCTGCACATGCCTTCGCTCGAGGCCGACCCCGACGGCGATGGCGAGGGCGACGGGCCCACGCCCGTCGTGCGCCACGGCCCCGAGCGGCTGTTCTCGCGCGACAAGATGCGGGACTTCTGATGGCTGTCACCCTGACCACCGAAGGCATGGAGGCCGCGCTCGACGGGCTGCAACGCCTGGCGGGCTTCGACGCCGCGCAGATCCTCGACGAGGTCGGCGCGATCGTCGAGGACAGCACGAAGGTGCGCGTCGCCGACGAGAAGACCGCGCCGGACGGCACGCCCTGGGCCGACTGGTCGGCAGGCTACGCCGCCACCCGGCGCGCCCAGCACTCGCTACTCGTGGCCTCGGGCAACCCGGGCCTGCTGGAAAGCATCCAGCGCTACGCCACCCCGACCGAAGTCGAGGTCGGCAGCAACATGGTCTACGCCGCGGTGCACCAGTTCGGCGCAGCCCAGGGCGCGTTCGGCAACACATCGCGCGGCAGTCCCATCCCCTTCGGCGATATTCCGGCGCGCCCCTATCTGGGGCTGTCGGACGATGATCGCCAGGAGATCGAGACCTTCGTCTCCGATCGGCTGGGGGGGCTGCTGCAATGAGCGAAGTGCGCGACGATCTCCTCGCCACGCTGCCCGATGTGGTCGCCACGCAGGTGGCCACGCGGATCCCCGATCTCGCCGAGTGCCGCGGCATCGCGGGGCGGTTTTCCGTGGGCGAGCTGCGCAAGCAGTCGATCCGCCATCCGGCCGTCCTGGTCGCCCATCTCGGCGCGCGCCAGGAGCAGGACTGGACCGGGCCGCATCACGGCTTCCTGCTCGACATGGCCGCCTTCGTCATCACCAAGGACCGGCTCGGCCTGCCCCGCGATGCGGCGGCGGCCAATATCGGGCAGGTGCTGCTGAGCATGATCCCCGACAACAACTGGGGCGAGAGCGCACTTGGGCAGGCCCGGGCCGTGCGCCTGCAATCGCTTGTCACCCCGGAGACGCGCGACGCGGCGACGAGCCTCTGGGCGGTCACCTGGTCGCAGCCGGCCGTGGTGCAGGGCTACACGACGCCCGAGCCGCTGGCGATCGAGCTCTATCTCGGCCAGGCGCCGGAGGTCGGGGCCGGACACGAGGGCGACTACACCGAGATCGGAGGGGCGAACTGATGGCCGGGTTCCAGCACGCCGAGGCCGATCGCCGGGCCACCAACATCGTCCAGGTCGGCGCGGTCACCGCGATCGAGACCGGCACCAACCGCGCGCGTGTGCGCATCGGCGGGCTCGACACCCAGCCGCTGCCCGTCACGCAGCTGCGCTCGGGGACCGTCCGGTTCCAGTGGATGCCCTCGCCCGGCGAACAGGTCGTGGTCTATGCCCCGCGCGGCGACATGGAGCGGGCTTTCATCGGCCCTTCAATCCCCGTTGACGGGGGCGCGGTGGCACCCGACGCGGCCACCCCGACCATCGATCTTGGCGGCTCGATCCTGTCGATCATCGGCGACATCAAGATCGACGGCACCGTCACGGTCACCCAGGACGTGATCGCCAACGGCATCAGCCTGGTCAATCACACCCACCCCGAGAGCGTCGGCTCGGTCACAGGGAAGCCGCAGTGATGGCCGGGCTCGCGACCACATCCCTTCGCCGGATCGGTGACATTGAGCACCTGGAGCAGTCGATCGGCGATATCCTGATGACGCCGGTGGGCAGCCGCGTCATGCGGCGCGATTACGGATCGCGGCTGGCGGAGATCGTCGACCAGCCGATGAACGGCGAAACGGTCGTCGATATCTTCCTTGCCACCGCCGAGGCACTCGCCGAGTGGGAGCCGCGCTTCCGGGCGCGCCGCGTCCAGGTGGAGCGCGCCGAGGCCGGGCGCTTCGACCTGGTGGTCGAGGGCGATGTCGCCGGCGTCAACCGGGTGGTGCGCACCGCCCTGGGAGGTGGCGCGTGAGCCGCTTCGTCCAGATCGACCTGTCGGCGCTCACGCCCCCCGATGTCGTCGAGACCCTCGACTACGAGGCGATCGTCGCGGCCATCAAGGCGGACGTCGAGGCGGCCGCGCCGGAGCTCGCCGACGTGCTGGCGCTGGAAAGCGAGCCGGCGGTCAAGCTGATCGAGGCATTCGCCTATCGCGAGCTGCTGCTGCGCCAGCGCGTCAATGACGCGGCCGAGGCGGTGATGCTGGCGCGCGCCACGAGCTCGGACCTCGACAACCTCGCGGCGCTCTTCGGTGTCGAGCGGCTCACGATTTCGCCCGGTGATCCGGAGGCCGTCCCGCCCATCGCGGCGGTGATGGAGACCGACGACGCGCTGCGCCAGCGCGTGCAGCTGTCGCTCGAGGCACAGAGTGTGGCCGGGCCCGAGGGTGCTTATCTCTTCCACGCTCGCGCGGCCGACGAGCGCGTCCGCGACGCCAGCGTGATTTCGCCCGGCGCCGGCGAGGTGCTGGTCACCGTGCTCGCATCGACGGGCGACGGCACCGCGCCGCAGGACCTGGTGGACGCGGTCGAGGCGGCCGTCGGGGCCGAGGATGTGCGCCCGCTGACCGATCATGTCACCGTGTCCAGCGCGGCGGTGGTCGACTACACGATCGAGGCCGAGCTCACGCTCTATCATGGCCCCGACGCCGATGTGGTCGCCACCACCGCGCGCGCCTCGGCCGAGACCTTTGCTGCGCGTCATCACCGGATCGGCCACGACATCACGCGCTCGGGTCTCTTTGCCGCGTTGCATGTCGAGGGCGTCCAGCGCGTCGAGTTGATCCAGCCCGCGGCCGACATCGTGGTCGATGACACCCAGGCCGCCCATTGCGGCGCGATCTCCGTAAGCGTGGGGGGGCGCGATGTCTGAGTTTGCCGCTCTTCTGCCACCCAGCGCCACCGACGCAGAGCGCGGCGTCGAGCGCACCGGGCTGCGGCTCGACGAGATGGCTGTGCCGGTGCGCCACCTGTGGAACCCCGACACCTGCCCGGCCGCGCATCTTCCCTGGCTTGCCTGGGCGCTCTCGGTCGACAACTGGGAGACCGACTGGCCCGAGGCGGTCAAGCGCCAGACGCTGCGCCGCTCGGTGGCCGTGCATCGCCGCAAGGGCACGCCGGCCGCGCTGCGCGATGCGCTGGAGGCGATCGGGTTCGCGGATGTCGAGATCGACGAGGGACTGCCGATCGCGCGCTACGACGGCACTGAAACCCACGCTGGCGCCGAGACCCATGGCGGCGGCACCCGCTGGGCCATGTTCACGCTCCTGCTCGACCTGGGCGAGTGGCGCGGGCTGAGCGACGAGGGTGTGGCCCGTGTCATCGACGCGGTCGGGCGGGTCAAGCCCGTGCGCTCGCACCTCGCCGATCTCGCCTTCCGGGTGGGCGTGGCCGACACCGCCGAGCTGGCCGAGAGCGCCGAGACTGAAGTCGCGCATACCGCGTCCGACGTCCTGCCCTGGGGGCGGCGCCATGATGGCGCGACGCAGCACGACGACGCGGTGCGACTGGCGCATGACGGGGCGCAGGATCACGGCGGGGCCGTGGCCTATGCCGGCTGGACCGACATCGAGGGGCGCCACGACGCCGTGCGCGCGCGGACCCGGATCGGGATCGACCTCGGCCAGTCCGACCGGATGGAGATCGCGCCCAGGCATGACGGCCGGTTCCGGCACTCGGGGATCACGCATGGCGCAGGCCAGCCGCCGGCGGCCGACATGGCGATGCCGATCCGGCTCACGCGCCACCGGCTGCATGACGGCCGGCACCGGCATGCGGGCGCGCTCCATGATGGCGCGCTGAGCTTCGACGCAAGCCAGTCCCACTGGGCGGGCATCTACCACAGCGGGGCAGAGACCACCGCGATGACGGCAATGTGAGGGGCACAATGCAGGCAACCGACAAGCTGACAGTGAGGGGCGCGCTCGACATCACCGTGCGCAGGCGCGGCGTGATCATCGAGCGGATCGCCATGCCCAACATGATCCTCGAGGCCGCCCGCTTGGGTCTGGCGGCGCTGATCGCGGGCGACGGCGCGGGCAAGGATATCGCCGAGATCGGCGTGGGCACCAATGGCGACGGCCCGGCGCCCGGCGATACCGGGCTGACCGGCGCCTTCACCAAGCCGGTGAGCGGCTTTGCCTACCCGGCTGCCGGCGAGGTGCGCTTCGACTGGCGCCTCGAGACCACCGAGGCCAACGGGCTGGCGATCCGCGAGTTCGGCCTGATCACGGCCGACGGCACACTGTTTGCGCGCAAGACCAGGCAACCGATCGAGAAGGCCGACGACATCAGTCTCGACGGCAGCTGGACCATCATCTTCTAGAGGGGAAACAACATGGCGAACCTACCCGAAAACGCCTCCTGGCCGAGCGGCATCTACCAGATCGAAACCACCGACCCGGTGGTTGGCGGCCCGGACGGGATTGATAACGTCCAGGCCAAACAGTTGGCCAACCGGACCGCCTGGCTCAAGCAGTACGCGGACGAAGTGGCGCAGGCACGCGGTGACAAGGCGTCGCTCGGCGCCCGGCTGGATCTGCTGCAGGCGTTGGCGCCCGAGCACCAGGTGGCCATCATCGCCGCGACGCAGGAGGCGCTCGGCCTGGCCGGCGTCCTGTCGCGCGAGATCGACGTGATCCGCAACCGCGTGCTCGCCCAGGGCGAGGTGGTGCTCAAGAACAAGCACGTCATCTCGGGGATGGTGCTGAGCAAGTCGGGGATCCGCGCGCTGGATTTGTCGCAGAGCGGCACTGTGGGCAGTGGATCGTCGCGCGCCTGGATCGACGGGCTGACCATCACGCTGGCAGACGAGGCGACCCACGTCTCGGTGCCGACCAACGAGACCGACGAGGCGGTGACCTACTACGCCTTCCTGCATGACGGCCCCGGCGGCTACGGCGTCGGCGTGGCCCAGCAGGTGCCCGATGACGGGCTGGTGCTCTACCGGCTCGACCTGCCCGCGAACGACACGGCCGGGGATCTGTCGGCGGTCACGCTGACCGACCTGCGCGTCGTGCGCCCGCAAAGCGGATGGTGGGTCGACGCTGCGCCCTTCGTCTCCGTCGCCTTCGCCGAGGCGCTGCCCGCGGCCGATTACGGCGTCGAGCTGGAGGTCGAGGGCGCGACCAATCTTGCCGGGGTCGGCGCGCTGACTGCCTACGACAAGGCGCGCAACGGCTTCAAGATCAAGGCCAGCGGCTCGGCCGACAACATCCGCATCCGCTGGACCCTTCTCAACCCCCGCTACCAGTGAGGCTTAAATGAACGTTCAACACATGACGAAGGGCCGCGTGCTCGACCACCACCTTGAGGGCACCGAGCTGCATATCGGCACCCCGGCGCAGGTCATCGACCTGGCCGCGCGCGAGCGCGACGCCGAGGTCGTGATCGGCCTGCGCGCCGACGCCGCCGGCGGGCTCGACCCCGAGGGCGACCTGCACGCCGCCACGATCATCATCCCGCCGCGCCGCTACGAGATGGGCGAAGTCACCGAGGAGAGCGACGGCGAAACCATCACCTACCAGGACCGTGTCGCCCAGCCGCTCAATCTCGCGGCCGTGACGCTGCAGCTCTACGGGCTGCCGGACCTGCCCACGGAAACCGAGGAGTAAACCACAATGTCCATCATCATTTCCGCCCCCGATGCTTTCCGGCAGTCGGTCGAGGCCGCCTCGGGCGGCGTCAACACGGTGCTCTACGACGATCGCGGTTACCCCTCGATCATGTGCGTCGTGCCCCGCTTCAATATCGAGGACATCGACCCCGCACTGGGCGCCGGCGTGCATCCGGCCTTCACGATCGACGGCGCGCAGAAGTCCGAGATCATGGTCGGCAAGTTCCAGGCGACGATCCACGACGATCGCGCGCTGTCCCTGCCCGGCCAGGACCCGGCGACGAGCATCAACTTCGACACGGCCGACCAGCGCTGCGCCGACAAGGGGCCGGGCTGGCACATGATGACGAATGCCGAATGGTCGGCCGTGGCACTCTGGTGCTGGAAGAACGGCTTCATGCCGCGCGGCAACACCGACTACGGCCGCGACTACGACCAGACCTACGAGACCGGCCGGCGCCAGGATGGCGGCGATCCGGGCGACAACTCGGGCGTGGCGCGGACACTTACCGGGTCGGGCCCGGCAAGCTGGTATCACGACAACAGCCCGGCCGGCATCGCCGACCTCACCGGCAATGTCCATGAGTGGGTCCGGGGCTTGCGCCTGGTGGGCGGTGAAATTCAGATCATCGCCGACAACAACGCCGCCGCCACCGACGCCGATCACTCGGACACCAGCACGCTCTGGCAGGCGATCCTCCAGGACGGCTCGCTGGTCGCGCCCGGCACGACCGACACGCTGAAATGGGACGCGACCGGCGCTGCCGGCGCCGGCGATCCGATCCTCAACACCAGCGTCACCAGCCAGTCCGACGGCTCGAACTATGCGCAGGCGATGTACAAGGACCTGACGGCCGAGGCCGGCGTAACGGTGCCCGAGATCGCCAAGGTTCTGGGCCTCTTCCCGCATGCAGTCGATATGACGCGCGCGCGCTTCTACATGAACAACGAGGGGGAACGTCTGCCGGTCCGTGGGGGCTACTGGAGCGACGGCGTGGGTGCCGGCGTGTTCGCCCTCGTCCTGCACTACCCGCGTTCGTACGCGTACTCGCGCATCGGGTTCCGGCCCGCTTTCGCGATCTGAAATCCGCCCACCTGAAATCTGCCCGGGCGGGTGAAAACCCGCCCGGATAACACCAAGGAAAAGGCCCGAACCAGTGGATGATCTGAAGATCAGGCGCAAATGCGAAGAGATGATTGCCTACGGCTATGTCGCGCTGCGGCAGTTCCCGAAGGCGGAGCGTCACGTCCTGAGCCAGGAAATCCGCCAGACCATGTGGCGGGTGCTGCGGCTGATCATCATCTGCAATCGCCGCTACCACAAGAAGACCACCATGCAGGACCTCGACGGGGATCTCGACTTGCTGCGCAGCCAGGTGCGGCTGTCGCGTGAGCTGCAGTATCTGCCGTTCCGCAAGTACGAGGTCTGGAGTCGTCACCTCGACGAGCTCGGGCGCATGGTGGGCGGCTGGTTCCGGAGCCTCAAGCAAAGGGGTGCGGGCAATGTGGCTTGAACGTCTGCCGATCCGTGGGGGCAACTGGAACAACGGCGTGAATGCCGGCGTGTTCGCCCTCAACCTGAACAACCCGCGTTCGAACGCGAACTCGAACATCGGGTTCCGGCCCGCTCTCGTGGAATGCCGGAAGGCGGTGCCTCACGGGGCGCCGTCCAGCGCACCCTCGAAAGGCCCCGTATCCCTCGGCCAAGCGCCGGAAAAAATGAACAGGCCGGGGCGGGACAGTAGCGCATGCGCGACCCTTCGCGCCGGCCGCCCCAATCTCTCGGAGGCCGCGTGATGGCCTGCACCTACAACAACCTCTTCGAGCGGATCGCGGATTTCGAGGCGCTGCATCGCGCCTGGGGCCGCGTGATCCGCGGCCGGCGCGCCCAGGCGGACGTACTGCGCTTCGAGCGCGATCTCGAGCCCAACCTGATCGCGCTGCAGGAAAGCCTGCTGGCGGGCACCTACACCACAGGACCTTACCGGAACTTCAAGGTGTTCGAACCCAAGGAACGTGCGATCTCGGCTCTGCCGCTGAAGGATCGGATCGTCCAGCACGCCCTGATCGAGGTGATCGAGCCCATCTGGGAGCGCCGCTTCATCCATGACAGCTATGCCTGCCGGCCCGGCAAGGGCGCCCATGCCGGCGCTGACCGGGTGCAGGCCATGCTGCGCGCCGTCCAGCGCGAGGCGGGCTGCATCTACGTGCTCAAGGCCGACATCGCCAAGTACTTCCCGTCGGTGTCGCACGATGCGCTCAAGCGCCTCCTGCGCCGCCGCATCGCCTGCGCACCGACGTTGCGCCTGATCGACGACATCATCGACAGCACCGCCGAGCCCGGCGATCCGCTGCCGCGCGGCATCCCGATCGGCAGCCTGACCTCGCAGCTTTTCGCCAACATCTATCTCCACGAGCTCGACGGCTTCGTGAAGAACGACCTGCGCGTGCAGCGGTACCTGCGCTACATGGATGACTTCGCGGTCGTGGATCCCGACAAGGCCCGGCTGCATGAGCTGCGCCGCGAGATCGACGGGTTTCTTTACGCGCACCTGGCGCTGCGCCTCAACGGCAAGACGCAGGTCTTTCCCGTCCGCCCCGGCGGTCGGTCACTGGATTTCCTCGGCTACAGGATATGGCCCACGCACCGGCTTCTGCGCCGGGACAGCGTCGGCCGGATGCGCAAGAAGATGAAGCGCATGGCGCAACAGTATCACGCGGGCCAGATCGACATGGATCGCGTGCAACGCGTCGTCGCCAGCTGGGTCGGCCATGCCGCCCATGCCCAGACCTACACGCTGCGCCGCCGAGTGGTCAGCGGGCAGGTCTTCGTCCCGCCGCCACGCGAGGTGGCACCCCACGAGCCCGAAAGGAGGCAGTGCGCATGAGCTCCCGCCTGATTTCACGAACCCTGAACACGCTCTTTAAAGGAGGCTTCAATGTCTGAGCAGTTTCTTCACGGGGTGGAGGTCGTTCAAATTGACGACGGCCTGCGCCCGATCCGTACCGTCCGCTCCTCGGTGATCGGGGTGGTGGGCACCGCGCCCGACGCCGCCGGCGCCACAGCGGCAACCCTGACCCTGGGCTCGACCGCGCTGGATACCGCGCTCACCTTCACCGCCCAGACCGCCGGCCTCGACGGCAACCTGATTTCCGTCGCGTTCACCGACCCCGGCACGATCAGCGCCGCGATCGCGGTGACCGTGGATGGCAACGCCATCTCGGTGGCGCTGGCGACCGACCTCGAAGGCGCGATCACCTCGACCGCGGCCGACGTCAAGACGGCGATCGAGGGCGATGTCGATGCCGCTGCCCTGGTGGCGGTCGCACATGCCGGCACCAGCGACGGCTCCGGTGTCGTGCGCGCCAAGGCGGCAACCAAGCTGGCGGATGGCGCCGCCGAGCCCTTTCCGCTCAACACGCCGGTGCTCATCGCGGGCAGCCGGCGCGAGGCGGCCAAGCTCGACGCGACCGACCAGGGCCTGGGCACGCTGCCCGCCGCGCTCGACGCGATCTTCGACCAGGCCGGTGCCGTCGTGGTGGTCGTGCGGGTCGAGGAGGGCGCCGACGACGCGGAGACGCAGGCCAACATCATCGGCGGCGTCGACGGCGTGACCGGCGACTACGAGGGCCTGCAAGCCCTCGCCGCGGCCGAGAGCATCGTGCATGTCTCGCCGCGCATCCTGATCGCCCCGGGCTTCACCCAGAACACCGGCGTGGTCAGCGAGATGATCGGCATCGCCGGGCGGCTGCGCGCGGTCATCATCGCCGACGGGCCGAACACCACCGACACCGAGGCGATCGAGTATCGCGGCGAGTTCGGCTCCGATCGGCTCTATATCGTCGACCCCTGGGTGACGGTGTTCGACACGGTGGCCGCCAAAGAGGTCGTGGCCCCGGTTTCGGCGCGGGTGGCGGGCGTGATCGCGCGCACCGACGCCGACAACGGCTTCTGGTGGTCGCCCTCGAACAAGCTGATCAACGGCATCACCGGCACCGCCCGGGCCGTGTCCTTCGGCCTGTCCGATCCGAACTCGCGCGCGAACATCCTCAACGAGAACGAGGTGGCGACGATCGTGCGCAAGGACGGCTACCGCCTCTGGGGCAACCGCTCGACCACGGCCGATCCGCTCTGGGCCTTCCTGAGCGTGCGCCGCACCGCGGACATGATCTACGAGAGCGTCGAGCAGGCGCACCTGTGGGCCATGGACCGCCCCTTCTCGGGGCAGCTGATCAACGACATCCGCGACGGTGTCGATGCCTACCTGCGCCATCTCAAGGCGCTCGGCGCGATCCTTGGCGGGCGCGTCTGGCTCGACCCCGAGCTCAACACCGAGGCCCAGCTCAAGGCCGGCAAGCTCTATCTCGACTTCGACATCGAGCCACCCGCACCGCTCGAGCACCTCACCTTCCGCGCGCATCGCAACGGCGAGTACTACGAAGAACTCGTCGCCGATGTTGCCCAGGCCAGCTAAGGAGACCGGCAAATGGCATATCCTCGTACTATCCGCAACTTCAACGCCTTCGTCGACGGCACAAGCTATTTCGGCCGCGTCGATGAGGCGAAACTCCCTCCGGTCACCCTCAACACCGAGGCGCATCGTGGCGCGGGCATGGATGGCCCCGTCGCGATCGACATGGGCATGGAGGGCATGCAGTCCGAGATCACCTTCGCCGAATGGGATCCCGCGCTGCTCAAGTCCTTCGGCCGGCGCACGCGCTTCGTCATGCGCCCCGGCGCCATGGGCGAGGATGATTTCTCGGCCGACACCTACATCGCCACCCTGGGCGGGCGCATCAGCGTCAACGGCCCCGAGGATCTGAAGGCCGGCGACAAGTCGACCCTGAAGATCACCATGGAGGTCGACTACTACCGCCTCGAAAAGGACGGCGAGGAGCTGTGGGAGATCGACATCGAAAACGGCGTGCGCGTCATCGGCGGGGTCGATCAGCTCGCCGAGCTGCGCCGCGCCATGGGCATCTGAGGGGGTTGAGCCATGAGTGACAAGACCAAGACGACACGGCTGAGCCACCCCATCAAGGTCGGCAACAAGGAGATCCACGAGGTCGAGGTCACCAAGCCCTCGGTCGGCGCGCTGCGCGGCCTGAAAATGACCGACGTGCTGCAGATGGATGTCACCGCCCTGATGACGCTCCTGCCGCGCGTGACGCAGCCCGCGCTCGCGCCCGACCAGGTGGCCGCGCTGGACCCGGCCGACTTCACCGACCTGTCCGGAAAGCTTCTGCTTTTTTTCGCGCGGGCCGAGCAGCTGGAGGGGCTGGCGCCACAGGGGAGCGCCTGAAGCTCCCCGATGACGTGGAAGAGGCCATGGCCGATGTGGCCATGGTCTTGAATGTCCAGCCGTCTGAAATGCTGGCCATGGAAATCGAAGAGCTTGCGCGCTGGCTCGCCATGGCGCGCGAGCGCAGGGAAGCGGAGGCGCGCGCGAACGGGGGCCCGAGACGATGAGCGATCTCAACATCGCCATGATCCTGAGACTGGTCGATCGGGTCAGCGCCCCGGCGCGGAAGGTCCGCGGGGCGCTCGGCGGCATCGCTGACAGCGCGACGCAGGCCGGCAACCGCGCCACCGCCTTCGCCGACCGGAACGTTGCGGCGCTTGACGCGCAGCGGGCTGCGATGCGCGGCTCCGCGCTGGAAACCGCCGCGATCGGCTACGGCCTTTACCGCGCGATGCAGCCCGCCATCGAGTTCGAAAGCGCGATGGCGGGCGTGCGGCGGGTCGTAACCTTCGACGATGAAACCGCCATTGAACGGCTCGGCGACGACATCCTTGCGCTGACCTCTTCGGGGGGGTTGCCGATGGCGGCCGAGGGCGTGGCCTCGATCATCGAGGCGGCCGGGCAGGCCGGGATCATCGACGATGCCCTGCCCGACGACGAGCGGCGCGCGCAGCTGATCGCCTTCGCCCGCGATGCGGCGCAGATGGGTGTCGCGTTCGATATGTCTGCCGCCCAGGCCGGCGAGGCCATGGCGCAGTGGCGCGGCGCGCTCGGGCTCACCCAGGAGCGGGCCCTCGGGCTTGGCGATGCGGTCAACCACATCTCGAACAGCATGAACGCGTCCGCGCCGGACCTGGTCCAGGTGATCCGGCGGCAAGGCGCCGTGGCGATGACCGCCGGCCTGGCCGAAACGGAGGTCGCCGCCCTGTCCGCGGCGTTCCTGGCGGGCGGGGCCAGTCCGGAGATCGCGGCCACCGCCCTGAAGAACTTCACCGGCGCGCTCACGCGCGGGGAGGCCATGACGGCGCGTCAGCGCAGTGTCATGGAAGGGCTGGGTTTTGATGCCACCGAGATGGCCGAGCGCATGCAGGTCGATGCGCGAGGCGCAATCACCGACGTGATGACCGCGCTCTCCGAGCTGCCGGACGCGCGGCGCGGCGCGGCGCTCTCGCAGCTCTTCGGTGAGGAAAGCATGGGGGCCATCGCCCCACTGCTCAACAACCTCAACCTGCTGCGCGAGAGCTTCGACCTGGTCGCCGACCCGTCGGACTTTGCCGGGGCGATGCTGGAGGAGTACGAGCAGCAGGCATCGACCACGGCGAACGCGGTGGCGCGGCTGCGCGGCTTCATCACCGCGCTCTCGACGACCTTCGGCTCCGTCCTGCTGCCCGAACTCAATGCCTTGCTCGAAGGTGTCATGCCGGTGGTGGGCATCTTCCGCGACTGGGTCGCGGAAAACCCCGAGCTGATCCGCCAGATCGGCATCGCCACGGCGGGGCTCTTCGCGATGCGGCTGGCCTCGCTCGCGCTGCGCTTTGCCGCCCTCACGGCGGCCGTGCCGGTGCTGCGCCTGATCGGTGCGGGGGGGCGGCTGGTGGCCTTCCTGCCGGTTCTGGGGCGCGCACTGCTGGCCCTGCTCAACCCCTTCGCGCTGGTGCGCGGGGCGATGATCGCCCTGCGCGTGGCGCTGCTGGCCAGCGGGATCGGCGCGATCGTCGCGGGCATTGCGCTTGCGGGTCTCTGGATCTGGAACAACTGGGAGGGGCTGCTGGTCTTCTTCCGGGGCTTCGGCGTGGGGCTGCGCGCCGCGCTTGGGCCGGCGGCGCCCCTGCTTGACTGGCTGGTGGATCGGGCGCGGGCGCTGGCCGAATGGGTCGGCGCCCTGGTGGCGCCACTGGATGCGAGTGCCGAGGCGTGGGCCGAATGGGGCGAGACGGCCGGGAGCTGGCTCGGCGGCGTAGTCGCCCAGCTGATCGAGTGGATCGAGGCATCCCCCGCCGTCGCCAAGGGCGTCGCGCTGGTTACTGCCGGCGTCATGGGGCTGCGCCTGGCGCTTCGCGTGGTGGCCCTGCCGCTGCGGCTGGCCGGGCGCCTGCTCGGCGGTGTGGTCGGGACGTTGGCGCGGCTGTCGGGGCTGCGCGCGCTGCGGCTCTCGCGACTTGTGAGGCCACTCACGTGGGGGGCAGCGCTAATTCCGCGCCTCACTGTTGCGCTGTTTCGCGCCCTCGCGACCGGCGGTCGGCGTCTCCTTGTGGTTGGACTGATCCGTCCGCTGGTGTGGACGGCAGCCCTTATTCCTCGCCTGGCCAGTGCGGCGTGGGTCGCGCTGGCTGTGGGCAGCAGGCTTGCCGTTTCTGCTTTGGTCGCGCCCTTGACATGGACGGCGGCACTCATCCCTCGTCTGTCGCCGCTGCGGTTCCGCGCGCTGGCGGCGGGCGGCGCGCGTCTGGCCGCCTCGGCGCTGGTCACGCCGCTCAGATGGGTCTCCAGGTTGATCCCGGCGATCGGCTGGGCGTCGCTGGCCGGCCGTCTGAGCTGGCGCTCGCTGATTACGCCCCTCGCATGGATCGGGCGCGGCGCGTTGCGCTTCATTCCCGTGATTGGCTGGGCCGCGCTGGCGGGCGAGCTTCTCTGGCACTTGCTCATCAAGCCCCTCGGCTGGGATGAGTACCTCAGCCTCGATGCGCTCAGCGGATACATCGAGGACATCAAGGAGTGGTTCACCTGGGAAAACCTGCTGGAGGTGATTTCCTGGGTGACGTGGCTGCCGATAGCCCCGTTCACCGCCCTGATGGAGCGGATTTTCGGGTTCGAATGGAGCGACTTCCTGCCCGACTGGAGTTGGAGCTTCATCGGCAGGATCGACTTCGGCGACCTGATCACATGGCCCGAGCCGCCCGCCTGGCTGCTCTGGCTGATGGGGCGCGACGACAGCCCGATCGTCGAGGCGCCGGTGGCGGCGGACATGCCCGGCTTCGACCGGCTCACGCCCGAGGTGCGGCAAGCTGCCGAAACGGTGCAGGCGGCGGCGGGGCGTAGCGCCCTGCCGGCGCAGCGCATCGCGGAGCTTCGAGAGGAGGCGGAAGTCACGCGCGCCGAGATCGCCGCGCTGGAGGATCAACTCACCGGCCCGATGGGGCCGGGCGACATGATGGCGTCGGGCTTGCGCCGGCAGCTGCTTGGGCGGGCCCAGGCGGCGCTGCAGGCGCTGGTCGAGCAGATCGCCGAGGCCGAGACGCAGTCGGATCAGCTGGAGGCCGCGCTCGCGCTTCTGTCCGACACCGAGGCGGCGCCGGATGTCAACATCACGTCGATCGAGCGCGCCCTTGAGCGTGTGCGCGAGCTGTCGGGCGCGCTGCGCACCCTTCCCGGCGGCACGGCCAACGGGGCGGCGCCGACAGGCACCACCAGCGGCGAGCCGCGCCCGGTCGGCGCGCGGGCGCTGGGCGGCTCGGTGCGGCCGGGCTTCGGCTATCGCATCAACGAGCAGGGCGAAGAAATCTTCGTGCCGGATGTCGCCGGCCGGGTGATCCCGGCGCGGGCGGCGCGCATGATCATGGCCGCCTCCATGGCGGGGGTGCCGGCGGTCGCGGCGGCCGGGGCGGTCGACATGCCCGCGCTGGCGTCGTTCAATCCGGCGACCATCGCGGCCGAGATGCCGAACATCGACCACAGCCCCAGCCTGGTGGGTACCGGGGGCGGGCGCCAGGTCGGTGGCGTAACGGTCGGCGATATTCACATCCACGCAGCGCCCGGTATGAGCCCGCAGGACATCGCGGCCGAGGTGCGGCGTGAGATCGAGCGCATCGGGCGCGAGAGCGGCGCGGAAAACGGCCTGCACGACGGAGGGCAGTATGATCGGGACTAGCTTGGTGATGATGGCGCTCGGCGCGTTCCGCTTCGGCGTCAACCATGCTGCCTACCAGTCGCTCACGCGGCAGGCGGCATGGCGGTGGGAAAAGCTCGACCGTGTCGGCCGCGCGCCGGCCCTTCAATACCTCGGACCGGACGCCCACGATCTGGTGCTTGAAGGGGTGATTTACCCGCACTTCAAGGGGGGCTTGCGACAGGTCGAGTTGATGCGCGCCACGGCCGATCAGGGGCGGCCTATGATGCTGGTCGACGGGCTCGGCTGGATCTGGGAGCAGTGGGTGATCGTCGGCGTCGAGGAGCGTAAGAGCTACTTCATGCGCGATGGCGCGCCGCGCAAGATCGAGTTCACGGTGACCCTGCGCGCTTACGGGGCGGACCTGCTATGACCACCTACACCACGCAGCAAGGCGACACCGTCGATGCCATCGCCTGGGCCGAGTACGGCGATGACGGCTACACGCTCGACCTCTTGCGCGCCAACCCAGGGCTCGCGGGTCGCGGCCCGATCCTGCCCGCCGGTGTCGAGGTGCGCCTGCCCGATAGCGTCACGGCGCCCGCGGTGTCGCAAATCCGGCTCTGGGGGAAAGAAGCGTGACGCCGGACTTCCTGATCGAGGCTGACGGCTCGGACATCACGCCGCTGGTGCGCGACAGGCTGGTGTCGCTGCGCCTGGTCGACGAGCAGGGCTTCGAGGCCGACCGGCTGGTGATGACGATCGACGATCGCGACAGCCGGGTGGCACTGCCCGCCAGGGAGGCGGAGCTGAAGCTGCGCCTGGGCTACCGGGAGACCGGCCTTTCGCCCATGGGGCTCTACGTGGTCGACGCGGTGTCGGTGGAGGGGCCCGTCCAGAAGATCACGATCCGCGCCCAGGCGGCCGACATGACCGGGCGCATCCGCGCGCCGAAGACGCGCGCCTGGGAGGACGTGACCCTGGGCGACATCGTGAAGAAGATCGCTGGCGAAGCGGGGCTCGAGCCGGTGGTCGGCGAGGACATCGCCACCACACATTACGACATGGTCGCGCAGACGGCGGAAAGCGACCTGCACCTCCTCACCCGCCTGGCGGAGGCGCTGGACGCGACGGCCAAGCCCTCGGCCGGGCGTCTCGTCGTCGTGCGCCGGGGGTCGAAGAAGACGGCCGAGGGTGGGGATATCCCGCCCGTGCCCCTGCCGCTCTCGCGGTTGGCGCGCTGGAACTTCGACCTGTCCGGGCGCGAGGTCTACAAGACCGTGAAGGCCGAATGGGCGGAGATCGGCGCCGGCCAGGTGCGCGTGGTCGAGGCGGGCGAGGGCGAGCCCATTCTCGAGCTGCGCGAAGTCTACGGCTCGGAGGAGGCTGCCAAGCGCGCGGCCGATGCCGCCCTCAACCGGGCGCGCCGGGGGCTGGGCAAGGGCACGCTCGAACTCGGCGGCTTCGACGCCGGGCTATTCGCGGGCGGACTGGTCGACCTTCCGGACATCCGGGCAGAGCTGTCCGGGGAGTGGCACATCCGGCGCGTGGAGCACGAGCTCGGCGCCGGCCTGCGCAGCCGGGTTGACGTCGAGCGCGGCGAGGATGAAGAGGGCGATTAAGCGGCCCTTAAAGGGGTGTTGAGCGCTCGCCCGAATAAAAGTCGTTTGCTGAAAAATTGCGTGTCAAACTCTGAAAAATTGCGTGTCACGCTACACTGGCGCTGATCGGCGTGGCGCTGATCGGCGTGCTGGAAAGCCTGGCCGTCGCCGCGGTGTTCACGGTGATCGAGGTGGCGGGCCTGGCGCTGGTGATCTGGGCCGGCGGCACGGCGCTGCCCAGTGCCGACTGGCAGATGCCCGAGGCCGTCGCCTGGGCCGGCATCGGGGCCGGCGCGACGCTGGCCTTCTTTGCCTTCATCGGGTTCGAGGACATGGTCAACATGGCCGAAGAGGTCAAACACCCCGAACGCACCATGCCGCGCGCCATATTGCTGTCGCTTGCCATCACCGCTGCGCTCTATGGGCTGGTGGCCTGGGCCGCCGTGCGGTCGGTTCCGGTGGACGATCTGGCCGGGTCCGAACAGCCGCTGGCGCTGGTATGGGCGCGCGCCACCGGCGGGCCGGCGGCGCCGCTGGCGCTGATCGCGGTGGCGGCGGCGCTCAACGGTGTGCTGGCGCAGATCATCATGGCCAGCCGGGTTCTGTTCGGGCTGGGCCGGCGCAGCGCCGCGCTTGGGGTGTTTCACAACGCCCACCCCCGGTTCGGCACGCCGGTGCTGGCCACGGCGCTGGTCGGCGCGGCGGTGCTGGCGGGGGCGCTGGCGCTGCCGGTGGCGGCGCTGGCCGGTGCGACCTCGGCGATCCTGCTGGGGGTATTCGTGCTGGTCAACGCGGCCCTGATCGGGGTGAAGCGTGAGCAGCCGCAGGCGTCGTTCCGGGTGCCGATGACGGTGCCGGTTCTGGGGCTCGTGGCCTCGGCCGCCGCGCTGGCCCTGCAACTGTGGGGCGGCGGATGAGCGTATCGCTGATCCTGGCCTGCCTGTGGGCGGTGGTCGCCAACGTGGCCGCGCTGATCCCGTCGCGCGACAACCTCTGGCGCCGGGCCTATTGGCTGATCGGCGCCGGCATCCCGATCCTGGGGCTGGTCACCTATGCCCACGGACCCTGGGCGGGGCTGCTGGTGATGCTGGGCGGCATGTCGATGCTGCGCTGGCCGGTGGTCTACCTGGGCCGGTGGCTCAGGCGGCGGGTGCGCTGAGGCTTTACCTTGCCCCGCGCGCGGGGCAGTCTGCACGCAATGGTCGAGATTGCGGATATCAAGGATGAGGACAGCCTGAGGGCGTGGCTGGAGGATCAATCGCGCGAGGTGTCGGTCTGGATCGCGTCGCGCGCCGCGGCGCGGCTGTTGCCCGTGTGGTGGGACGCGGTGCTGGATTGGGCGTACGAAGAAGATTTGACAGCTCTGCCGGTCTTGCGCAGCCTGTTGATAGCGTCGGTTGCGGCTGTTGGGCCAGCCGACGATATCAGGTCCGATGCCGCCGCTGCCGCCGCCGACGCCGCCGACGCCGCCTTCGTCTCCGCCGTTGACGCCGCCGCCGAGGCCGCCTTCGTCTCCGC
>NZ_JAGXFK010000035.1 GCF_024637375.1 Sediminimonas sp. | reverse complement strand
CGGTGCCCGACCGCCGGGTGGGCGCTGCAACGAATGTGGATCGCGCTTTATGCCGGCCAAATACATCCGCGTTGTCATCAGCTTGATACGCCCGCAAAAGCGCCCGCCCGAGGGGGCGGTCGGGCGCTGCGCGGCGGCGCGCAAGCGCGCCTTGATTCCGCGCTGGGGGTGCAAAACGAGCGCCCGCTTCGTCCCGCATTGCGGCCTCTCGACCCTCGCTCCGAGAAACCGACGGCGCAATCAATTGTAGCCAATCGATTGCTCTGATGGTCTCAGGCATCTTTCTTCACCGCGACAACCCCCCGTGCAGCGTCGGCACGTCCAGCGCCGAAAACCCGTAATGGCGCAGCCAGCGCAGGTCGGAATCGAAAAACGCGCGCAGGTCGGGGATGCCGTATTTCAGCATCGCCAGCCGGTCGATGCCGATGCCGAAGGCAAAGCCTTGCCATTCATCCGGGTCGATGCCGCCGGCGGCCAGCACCTTGGGGTGAACCATGCCCGAGCCCAGCACCTCCATCCAGTCGTCGCCTTCACCGATGCGCAGTTGCCCGTTCACCCATGAACACTGGATATCGACCTCGGCCGAGGGTTCGGTAAACGGGAAATGCGAGGCGCGAAAGCGCGTCTTGATGCCGTCGACCTCGAAAAACGCGGCAAAGAATTCCTCAAGCACCCATTTCAGGTTGGCCATCGAGATGTCGCGGTCGATCGCCAGCCCCTCGACCTGGTGAAACATGGGCGTGTGGGTCTGGTCGTAATCGGCGCGGTACACACCGCCGGGGCAGATGATGCGCAGCGGGGCGCCGCGCGCCTCCATGGTGCGTATCTGCACCGGCGAGGTATGGGTGCGCAGCACATGCGGCGGGCGGTCGTCGCCTTCGGCGCGGTGCATGTAGAAGGTGTCCATCTCGGCCCGCGCGGGGTGGTGCGTGGGGATGTTGAGCGCGTCGAAATTGTACCAGTCGGTGTCGATGCGCGGCCCCTCGGCCACCGCAAAGCCCATGTCGGCAAAGATCGCGGTGACCTCTTCGGTGACCTGGCTGACCGGGTGGACGGTGCCGCGCCGCCGATGCCGGGCCGGCAGGGTGACATCCAGCCATTCGCCGCGCAGGCGTTCATCCAGCGCGGCATCGGCCAGCGCCGCGCGCTTGGCCGCGATGGCGCTGTTGATTTCGTCTTTGAGCGCGTTGAGTGCGGGGCCGGCCGTCTGGCGTTCTTCCGCGCTCATCTTGCCGAGTTCGCGCATCTTGAGGCTGATTTCGCCCTTCTTGCCCACGGCCTGCACGCGGATATCTTCAAGCGCGGCCTCGTCGGCGGCGTCGGCAATGGCGGTGATATACTTGTCCCGCAGATCGTCCATGGCTGTCTCCGTCAGGTTCCGGGGCTTGCTACCCACTCGCGGGGCCGGGCGCAAGTGCGGGGCGGGTATGCGAAAACGCGGGCCCCGAGGGACCCGCGCAAATCGTGTCTCTTCTGCGGTGTGTCGTCAGTTCAGCGCCGACTTGGCCTGATCGACTATGGCGCTGAACGCCTCGGGCTCGTGCACGGCCAGATCGGCCAGAACCTTGCGGTCCACCTCGACCCCGGCCAGCGACAGGCCGTTGATGAAGCGCGAATAGGTCAGCGTATCGTCATGCGCGCGCACGGCGGCGTTGATCCGCTGAATCCACAGCGCGCGGAAATTGCGCTTGCGGTTCTTGCGGTCGCGCGTGGCGTACTGGTTGGCCTTGTCGACGGCCTGGCGGGCGACCTTGAAGGTGCTCTTGCGGCGGCCGTAGTAGCCTTTCGCGTTCTGCAGCACTTTCTTGTGACGGGCGTGGGTGACGGTGCCACCTTTTACTCGGGACATATCAAACCCCTCCTCAGCGGTCGTAGGGCATCATCGACTTGACGATCTTCTCGTCAGGGGCCGACATCGTGGTGGTGCCACGCGCGTTGCGGATGAACTTGTTGGTGCGCTTGATCATGCCGTGCCGCTTGCCGGCCTGCGCGTGCAGGATGCGGCCCGTGGCCGTCACCTTGAACCGCTTCTTGCAGCTCGACTTGGTCTTCATCTTGGGCATTTCCGTCTCCTCTCAGATCGGTTCGGATAGGCGCGACTCGGCATGCCACTCAAGGCCGGCCGCGCGGACGAGTGCGGCGTATACGCCGGGCGGCCGCATCTGGCAAGGGGGTCTCAGCCCATTATCCAGGCCAGCACCCGGACGAAAGCGCGCGGCACGTCCGACAGGGTATAGCCCTCGGGGCTTTGCGTGAGCGCCCAGATCACCATGCCGCCGCCGATCAGCATCGCCACCGCTGCCGCGCGCGGTGTCTCGCCGTCGGAATAGGCGCGGATCGCCGAGATCAGCGCCAGAAGCGCGATGACGAGCCCCCCGACAAGCAACAGGTCGCTATCCATTGGCCGGCCTTTCGGTTCGTGCCACCGGTCACTCGGGATCGGAGGCGAAGATCAGGCGTTCGTTGCATGGCGCCACGCGCAGGATATTGGTCGTTCCCGGCACGTTGAAGGGCACCCCGGCGATCACCAGTATCTGGTCGTCCTGCGTGGCATAGCCGCCTGCGCGCGCCGCCTTGGCGGCATTGACCACCGCCTGCTTGAATCGTTCCAGTTCGTCAGTGATGACACAGTTCACCCCCCATGTCAGCGCCAGCCGCCGGGCGGTGCCGCGGATCGGCGTCATGGCGATGATCGGCACGCGCGGGCGTTCGCGGGCGATCAGCAACCCGGTGGTGCCGGAATGGGTGAAGCAACAGATCGCCTTTATGTCGGTCGTCTCGGCGATCTCGCGCGCGGCGGCGACGATTCCGTCGGCCACGGTGGTGCGATCGGCGCGGCGGCTGGCCTCGATCACCTCGCGGTAGGTGGGGTCCTCCTCGACTTCGCGGGCGACGTTGTCCATCGTGGTGACGGCCTCGACCGGGTAATCGCCGGCGGCCGATTCGGCCGACAGCATCACCGCGTCGGCGCCCTCGTAAATGGCGGTGGCGACGTCCGAGACCTCGGCCCGCGTCGGCATCGGCGATTCGATCATCGATTCCAGCATCTGCGTCGCCACGATCACCGGCTTGGCCGCCGCGCGGCAGCGCCGCACCAGGCGTTTCTGGATCGGCGGCACGTTCTGCACCGGAAGTTCGACGCCCAGGTCGCCGCGCGCCACCATGATGCCATCGCTGACGGCGAGGATGTCGTCGAAGCAATGCACGGCGGCGGGCTTCTCGATCTTCGACAGGATCGCGGCGCGGTCGCCGGCCAGCTTTCGCGCCTCCTCGACATCGGCGGGGCGCTGCACGAAGCTCAGCGCCAGCCAGTCGATGCCCAGGTCGCAGACGAATTCCAGATCGTTGCGGTCCTTTTCGGACAGCGCCGCAAGCGGCAGCACCACGTCGGGCACGTTGACGCCCTTGCGGTTCGAGATCAAACCGCCGTTGACGACGACGCAATCGGCGAAATCGGGGCCGCAGCTATCGACCCTGAGCGCGATCTTGCCATCGTTGATCAGCAGCCGCGTGCCCGGTTCCAGCGCCGCGAATATCTCGGGGTGTGGCAGGTTGACGCGTTTGTCGGTGCCCTCGGCATTTTCGAGGTCCAGCCGGAAGGTGGCGCCCTCGTGCAATTCCTCCTCGCCCCGGGCGAAGGTGCCGACGCGCAGTTTCGGCCCCTGCAGATCGGCCAGGATGCCGATGGTGGTGCCGAGGTCACGCTCTACCTGCCGGATGATCGCGTGGCGGGCGCGGATCTCCGCGTGCTCGCCATGGCTCATGTTGAGGCGAAAGACATCGGCGCCCGCCTCGTGCAGGGCCTTGATCATCTCGTAGTCGTCCGAGGCCGGGCCCAGCGTCGCCACGATCTTCACGTTCCGAAAGCGTCTCATGATCTTTCCCCTGTCTTCACGGTGGCAGTCCTGCGATGCCGTGGCCTTGCGGCGCAGCCGTCCGGATGTTGTTAACGCTAACCTCGGCGCAAGGTTATCGCGCATTCTTGTCGGTTCAGCAACGGTTCCCTTCATGCCCGCTTTGGCCTAGATCACGGGCCGGAACATGGGGGCGCTTTCATGACATATCACCCGTTTCACGTCATCGGCGAGGAACGCCCGGGCCGGTGGTTGGTCACCTGCGACCACGCCGCCAACACGGTGCCGCCGTTCGTGAACGATGGCTCGCTCGGCCTGCCGGATGACGAAATGGCGCGCCACATCGCCTATGACATCGGCGCGGCAGGGGTGGCCCTCGCCTTGGCTGAAACGCTGGAGTCGCCCGCGATCGTGTCCAATTTCTCGCGCCTGGTGATCGACCCGAACCGCGGCGAGGACGACCCGACACTGCTGATGAAGCTCTATGACGGCACCATCATACCCGGCAACCGCCATGCTGGCCCGGCCGACTTGCGGCAGCGGCTCGACGGCTGCTACCGGCCCTACCACAGCGCCTTGGCAGAACTGGCGGCGCGGCGCGACGACACGGTGATCGTCTCGGTCCACAGCTTCACGCCGCGCCTCAGGGGCCGGCCGCCACGGCCCTGGCAGATCGGGATACTCCATGCCGCCGACACGCGGCTTGCGCGCCCCGTGATCGAGCGCCTGCGCGCCCGCCCCGACCTGTGCGTCGGCGAAAACCAACCCTATGGCGGCCACCTGCCGGGCGACGCCATCGCGCGCCACGCGATCGCGCATCAACGGCCCAACATCCTTGTTGAATTGCGCAATGACCTGATCGACGATGAGGCGCAGCAAACCGCCTGGGCGCGTTTCCTTGCGCCGATCCTGCAACAGGCGCTGGCGCAGACCGGGCTTTGACAAGGGGACCATGCCGATGGATGAAGCGACGAGAACCGAACTGGAAGCCGCCGCGTTTCGCCGGCTGCAACAACACCTGATGCAGGACCGCCCCGACGTGCAGAACATCGATCTGATGAACCTTGCGGGGTTCTGCCGCAACTGCCTGAGCCGCTGGTACCAGGAGGCAGCCCAGGCACGCGGCATCGAGATGAGCAAGGAAGAGGCGCGCGAGGTCTTCTACGGTCTGCCCTACGAAGACTGGAAGGCCGGCCACCAGGCCGCGGCCAGCCCCGAAAAGCAGGCCGAGTTCCGCGAGGCATTCGCGCGCAACGTGGGCGGCGAAGACACCTGACGCGCGTCAAGCCCCGCCTCAGGCCCGGTCGTCCTTGGGCGAACCGATCACCACGTAGGAGGTGATCGCGTTGACGTGCGGCAAGGTGCCCAGGACATCGGTGTGAAAGCGCTTGTAATGGGCCATGTCGGTGACCTCGACCCGAAGCAGGTATTCGACCGCGCCGGTGATGTTGTGGCACTCGCGCACCTCGGGCGCGCGCGCCATCGCGCGCTCGAACGCCTCTTGCGCGGGCTTGGTGTGCGCGCTGAGCCCGACGGTCACGTAAGCCAGAAGGCCCACCCCCATGGCGGCCGGGTCCAGCACCGCGCGGAAACCGCGGATCACGCCACGCCGTTGCAGATCCTGCACGCGGCGCAGACAGGCCGAGGGCGACAGGCCGACGCGATCGGCCAGGACGGTGTTGCTCATCCGACCGTCGCGTGACAGCTCGCGCAATATATTGCTGTCGATTGCGTCCATCTCGCCTGATTGTTGCAGCATTTTCTGTCCTCCCCACGGCTTTGCAATTTCATCGCATGAATCATGACAATAATTCGCCCCATGACTCTGGATGTTTTTCTTGGCCTCGCAACCTTTGCCTTCGTTTCGGTCATCACGCCCGGGCCGAACAACCTGATGCTGATGGCGTCGGGCGCGAATTTCGGGCTGCGCCGAAGCCTGCCGCACATGCTGGGCGTCGGGCTGGGCTTTCCGATGATGATCGTGCCTGTCGGGCTGGGCGTCATGCAGGTGTTCGACATCTGGCCGGTCACGCACCTGATCCTGAAGGGGCTGTCGGTGGCCTACATGCTATGGCTGGCGTGGCGGATCGCCAACGCGGCGCCGCCCGCCGAGGCATCGCTCGAAGGCCGGCCGCTGACCTTCCTGCAAGCGGCGGCGTTCCAGTGGGTCAATCCCAAGGCATGGTCGATGGCGCTTGGCGCGATCACCCTCTACGCCGCCAGCCGCGACCTTTCCGCAATCCTGTGGGTGGCGGGCACCTATGTGGGCATGGGGGTCATCTCGACCAACTGCTGGACGCTTCTGGGCCGCCAGTTGCGCCATCTTCTGGCCAGCCGCCGTCGGCTGCGCGCCTTCAACTGGACGATGGCGGCGCTGCTCGTAGCCTCGCTGATCCCGGTGCTGTGGCCGGCGGCGTGACCCTGCATGCGCGGCAATGTTGCATCCCGCGCCCAAGGCGGCCATATATCGCAGCGTGGTTTCCCGGCCCGGAGCGATGCAATGACCAACTACCTTGATTTTGAACGCCCCCTTGCCGTGATCGAGGGCAAGGCCGAGGAACTGCGCGCGATGGCGCGCCACAACACCGAGATGGATGTCGAGGAAGAAGCCAGGGCGCTGGACAACAAGGCCGCCGACATGCTGGTGGACCTTTACAAGTCGCTCTCGCCGTGGCGCAAGTGCCAGGTTGCACGCCACCCGGACCGGCCCCACTGCAAGGATTATATCGAGGCGCTCTTTACCGAGTACACGCCGCTCGCCGGTGACCGGAACTTTGCCGACGATCACGCTGTCATGGGCGGGCTGGCGCGACTTGGCGACAGGCCGGTGATGGTGATCGGGCACGAAAAGGGCTGCGACACCAAGAGCCGCATCGCACGCAATTTCGGCATGGCCAGACCCGAGGGCTACCGCAAGGCGATCCGCCTGATGGACCTGGCGAACCGCTTTGGCCTGCCGGTGGTGACGCTGGTGGACACGCCCGGCGCCTATCCCGGCAAGGGCGCCGAAGAGCGCGGCCAAAGCGAAGCGATCGCGCGCAGCACCGAAAAATGCCTGCAACTTCGGGTGCCCCTGGTCAGCGTCATCATCGGCGAGGGCGGCTCGGGCGGTGCGGTCGCCTTTGCCACCGGCGACCGCCTGGCGATGCTCGAACACTCGATCTACTCGGTCATCAGCCCCGAGGGCTGCGCCTCGATCCTGTGGAAGGACGCCGAGAAGATGCGCGAAGCGGCCGAGGCGCTGCGCCTGACGGCGCAGGACCTGGCCAAGCTGGGGGTGGCCGACCGGATTATCTCTGAACCCCTGGGCGGCGCACATCGCGACCGGGCGGCGGCGATCGCGTCGGTCGGGAAAGCGATCGAGGAGATGCTCACCGAGCTTGACGGAAAGCAGGGCAAGAAATTGCTGCAAGAGCGCCGCCGCAAGTATCTCGACCTTGGCTCGAAGGGGCTGGCAGCCTGAACCGCGGCGCCGCTAGGACCGCGCCACGCGCCGCAACGCCAGGAGTGCGACAAGGGGGCCGATGACCTCGAAAACCACGGTCGTAGCGATGGTCAGAATGACGACGGTCTGCCCGTGGTCGGGGAACTCCTGCGCCGCGACCAGGGCCATGCCCACGGCCACCCCCGCCTGCGGCAGCATCGCGGCGCCGAACCACGGCCGCTGCTTTACCGGCACCCCGCCCAGGGCCGCGCCGATCCAGCCGCCCGCAATTCGCCCGACGATGCGCATGATCACGTAGCCGGCCCCGATTCCGCCCATCTGCACCAGCGCCTGCGGGTCCAGTGTCGAGCCCGCGAGGATGAAGAACAACACCAGAAAGGGCCACTGGATGTTCTCGATCTCGTGAAAGGCACGCTCGTGGTGATAGGCGCGGTTGACGATGACCATGCCCACGACCATGCCGCACAGCAGAAACGAAACATCCGCCCACTTGGCCAGCCCGGCGGTGACGAACACGATGCCCAGTGCCTCGATCCGCAGCGGCTCGCCGCGTCGAATGCGACCCGTCAGCTTGGCGGCGGGCCAGCCGATCAATAGCCCGAGGATCGCGGCACCGCCCAGCTCCCACCCCGCCTCGCGCAGGGCGCCCAGTTCCATGCTGCCTTCGCCAAGCGCGCGCGCAGCCACCACCGCGAGGGCGAAAACGATCAGGCCCCAGGCATCGTCAATGGCCACGATCCCGCGCAAGGTGTTCGCGAAGCCACCTTTCGCGCCCGCCTGCCGGATCGAATCCGCAACGGCGGCCGGATCGGTGGCCGTCGCCACGGCGCCGAGCAGCAGCGCCAGTTCGATCGGTACGCCGAAAAGCCACAACCCGACCGACACCGCCACCAGCGTCGCAATCACCACCATGATCGAGATCGAAAGGATTGCCCGGCCGTGTTCGGAAAGGTTGTCGCGGGTCAGCGACCCGCCCAGAAGAAACGCGACCATGGTCAGCGCGATGGTCGACAGAAGGCCGTAGAAATCCGTCACCGCTTGCGGGATCAGGTCGAGCCCGGCGTTGCCGAACAACACGCCGCATCCCAGCAAAAGCGTCACCCGCGGCAGCCGCGTGCGACGCCCCAGACTATCCGCCGCCAGCCCGGCCAGGAACAGCCCCCCCAGCACCACCAGGATCAGCGGCTGATCTACCGTTGTCTCCGCCATACGCATCCCTCAACGTGCCAGCATCTTCAGGCCCTGCGTCACGTCCGATCGCACCGCCAGCCGCAAGCCGGGCTCATCCCCGGCCTTGAGCGCAGCGATGATGAGACGGTGATATTGTGGCGGCTCCCGTCGGCGCAAACGCGCGTATAGCGCACACATGGTGGGCCCCATTTGCAGCCAGACGGTTTCGGCCATGGCCAGCATGGCCGGCGCTTGCGCCCGCAAGTACAAGGCACGATGGAATTCCAGATTGGCCCGGATATAGCCCACGGCATCGTGCCGCGCGACCATGGCACCGACACCGGAATTGATGGTTTGCAGGCGCTCGATCAGCGCGATATGCGCCCGCGGCAGCGCACGGCTGGCCAGTTCGACCTCAAGCAGCGATCGCAAGGCGGCCAGTTCCTCGATCCTGTCGTTGCTCAGCTCCGGCGTCGAAACACGGCCCGACGCGGTGATCGTCAAGGCCCCTTCGGCCACCAACCGGCGCACCGCCTCACGCGCCGGCGTCATCGACACGCCGAATTCCGCGCCAAGCCCGCGCAGCGTCATCGCCTGCCCGGGCGCGATCTGGCCATGCATGATACGCCCGCGCAGCCCGCGGTAGACGCGGTCATGCGCCGAGGGCACCGGGTCTGGGCGCGGGTTCATCAGCATGGCAACAGGTGTGATCACAAACGCGAGCGCCGGTCAATCGGCAAAGCGGAACCTATGCAGCGCCGTGCCCTCGCGGCGCAGCCAATCGCGCGGCGCACGCGTGTCGCCGTAAAGGCGCCCGACGACAGCCCAGAACCGGGGCGAGTGGTTCATCTCGGCCAGGTGGGCGACCTCGTGCGCGGCCACGTAATCAAGCACCGCGTCGGGGGCCATGATCAGCCGCCACGAATACATCAGCCGGCCGCGCGACGAACACGACCCCCAACGCGAGCGCGGATCACGCAGGGTGATGCCCATGAAAGACCGGCCCAGCAAGGCGGCGTACCGGTCCGACGCTTCGGCAAACCTGTCGCGCGCCGCGAGCCTGAGAAAGGACATCGCCCGCTGTCCGGCCGCATCCGCATCGCCCGGCACCACGAGCGTGTCGTCGACCAGGTTTGCCACCCGCCCCGGCCCCGGTACGATGCGCATCATGTTGCCGCGATACGGAATGGCGGTGTAGTGCCCGACCCGGCACTCGCCGGGACAACGCGCGAGATGGCCGCGCAGCCATTCCTCGCGCTCGCGGGCGAAATCCAGCGCCTCGCACGCGCTCACGCCATGGGGTCGCGTCAGTGTTACCCGCCCATCGAGCGCCGAAACCCTGAGCGATAGCCGACGGGCGCGGCGCGACACGCGCAGGGTAATGGAAACCGGTGGCTCGCCCGGCAGAATGACCTGGTCCATATGTACTCCTGCACGAAGGTTTTGCTGCTCCGCGAAAGGCTTTGACACGCCACAGCCGTTATGGCAGGTGGCGCTGACCGTCAACAACACTCCAGATACGAGAGGGACTTCCCATGCCCAAGGAAGAATGGGGCGTCAAGCGCGTTTGCCCAACGACCGGCAAACGCTTCTATGACCTGAACAAGAATCCGGTCGTCAGCCCCTATACCGGCGAGGTCGTCGAACTGGAAACCGGCAAGAACCGCGCCGTGACCCCGGATGCCGAAGACGCCGCGACCAAGAAGCTCAAGACCACCGAGAAGGAAGCCAGCACCGATACCATCGAGGAAGAGGACGTCGAGGTCGAGCTGGACGACGATCTTCTCGATGACGAGGACGACGGCAACGTCTCGCTCGACGAGATCGCCGATGTCGCGTCGGACAACGAAGAGGGCTGAGCCGGCGGGCTTCGCGCACGATACTCCCGTCCGCGCGCCGAATTTTTGGCTTGAACCCGCCCGCGCCTTTGCCTAGACAGCGGCGCATGAGCCGGGGCGACCCGGCGGCAAGATGGGGCCTTAGCTCAGCTGGGAGAGCGCTTGCATGGCATGCAAGAGGTCAGGGGTTCGATCCCCCTAGGCTCCACCAACCCCATACAGATCAACATGTTGGCTGAACATTCGAGTGATGTGGCACACAGGTGTGACACAAGATACTCCATGGACGCAGGGTATCGGTCACTCGTCCGGAATCCTTGAGCGATACGGTCAGATGACGGGGTCGAGCCCTTTACGCCGGATCAGGCTGGCGCGGTATTGGCGGCGCGTGGCCGGGAGCGGACATTGGGCGACCGGCTGAGGTGCCGCGCGGTGCCCGACCGCCGGGTGGGCGCAGCAACGAATGTGGATCGCGCTTTAT
>NZ_JAGXFK010000034.1 GCF_024637375.1 Sediminimonas sp. | reverse complement strand
TTTGATCCCATCCGACCGCCAGTTCTCTCCGGGCTTGCCGGACCGCGCTAGGAACCGGCCAGGCCAAAATCCAGGCTGGACATGGTCTTACCACGAATTCGCCACGCCGAGGGCACAAATCGCTCCCAGCAAAGTTCACGCAAATGTGACCGGCCGGTCAGCGTCGTTCCCGGTTTCACGCCTGGACCTGCTTGTTCTGGCGGTTGGCGATGAGGTCGTCCACCACCGCGGGATCGGCGAGCGTCGAGGTGTCGCCGAGGTTGGAGAACTCGTCTTCGGCGATCTTGCGCAAGATGCGGCGCATGATTTTCCCCGAGCGCGTCTTGGGCAGGCCCGGCGCCCACTGGATGAGGTCGGGTTTGGCGATGGGGCCGATCTCGGTACGGACCCATTTTTCCAGCTCCTTGCGCAGCTCGTCGCTGGGCTCGACCCCGTTCATCAGGGTGACATAGGCATAGATGCCCTGGCCCTTGATGTCGTGCGGGTAGCCCACCACCGCGGCTTCGGCCACCTGGGCGTGGGCGACCAGGGCCGATTCGACCTCGGCCGTACCCATGCGGTGGCCGGAGACGTTGATCACGTCATCGACGCGCCCGGTGATCCAGTAGTAGCCGTCGGCATCGCGGCGGCAGCCGTCGCCGGTAAAGTAGTAGCCCTTGTACTGCTGGAAATAGGTATCCATGAACCGCTGGTGATCGCCGTAGACGGTGCGCATCTGGCCCGGCCAGCTATCGGCTATGGCCAGCACGCCCTCGGCTTCGGTGCTGGTAACTTCCTTGCCGGATTCGGGTTCCAGGACCACCGGCTGCACCCCGAAGAAGGGCACCGTGGCCGAGCCGGGCTTGGTCGCCGTGGCGCCGGGCAGCGGGGTGATCATGTGGCCGCCGGTTTCCGTTTGCCACCAGGTGTCGACGATGGGCACGCGGCCCTTGCCGACCACGTCGTTGTACCAGTTCCACGCCTCGGGGTTGATCGGCTCGCCCACGGTGCCCAGGACCTTGAGGTCGCTCAGGTCGTACTTGGCGACGAACTCGTCGCCCTGGCCCATCAACGCCCGGATCGCGGTGGGGGCGGTATAGAACTGGTTGACCTTGTGCTTTTCGCAGACCTGCCAGAACCGGCCGGCGTCGGGGTAGGTGGGCACGCCTTCGAACATCAGGGTGGTGGCGCCATTGGCCAGCGGGCCGTAGACGATATAGCTGTGCCCGGTGACCCAGCCGACGTCAGCGGTACACCAGAACACGTCGCCGTCGTGGTAGTCGAAGGTGTACTGGTGCGTCATCGCGGTATAGACGAGGTAGCCGCCCGAACTGTGCACCACGCCCTTGGGCTTGCCGGTCGAGCCCGAGGTGTAAAGCACGAACAGCGGATCTTCGGCACCCATCGGGCGCGGCGGGCAGTCGGGGCTGACGGTTTCCATCATCGCGTTCACGTCCACGTCGCGCCCGTCGATCCAGGTGGTCTGGCCGCCGGTATGCTTGACCACCAGGCAACGCACCTTGTCGGAACAGTGCAGCAGCGCCGCGTCGGTGTTGGATTTCAGCGCCGTGACGCGGCCGCCGCGCGGCGCCTCGTCGGCGGTGATGACCAGCTTGGCGCTGCAATCGTTGATGCGGTTGGCCAGCGCATCGGGCGAGAACCCGGCGAAGACCACCGAATGCACCGCGCCGATGCGTGCGCAGGCCAGCATGGCATAGGCGGCCTCGGGGATCATCGGCAGGTAGATCACCACCCGGTCGCCGCGCATCACGCCTTGGCTGAGCAGCACGTTGGCAAAGCGGTTCACCTTTTCGTGCAGTTCGCGGTAGGTGATGTGCAGCGCCTCGGCGTCCGGGTCGTCGGGCTCCCAGATGATCGCGGTTTGGTTTCCGCGGGTCGCCAGGTGACGGTCGATGCAGTTTTCCGCGACGTTCAGCACGCCGTCCTCGAACCAGCGGATATCGACGTTGCCGTATTCGAACGTGGTGTTCTTGACCTTGGTGAACGGCTCGATCCAGTCGAGGCGTTTGCCGTGCTCGGCCCAGAAGGCATCGGGATCCTTGACCGAAGCGTCGTACATCTCGCGATATTTCGCGGCGTCGACATGCGCCTTGGCGGCAAAATCGGCTGTGGGTTCGTAGGTTTTGTCAGACATGATGGACCTTCGTCTTTCTGTCGTGTTGGTCATTGCAACGGCGCAAGGCATGCGCGTGCGCATGCCCGGGCTGCCTTGTCAGATGGCCAGATACTCGGCGCGCAGGCTTTCATTTTCAAGAACTTCCGCGGCGGTGCCGTCGAAGACGATACCGCCGGTGTCGAGGATCACCGCCCGGTCGGCCAGTTCCAGCGCGCGTACCGCGTTCTGTTCGACGATCACGGTGGTGATGCCCTGTTCCTTGATGATGCGCAGGGTCTTTTCGATCTCGTCCACGATGACGGGGGCGAGCCCCTCATAGGGTTCGTCGAGCAGCAGCACCTTGATGTCGCGCGCCAGCGCGCGGGCCACCGCCAGCATCTGCTGTTCGCCGCCCGACAGGGTCACGCCGTCCTGCTTGCGGCGTTCCTTGAGCCGCGGGAACAGCTCGAACAGGCGGTCGATCGACCAGCCGACAGGCGGGGCGATCTGGGCCAGTTCCAGATTTTCCTCGACTGTCAGGCCGGCGATGATGCAGCGGTCCTCGGGGACCAGTCCGATACCGGCCCTGGCCGCCTGGTAACTGCTCATGGTGTGCAGCGGCTGGTGATCGAGCCAGATCTCGCCATGGGTGACCTGCGGGCTCTGCATCCTTGCGATCGAACGCAGCGTCGAGGTCTTGCCGGCGCCGTTGCGCCCCAGCAGTGCCAGGATCTCGCCTTCGTGCACGTTGAAGCTGATGTTCTGCACGATGTAGCTTTCGCCGTAGTAGCTTTCCACGTTCCACACCGACAGGAAGGCGGGGGCGGTCTCGGCGTAGCTCTTGCCCTTGGAAAAGTCGGGTTTGACGTTCATGGGGTGTCCTTTCTTACGCGGCTTCGCCGAGATAGGCTTCGCGCACCTTGGGGTGGCCCTTGATGTTGTCGGGCGTGTCCTCGACCAGTGGCGAGCCCTGCGCCAGCACCGTGATCCGCTCGGCCAAGCTGAATACGACGTGCATGTCGTGTTCAATGATCACGATCGTGATGCTGAGTTCGTCGCGGATGCGCTTTAGCAGGTCGATGGTGTTGTTGGTATCGTGGCGCGCCATGCCGGCGGTCGGCTCATCGAGCAGCAGCAGCTTGGGATCCTGCGCCAGGCACATGGCGATTTCCAGCCGCCGCTTGTCACCGCGCGACAGCGATGCCGAATGCATGTGGCGCTTGTCGGCCATGGTGACGTTTTCGAGCGTCGCTTCGGCGTGCTCTATGATTTCGGCCTCGTTCTCGCTGTGCTCGAAGGCATGCATGCGGAAAGAGCCGTCGCGCTTGGCAAAGCACGGGATCATCATGTTTTCCAGAACAGTGAGATCGCCGAATATCTCGGGCGTCTGGAAGACGCGGGAAATGCCCATCTGGTTGATCTCGTAGGGTTTGCGCCCCAGAACGCTCTGTCCGTCGAAGAGCACCGAGCCGGTGTCGGGGATGAGCTTGCCCACCAGACAGTTGAGCAGCGTGGATTTTCCGGCGCCGTTGGGGCCGATGATGGCGTGCACGCTGTTCTCGGCGATGTCGAGGTTGATGTTGCCCAGGGCCTGCAGCCCGCCGAAACGCTTGTTGACGCCTTTAACTTCGAGGATACCCATTGGTTTCTCCTTACTCGGCGGGGTCTTTGGAGGTCGACGACCCGGTGTCGCCGTCGCCATCATTGTCGGTTTTCCGGCGGCGGAAAAGACCCGCGATGCGCTGGCCGCCCTCGACCAGACCGCCGGGCAGGAAGATGACCACCAGCATGAACAGGATGCCCAGCGTCAGATGCCAGCCCTTGCCGACGAACGGGTGCACCAGGGCGACCAGGACATCTTCGATTCCATCGGGCATGATAGCGAACCACTGGTGCAGGATTGTATCGTTGATCTTCGAGAAGATGTTCTCGAAATACTTGATGAACCCAGCCCCCAGAACAGGCCCGATCAGGGTGCCGGCGCCGCCGAGGATGGTCATCAGCACCACCTCGCCGCTGGCCGTCCACTGCATACGGTCGGCACCGGCAAGCGGGTCCATCGACGCCATCAGCCCGCCGGCCAGCCCGGCATACATGCCCGAGATGACGAACGCCGCGAGCGTGTAGGGACGGGCGTTGACCCCGGTATAGTTAAGCCGCTGCTGGTTTGACTTGACCGCGCGCAGCATCATTCCGAAGGGCGACCGGAAGATGCGGATCGACAGGTAGAAGGCCAGCAGGAGCACCACCGCGCAGACGTAGTAGCCGACCGAGAACTGGAATTGCCACCCGCCCGCCGCCATCACGTAGGTATCGCTCATCTCGAAGCCCAGCAACGTCGGGTAGGGCAGGCTGCCGACGCTCTCCGGGGCGCCGTCGAGGATGCGGGGGTCGTCCAGAGACAATTGCAGCCCGGTCTCGCCGTTGGTGATCGGGGTGAGCACCGAGTAGGCCAGGTTGTAGCTCATCTGCGCGAAGGCCAGCGTCAGGATCGCGAAGTAGATCCCCGACCGGCGCAGGCTGACATAGCCGATCAGCGCCGCAAACACCCCGGCGATCACGATGCTCAGCGCGATAGCGGGGAGGATGTTCATGCTCAGCAGCTTGAACATCCACACCGCTGCATACGATCCGACGCCCAGAAAGGCGGCGTGACCGAAACTGAGGTAGCCGGTCAGCCCGAACAGGATGTTGTACCCGATCGCGAAGATCCCGAAGATCACGAAGCGCTGCATCAGGTCGGGGTAGCCCGCGTTGAACTGCGCCATGGCACTGTCGCTGGGGAACGGGTTGAAGATGATCGGCGCGAAAAGCGCCAGCACGGCCACGATCAGCAGAAGGCCCGTGTCTTTCTTGTTCAGTCCCAGCATGGGATCACTCCTCCATCACGCCCTTGCGGCCCATCAGGCCGCGCGGACGCGTCAGCAGAATTATGATGGCAACGAGATAGATGATGATCTGGTCGATTCCCGGCAGGATCGACTTGACCTCGTTCATCGAGGCGAAGGATTCGAGAATCCCCAGCAGGAAACCGGCCAGCACCGCGCCGGGCAGAGAGCCCATGCCGCCGACCACGACCACCACGAAACTGAGCACCAGAAAATCCATACCCATGTGGTAATTGGGCGAATTGATGGGCGCATACATGACCCCTGCCAGCCCCGCCACCGCCGCGGCGATGCCGAACATCAGGGTGAATCGCTTGTCGATGTCGATGCCCAGCAGGCCAACCGTTTCGCGGTCGGCCATACCGGCGCGCACCACCATGCCGAAGGTGGTGAAGCGCAGAAAGGCGAAGACCGCGCTGATGATCACCGCGGCGAAGAGGAAATAGACCAGCCGCCAGTAGGGGTAGATGATGGTGTTGGCATCAAATCCCAGCAGCGCCCCGAAATCGAATGAGCCGCGGAACATGTCGGGCGCCGGGGTGGGGATCGGGTTGGCGCCGTAGAAATACTTGATGATTTCCTGCAGCACGATGGCAAGACCGAAGGTCACGAGGATCTGGTCGGCGTGCGGGCGGGCATAGAAATGCTTGATCAGGCCGCGCTCCATGATGAAGCCGATGATCACCATCACCGGAATCGCCATCAAGATCGACAGCGGCACCGCCCAGTCCAGGATCGTACCGCCGACCGACTGGCCGAACCAGGCTTCGACATAGGTCAGATCCACCTTGAGCGGGTTTCCCAGGAAGTCGGTCTTGGTCTCGTCGATGACCGTGTAGCTGATACTGAGAAACTTCGAAAAGGTCACGGCACAGAACGCACCGATCATGAACAGCGCCCCGTGGGCGAAGTTCACCACCCCCAGGGTGCCGAAGATCAACGTGAGGCCGAGCGCGATCAGCGCATACGCCGATCCCTTGTCGAGCCCGTTGAGAATTTGCAGGATGATTGCGTCCATTGTCCCCACCTTGGGTTGTCAGGAGTTACCGCGTAACGGCCGCGGCGCAGCCGCGCCCGTGCGGGGGCTCCCCGGTCGAACAAGGGATGCGCAGGCGACCCCGCGCATCCCCTCTGTTGTCGCGTGTTGACCGCTTAGCTACCCGGGTTGCAACTGCCCAGGCTGCCGCCGGCGAACATCGGGTGATCCGGCGGATAGGTGACCTGCGCGGCCGGGGTGACCTCGACAACTTCGAGAAGGTCGAACTCGGACTGCGGGTTCTCCTTACCCTGCACGACCAGCACGTCCTTGAAGCACTGGTGGTCGTCGGCGCGGTAGAGCGTCTTGCCGTTGCCCAGGCCGTCGAATTCAAACCCTTCGAGGGCTTCACCGATGGCGCAGGGGTTGAAGCTTCCGGCGCGGCTTGCGGCATCCGCGTACAGCAGCGTTTGCACGTAGCAGGTGTGCGCCGCCTGGCTGGGCGGGAAGCCGTATTTCTCGCCGAAGGACTTGACGAACGCCTTCGAGCCCGCGTCTGTCAGCGACCAGTGCCAGTTGGTCGAGCCGAGAATGCCCTTGACGTTCTCGCCGGCGCCGCGGGCCATCAGGCGCGAGTAGAGCGGCACGACGATTTCGAAGTTCTTGCCGTTGACGCTCTTGTTCTTGAGGCCGAACTGCACCGCGTTGGTCAGCGAGTTGACCATGTTGCCGCCGTAGTGGTTGAGCACCAGAACATCGGCGCCCGAGTTCATCACCGGCGCGATGTAGGAACTGAAGTCGGTGGCCGACAGCGGGGTCTTGACCGTGTTCACGGTTTCCCAGCCCAGAGCCTCGGTCGCGGCGACGATCGATTCCTCCTGGGTCCAGCCCCAGGTGTAGTCTGCCGTGAGGTGATAGGCCTTGCGGTCTTCCCCGTAGCGGGCGGCCAGCACCGGCGCCAACGCGGCACCCGACATGTAGGCGTTGAAGAAGTGGCGGAAACCGTTGGCCTTCTTGTCCTTGCCGGTGGTGTCGTTGGAGTGCGTCAGGCCGGCCATGAAGATCACGCCCGCTTCCTGGCACAGGCCCTGCACGGCGATGGCCACGCCCGAGGACGAGCCGCCGGTGACCATGATGGCGCCGTCCTTCTCGATCATCGAGCGGGCCGAGGCGCGTGCGGCGTCCGACTTGGTCTGGGTGTCGCCGGTGACGAACTCGACCTTCTTGCCGAGGATGCCGTTGCCCTGCAGCGCCTTGGAGCTGAAGGTGTTCATCATGCCACCGTCGCCCTCGCCGTTGAGGTGCTCGACGGCCAGTTTGTAGGCACGCAGCTCGTCGGCGCCCTCGTCGGCATAGGGGCCGGTCTGCGGCACGTTGAAGCCCAGCGTCACGGTGTTGCCGGTGGGCTCGTTGGTGAAGGCGGCCGCGGACGAGGCGGTGAAGATCGTCGGAAGCGCAACGCCGGCCCCGGCGACAGCGCCGGTTCTCAGCACGCCGCGGCGCGTGAATGTGGTCTTGGACATGGTATCCTCCCGTTTCGTGGATCGCGGGTGCGCTCTCCTCTTGCGCGGCCCGCATGCACCATTTGTGCAAAGCCATTATCGTGCATGGAAAGAAAACTTCGCAACAAACGCTTTGACCAAAACAATTTTTTTGTAAAAAAATGCACAATGCGCCAGGATAACTTGTAAAGAAATCTTCTTGGCAGTGCAGAAACGCGTTGATTCAGATAGGAAATTGCGATGCCGCAACGTCAACTTGTCGGACAGCGAATCCGCGAGCGCCGCATCGGTGCGGGGCTGCGTCAGGCCGAACTGGCCCGTCGCGCCGGGATCTCGCCCTCGTACCTGAACCTGATCGAGCACAACCGCCGCAGAATCGGCGGCAAGCTGTTGCTCGACATCGCCCGGGTGCTGGGCGTTGAACCCACGACTCTGAGCGAGGGCGCCGAGGCGGCGCTGCTCGATGTGCTGCGCGAGGCGCGTGCCGCCGATCCGGCCGCGGCGGCCGAGGCCGGCGCCGTTCAGGATTTCGCCGGCCGGTTTCCGGGCTGGGCGCGGTTGCTGGCGGCGCGCCACCGGCGCGCGGCGGAGCTGGAGCATATCGTCGAAACCCTGACCGACCGGCTGACCCATGACCCGCACCTTGCCGCTTCGCTGCACGAGATGCTGTCCACCGTCACCGCGATCCGCGCCACCGCCGGTATCCTGGCCGACAACCCGGACCTGGAACCGGAATGGCGCGGGCGCTTTCATCGCAATATCAACGAGGATAGCGCCCGGCTGGCCAACAGCAGCGAAGCACTGGTCTCGTACCTTGACGCGGCTGGCGAGACGGACGCGGCGCTGTCCTCGCCGCAAGAGGAACTGGAGGTGTTCCTGGACGCGCGCGAGCACCATTTCGCCGAACTGGAGGCCGCGCGCGATCCGGCGGCGGGGGCCGAGGCGATCGCGGCGGTGCTGGCCGGCCAGGAGCGGTTGCATTCGGCGTCGGCCCGAGCGATGGCGCGGGCCCACCTGGAACGCTACCTCGCCGATGCGCTGACCTTGCCGATGCGGCCCCTGGAACGCGCGGTGGCGCGACTGGGGGCCGACCCGGCGGTGCTGTCGCGGGAACTGGGCACCGACATGACCACGGTGATGCGGCGGCTCGCGGCCCTGCGCGCGGCCGGTGGCGCCGGGCCCGTGGGGCTGGTGAGTTGCGATGCCTCGGGTACGTTGATCCTGCGCAAGCCGATACGCGGATTCGGGCTGCCGCGGTTTGGCGCCGCCTGTCCGCTCTGGCCGCTGTTCCAGGCGCTCAGCCGGCCGTTGTCGCCGATCCGACAGGTGGTGCGCCAGAGCGCCCGCGACGGCGGGTTGTTCATGACATACGCCATCGCGCAGCCCTTCGCGCGGCGCGACGATCCCCTGTCCGACCCGCTCTACGAGGCGCACATGCTGATGCTGCCGCTCGATGGCCCGCCGCCGCAGGGCGAAGGCGCGCGCGCGCCGCTGGAACTGGGCGTGAACTGTCGTATCTGCCCGCGCGAAAACTGTGCCGGGCGACGCGAGCCCTCGATCCTGACGGATGGGTTTTGACTTGTGCGGTCACATTGGTGATAACGTCATGACGGCCTGACCGTAACGCTCGGGGGAGGAGCGATGGCATGGGCAAGCATGTCCTTGTGATCGAGGATGAGCCGAACATCATCGAGGCGATCAGTTTCATCCTGATGCGGGATGGCTGGGCGGTGCACACGCATTCGAACGGCAACGACGCGGTCGCGGCGGTGGCCGCGCACGACCCCGACCTGGTGATCCTCGACGTGATGCTGCCGGGGCGCAGCGGCTATGACATCCTGACCGACCTGCGCGCCGCGCCGGCGACGCGCGACCTGCCGGTGCTGATGCTGACCGCGCGCGGTCAGGCGAAGGACCGCGAACTGGCCGAGCGGCTGGGCGCCAGCCGCTTCATGACCAAGCCGTTCTCGAACGCCGAGGTGCTCGAGGCGTTGCGCGACCTGGTGCCATCGTGAGCGAGTCGTCCAATGCCCTCTTCCTGGAACGGCGCAGCTACCGCCAGCGCCGGCTCATGGACGCGCTGCGGCTGTTGCCGGTGCTCGGCGCATTCCTGTGGGCGGTGCCGCTGCTATGGAGCGACGCCGCAGCCGGCGGTGAAGGCGTCGCCACGTCGCGCGCGATGCTCTACATCTTCGGTGTCTGGGCGCTGCTGGCGCTGCTGGCATGGGCGCTGTCGTCGCGGCTGGATCGTTCGCCCGAAAAGACGGACGCGCCGGGAGGCGGCTGATGGCCTCGCTCAACCTGCTGATCGTCGTCTGCCTGGTGTACGTCGCGTTGCTGTTCGCGGTGGCCTTCATGGCCGAGCGCGCGGCGCTCAGGGGGCGGGCGGCATTCCTGCGCTCGTCGGTCGTCTACACGCTGTCGCTGTCGATCTATTGCACCGCCTGGACGTTCTATGGCGCGGTCGGCTACGCGGCGCGCAGCGGCATGGAATACCTGACCATCTACCTGGGGCCGACGCTGGTCATGGTGGGGTGGTGGTGGGTGCTGCGCAAGCTGGTACGGATCGGGCGCACGCAGCGGATCACCTCGGTCGCCGACCTGATTTCGTCGCGCTACGGCAAGTCCAACACGCTGGCGGTGTTCGTGACCGCGCTGGCGGTGATCGGCACCACCCCCTATATCGCGCTGCAACTGCAATCGGTGACGCTGTCATTCGCCAGTTTCGCGCGCGCCGATCCCAGCAGCGCCGTGCCTGCCGACAGCCGCTCGACGGCGCTGTGGGTGGCGATGGGGCTGGCGTTCTTCACCATCCTGTTCGGGACCCGCAACCTGGATGCCAACGAACGCCACCACGGCGTGGTGATGGCCATCGCGCTGGAAGCGGTGGTCAAGCTTTTCGCATTGCTCGCGGTCGGGGTGTTCGTGGTCTGGGGCGTGGGCGGCGGCATCGAGGCCACGCTGGCGCGGATCGATGCCTCGGAGATCGGGCAGTGGCAGATGGATGGCGGCCGCTGGGCGGGGCTGACGATGCTGTCGGCGGCGGCGTTCCTGACGCTGCCGCGCATGTTCCAGGTTCTGGTGGTCGAAAACGAGGACGAGCACCAGTTGCGCACCGCCTCGTGGGCCTTCCCGGCCTACCTGATGGCGATGAGCCTGTTCGTGGTTCCCATCGCGGTGGTCGGGCTGGAGGTGCTGCCCCCCGGCGCCAACCCCGACCAGTTCGTGCTGACCGTGCCCCTTAGCCAGGGACAGGACAAGCTGGCGATGCTGTCGTTCCTGGGCGGATTTTCATCGGCCACCTCGATGGTGATCGTGGCGGCGATCGCGCTCAGCACGATGGTGTCCAACCATGTGGTGATGCCGATCTGGCTGCGTTTCGCCGGCGGCGGCGCGGCGGTGGCGGGCGACGTGCGCCACCTGGTGCTGCTGGCGCGGCGGGTGTCGATCGCGGTGATCCTGGGTCTGGGATACCTCTACTACCGTGTCTCGGGCGGCGGCACCGCGCTGGCGGCGATCGGGCTGGTGTCGTTCGCCGGCGTGGCGCAGTTCCTGCCGGCGCTGATGGGCGGCATCTTCTGGCGCGGGGCGACGCGGATCGGGGCGCTGGCGGGGCTGGGCACCGGGTTCGTCATCTGGTGCTACAGCCTGCTGTTGCCCAGTTTCGGTGGCGGCATCCTGATGACCGACGCGGTCATGGCTTACGGGCCGTGGGGCATTGCCTGGCTGAGGCCACAGGCGCTGTTCGGGATCGAGGGGCTCGACCCGCTGGTACACGCGGTGATGTGGTCGCTGGGGCTCAACACGGTGGTTTTCGTGACCGGCTCGCTGCTCAGCTTTCCGCAGCCGCTGGAGCGGTTGCAGGGCGCGCAGTTCGTCAACGTGTTCGAGCATTCCGGCAACCCGCAAAGCTGGTCGGGCGGCACCGCGCAAAGCGAGGACCTGCTGATCATGGCGCAGCGCATGATGGGCCCGGCGCAGGCGCAGGCGCTGTTCCAGGCCGAGGCGGCGCGACAGGGGCTGGCGGGCTACCTGCCCGAGCCGACGCCGGAATTCCTGCAACGGCTCGAACGCGAACTGTCTGGCGCCGTGGGGGCGGCGACCGCGCACGCGATGGTCGGCCAGATCATGGGCGCGGCGACGGTGTCGGTCGAAGACCTGCTGGCAGTGGCCGACGAGACCGCGCAGATGATGGAGTATTCCAGCCAGCTCGAGGCAAAATCGGCCGAGCTGACGCGCATCGCGGGGCAGTTGCGCGAGGCCAACGAGAAGCTCACCAAGCTGTCGGTGCAGAAGGATGCCTTTCTCAGCCAGATCAGCCACGAGTTGCGCACACCGATGACATCGATCCGGGCTTTTTCCGAGATCCTGCGCGATGCGCCGGACCTGTCCTCGCATGACATGACGAAATACGCCTCGATCATCCACGACGAGGCGCTGCGACTGACCCGGTTGCTGGATGATCTGCTGGACCTGAGCGTTCTGGAAAGCGGGCAGGTCAGCCTCAACATGCGCGACGGGCGGCTGGTGTCGGTGATCGACCAGGCCGTCGCCGCCGCCGGGGTGGCCGAAGAGCGGCTGACGATCCGCCGCGACCGCACGCGCGAGGATATCGGCCTGACCAGCGATCTCGACCGGCTGGCGCAGGTGTTCATCAACCTCATCGCCAATGCCCGAAAATATTGTGACGCCACGGCGCCGTTGCTGAGCATCGAGGTGGCGCAGCGCGGCAACGCGGTGGTGGTCGATTTCGTCGATAACGGGGCGGGCATCCCGACCGATTCGCAGGCGTTGGTGTTCGAGAAGTTCAGCCGCGTCGCCGAAGGCGAATCCGCCGGCGGTGCCGGCCTCGGGCTGGCGATCTGCCGCGAGATCATGGCCCGCCTCGGCGGCGAGATCACCTACCTGCCCGGGCAGGGCGGCGCGGCGTTTCGCGTGATCCTGCCGGTTGCCGCCATGCGCGCGGCGCAATAGCGCGCCGTGCCACGATTCAGAACTTGGTAACCCTGCCGTCCTAGCCTGTCCGAAAACCGCGGGAGACGGCGAAGACATGGCGTCAGACAAGGCAGACCCGGTGCTGCGCCGCAAGGCAAAGGCGGCGCGCGCGCAGATCGAGGCGCGCGTGATGTCGCCGGCGCGGGGCTTGCGGCTGGCGCTGGAACGCACGGCGGCGCGCGCCCTCTCGATGCCGCTCGGCGTACTCGGCACCGAGCGGCTGGTTGCCGATCCGGCAAGCCTGTTGGAAATGGTCGCCGAAGGTGCCCTGTTGATGTCGCTGGACGGGCCGGAAGGGGCGGCACACGGCGCGCTGGCGCTGGACCCGGCGCTGACCGCGGCGTTGGTCGAGGCGCAGACAACCGGCACCGTGGCGCCACGCGCGACGCCCGCGCGCGCACCCACGCGCACCGATGCGGCGTTATGTGCGCCAGTGTTCGACGCGGTGTTGGCGCGGTTCGCGGCAAACATGGCGGCCGGGCCGGACGCCGGCTGGACCGGGGGCCATGCCACCGGCCCCATGCAGGCCGCGCCACATGCCCTGCGCGCGATGTTGACCGCGGATCGCTATCACGTTTTCCGGGTGTCGGTGAAACTGGGCGAGGCGGGCCGCGAGGGCGCCTTCGTGCTGGCATTGCCGGTTGTTGCGGCGACATCGGCGGACGCGGACGGCACGGCCGCCGCCGCGCTGCCCGACCCGCGCTGGCAGGCGCGCGTGCTGGACACCACTGTCCGGATGGACGCGGTCCTGTGCCGCCTCGAACTGCCCTTGGCGGAGGTGCTGGCGCTCAAGCCGGGCGACGTTGTGCCGATCGCCCGCGAGGCGCTGCGCGATGTCGCGCTGGAACCCGGCACGCGCCGGACGGTGGCGCGCGCGCGTCTGGGGCAGATGGGCGGGCGCCGGGCGTTGCGGCTGACAGCGGCCGCGCCAGGGGGCGCTGGCGGGGATGGGTCGCACGAATGGATCGCGGCGGGCCTGTCCGCGGCAGGCGATGCGTCGGACAGGGCCACGACCGGCGCCGAACCGGAGGGGCTGGCGACCGCGGCGGCCGATGCCGTGGACGAACAGCCCGGTGGCGAAGACCCGCCAGCGGGCGAGGCGCCGGACGACCCGCGGCTCAGCGACGCCGAACTGGAGGCGCTGACCCGGTGATCACGGTGAAAATGGCGTGCTGTTCGCCACGGCGACGCGCCCTAGGGGCATGCAATGTCGGCAGGGGCTGGCAGTGAACGCGCGGGCGTGCTTCAGACGCCGCCTTCGGACGCCAGGGCGTCGATCCTGGGGCGCAGCGGTGCCAGGTCATAGCCCGCCGCGCGGGCAATCGACAGTATCTCGTCCGTAGTGCGATGCCCGGCCTCGCCGAGCGCCCAGGCAATGGTGCACCGCGTCCCCGAGGCGCAATAGGCCAGCACCGGGCCGGCAGCGTTCTCGCAGATGCGGCGCTGGCGCGCGATCCGCTCGGGCGACATGCTGTCATGGGTCAGCGGCAGGTCGTGGAAGTCCAGCCCCGCTGCTTCGGCCGCGTCCCTGATCCGGGCCGCGCTCAGGTCGTCGGGCACCTCGCAATCGGGGCGGTTGCAAATCACGGTGGAAAATCCCGCCGCGCGGATCCCGGCCAGGTCTTCGGCGGCGATCTGTGGCGCGACGCTGTAGGTATCGGTAATCCGGCGGCTTTCCATGGCCGCCGTTTAGCCGTCCGGTAGCCGTCTGTCCAGTGCCTTGCGAATCGGGGGCGTCGCCACCATCCCGGCCAGCATCGCCGCGGCGAACACCCAGTGGCCCACCCCGCCATAGGAGAGCGAGGCGATCGCCGGACCGGGGCACAGGCCGGCCAGCCCCCAGCCGGCGCCGAACAGCACCGAGCCGAGGACGAGGTTGCGCCCCAGGCGCGGCTGCGGCTTTTGCGGGAACGCCCCGCCGACAAGCGGCGCACGCCCCGGCACGAATGCCCAGGCGATGGCCATCGGGATGATCGCGCCGCCCATCACGAAAGCCAGCGTCGGATCCCAGTCGCCGAACACGTCGAGCCAGCCCTGTACCTTGAGCGTGTCGGTCATGCCCGACACGAACAGCCCCGCACCGAACAGCGCGCCGGCGATGAAAGCGTAAAGCGCGCGCATCATATCCACCCCAGCCCGTGCCGGAACAGCGCCACCGTCAGCCCGCCGGCGAGAATGTAGAACACCGTCGCCACGATCCCGCGCAACGAAAGCCGCGACATGCCGCACACCCCGTGCCCCGAGGTGCAGCCATTGGCCATTCGCGTGCCGATACCCACCAGCAGACCGGCGGCGATGATCACCACCCAGTTGCCGGTGATGTGCGTGTTCACCTCGCCGTAGAGGGGGTAGAGCAGCACCGGCAGCAGCAGCACCCCGGCCAGGAAGGCGCCGCGTTCGCGCCAGTGCCGCCACTCGCTGCCGTCGACCAGCCCGCCGACGATGCCGCTGGCGCCCATTATGCGGCCGTTGGCCAGCAGGTAGACGGCGCCGCCCGTGCCGATCAGCAGGCCGCCGACCAGACCCCAGATCCAGTCTTGTTCCATGGTGTCGTGATTCCCGTTTGAAAGTCCTGTCAGAAGCCGGCGATCGCCGGGGCGCCGATTCGCGGCGGCGCCGTGATCGGAGGGTAGCCAGGCGTCACAGCTTGTTGACCGGCACCTTCAAGAACACGTCGCCCTGTTCATCGGCGGGCGGCATTTGTCCCGCGCGCATGTTCACCTGAAGCGACGGGATGATCAGCTTGGGCATGGCCAGCGTTGCGTCGCGCGCGTCGCGCATCTTGACAAAAGCGTCCTTGTCCTTGCCGGCGCCGACGTGGATGTTGGCGGCTTTCTGCTCGCCCACGGTGGTTTCCCAGGCATAATCCTCGCGCCCGGGCGCCTTGTAATCGTGGCCAACGAAGATGCGGGTCTCGTCGGGCAGGGCGAGGATCTTCTGGATCGAGTTGTAGAGCGTTTCGGACGAGCCGCCGGGAAAATCGCAGCGCGCCGTGCCGAAATCGGGCATGAACAGCGTATCGCCGACGAAGGCGGCATCGCCGATCACGTAGGTCAGGCAGGCCGGCGTATGCCCGGGCGTGTGCAGCACGTCGCCCCTGAGCTGGCCGATGTGAAAACTGTCGCCCTCGCGGAACAGCTTGTCGAACTGGCTGCCGTCGCGCTGGAACTCGGTGCCCTCGTTGAATACCTTGCCGAAGGTGTCCTGCACGACCTGGATGCGGTCGCCGATGCCGATCTTGCCGCCGAGCTGTTGCTGGATGTAGGGCGCCGCCGACAGGTGGTCGGCATGGACATGGCTTTCCAGCAACCATTTCACTTCAAGCCCCGCGTCGCGCACATGGGCGATGATCGCGTCGGCCGAGCGGGTGTCGGTCCGGCCCGAGGCGTAATCGAAGTCCAGCACCGAATCGATGATCGCGCAGGCGCTACCGGCCGGGTCGCGCACGACGTAGGAAATGGTGTTGGTCGCGTCGTCGAAAAAGGCTTTGACGTCTGGTGACATGGGGTCCTCCGTTTTGAACAACATATAATAAAGCGTGCATATGTTACAACCCCGATATATTACACTCGCGCGCTGCGACGGTGTTGACCTCGATCAACGACATGGTTGACGTGAGTTTGGCAGTATTCGCCCGACGCAAAAGGAGGAAACGCAATGGCCACGCTTGACGCGCGCCGACAGACGCTGATGACCCAACTGGCAACCCTCGACACCCGGCTTCACCGGATCGAGGCCGAACTCGACGAGCCGCACACCAAGGACTGGGACGACGCCGCCATCGAACACGAAACCGACGAGGTGCTCGCACAGCTTGGCCATGCCGGCGAAGAGGAAATCCGCGGCATCCGCGCCGCGTTGCAACGCATCCGCGACGGCGAATACGGCATCTGCACCCGTTGCGGCGCCGAGATCTCTTCCGAGCGGCTGGACCTGTTGCCGGCGACCCCGTTCTGCAAGACCTGTGCCGCTGAGATGGCCTGACGCCGCGCCCGCGCCCGGCCGGCTTGCATTTCGCGCCCGCGCCCGTAAACAATAGGCGGACGCCAGAGCGGGGGAGGGCCGCGACGTGGCCAATGCGGCGGTCAGCAGCGAGCAAAGCGACGGCATCGCGCGCCTGCGGCTGGATCAGGCGCGCGGCGCCCGGCTGACCATGGCGACGATGCAGGCGCTCGGCGCCGCGCTGGATGCCGCGCTGGCCGATGACGCAGTGCGCGCGGTGGTTCTTTGCGCGGGCGAGCAGGTGTTTTGCACCGGCCTGGATGTCGCCGAGATCGAAACGCAGGGCACCGCGCCGGCGCTGCGCGCCGGGGCGCTTTGCGCCGCGGTGGAGCGCGCCGGAAAACCCGTGGTGGCGGCGCTTGACGGGCATGCCACCGGTGCGGGGCTGGAACTGGCCCTTGCCGCCCATGCCCGCATCGCGCGCCGCGGGGTGCGCGCGGGCCTGCCCGAGATCGGCCGCGGGCTGCTGCCCGCCGCCGGGGCCACGCAACGGTTGCCGCGCCTGCTGGACGCGGCGTCGGCGCTTGATGTGCTGATATCGGGCCGCGTGGCGGGTGTCGAATCCGCGCCCCTGCAGCGCCTGATGACACGGATCGTCGAGGCCGACGCCGAGGCGGCGGCGGTCGATGTGGCCCGCGCGATGGCCGAGGCCGGGCCGCCATGGCCGCGCGCCTGCGATATCCAGGCCGGTGCCGACGACCCCGCGGCCTATGCCAACGCCATCGCGGCCCGGCGCGACAGGCTTGCGCAGATCGCCGATGTGCCGCGTTGCCTCATGGCGGCACGGATCGTGGAGTGCGTCGAGGCAGCGCAGCTTCTGCCCTTCGAGGCCGGGCTGGAGTTCGAGCGCACGGCCTTCGCCGAGGTGATGGAGACGCCCCACTCGGCCGGTTTGCGCCATGCCTACCTGGCCGAGCGGCGTGCCGCGCGCATGCCGGGCGCCGCGCAAGCGGGCGGGCGCGGGCGCGTGGGCACCGTGGCCGTGGTGGGCGGCGGTCCGACCGCGGCGGGGGTGGCGCTGTGCTGTCTGGACGCCGGCCTGCCGGTGGTGCATTTCGACCGCGACGAAGGCGCGCTCGACACCGCGCGCGGGCGGATCCTGTCGGTTTACGATGCGGCCGTGTCGGCCGACCGGCTGAGCGCCGAGGCCCGTGCCACGCGGATGCGGCGCTGGACAGGCACTACGCGGCTGGCCGATCTGGGGCAGGCGCAGTTGATCGTCGAGGCGGTCGCCGATCATCTGGAGACCAAGCAGCGGGTCTTCGCGGCGCTTGACCAGGTCGCGCAGGAGGGGGCGATCCTGGCCAGCCACTCGCTGATCCACCCGGTGGCCGACCTGGCGGCGCAGACCGGGAGGCCGGGCGACGTGCTGGGGCTGTTTTTCCACGGCTCCGCTCACCACGCGCGGCTGGCCGAAATTATCGCCGGCCCGCAAACCGACGCGGCCGCGGTCGCGGCCCTGGCCGGGGTGGTCCGGGGGCGTCTGGGCCGGATCGCGGTGCGTGCCGGCACCGGTTGCGGCCCGCTCAGCGAATGGATCATCGCGGCGCTGCGGGCGGTGGCCGCGGGGTTCGTCGCGCAGGGCGTCGCGCCCGGCCGGGTGGACGGCGCCCTGCGCCGGCACGGGATGCCGCGCGGCGCGATCGAAGCGATGGATCGTATCGGCCTTGACGTGGTTCTCGCGCGCCTGAGGGTTCAGGAGTTGCATGACGGCTTCCCGACCCGGTTGCGCCCCAGCCTGGAGCGGCTGGTCGCGGCGGGGCGTACCGGGGCGCGGTCCGGCGCCGGGTTTTATCGGTGGGAGGCCGATGCGCCCGCCGCCGACCCCGCGCTGGCGCAATTGCTGGAGGACGTGGAGGCACCGCGCCTTGCCGTGGACCCGGTCGACGATGACGCGATCTGGCGGCTGTCTCTTGCGGCGATGGCCAATGCCGGGGCGCGGCTGGTTCGCACCGATGCGGCGCAGCGGCCCTCGGATATCGACGCGGTGATGGTGAACGGCCCCGGTTTTCCGCGCTGGCGCGGCGGGCCGATGAAGGCTGCCGACAGCGCCGGGCTGGTCCAGATCGCGAAAACCCTGCACCGGCAGGCGCAAACCGCCCCTGAGCTGTTCGCGCCCGATCCGCTGTTCGAAGAGTTGATCAAGACCGGCGGCCGCTTTGCCGCGATGGTCTGAGCCCGCAGACGACCTGCGCGCGCGGCTCAGCCCAGCAGGATGCCCACCACCACCATCATCAGGCCCAGCACCGAAAGCATCAGTGCCGCCAGGTTCACCGGCAGAACGCTGCGCACCACGGCGCGCAGGTCGGCATCACCAAGCCCGGCGCGCCGGGCCCGCGCAACCTTGACGATGCACCAGACCAGACCCAGCAGACCGGCCACCGAG
>NZ_JAGXFK010000033.1 GCF_024637375.1 Sediminimonas sp. | reverse complement strand
TGGGCAAGATCGCGGCGCGCAACGGGCTGACCGGGCTGTCGATGGGGATGAGCGGCGATTTCGAGCGCGCCATCGCCCTTGGCGCCACGCATGTGCGCGTGGGATCGGCGATCTTCGGAGAACGTGACTACGGCTGAGCGGCGGGCACGATAAGCCTTGTACCAACGGTAACGCGCGCGGCGATCCAGCGCAGATGGTCGCGCCGGAGCGCGACGCAGCCGGCAGTGGGGTATCCGGGCCGGCGCCATTGATGGATGAAGATCGCCGACCCGGCCCCACGCACGGCGCGCGGCCAGTTCCAGTCGGTCAGCAGGACCAGGTCGTAAAGCGGATCAGCCCGGCGCAGGCATTCATGGCTGTGCGGATAGGGCGCACGCACCATCAGGTTGTAATCGGCATGATCGGGATCGTCGGACCACAGATCGCCGGGCCGGATCGGCACAGCCCAGTCTGCGGGTGGCGCTATGCGGTCGGGGCGGTAGAGCATCCCGGTGATGCGGTGCGCACCCAAAGGCGTGGCGCCGTCGCCTTCGCGCTTGGCGCCGGTCAGGCCGCCGCGCCCGATGGCGCACGGGAACCGCCGCCCCATGAAGCGCAGATGCGTGGGCGTGAGGACCAGATCGCAGGGCGTCATGGGCAGCAACGGCGGCAGGGGGCGCTGCCCCCGTCGCGGCAGGCCGCGACTCCCCCGGGATATTTCCGGCCAGAAGAAGCCATCATGGCAGGTGCCCGGACTTGGCCACCTTGGTAGCAAGGTAGGCGCGGTTCTGCGCGGTTTCACCAAGCCTGAGCGAGACGCGGTCGGTGACGGTGATGCCGTACTTTTCCATCATGTCGATTTTTCGCGGGTTGTTGGTGAGCAGCCGGACGCGGGAAAAGCCGAGGGACTTCAGGATCTCGGCACCGAGGCGAAAATCGCGCTCGTCGTCCTCGAACCCGAGACGGTGGTTGGCCTCGACGGTGTCGAAGCCCTGGTCCTGGAGCGAATAGGCGCGCATCTTGTTGGCCAGACCGATGCCGCGCCCTTCCTGGTTGAGGTAGAGCAACACGCCCTCCCCCGCCGCGCCCATCTGCGCCAGCGCACCCTGCAACTGTGCCCCGCAATCGCACTTGAGCGAGCCCATGACGTCGCCGGTGAAACAGGCCGAGTGCAGCCGCGCCAGGACGGGCGCGTCGCGCGCCGGCTTGCCGATCTCGAAAGCATAGTGCTCTTCGCTGCCATCGTCGGGGCGGAAGATGTGCAGCCGGCCGTTTTCGGCGGCAGCGACGGGCAGGCGGGCGCTGACCACCGCGTGGGGGTGCGGCGGCGCGGTCAGCAGCGGGCCGGCGCTATCGGTGTCGATGAGCGTGAGGTTGCGGGCCCGCGCGAACGTGGTCGGCTCGGGCAGGTCGGCAACTATGGCGGCGGGCAGCAGTTGCGCGCTTTTGGCCAGGCGCAGCGCCAGACGGTGCAGCGTCGCGTCGCCCTCGCGGGCACTGGTCAGCGGGCCTTTCATGGGATGGGTGAGGTCATCGGCAGGATCGGCCACCGCCGCGACCCATTCCAGCCCCGCATCCACGGGCAGCAGCACGCGCGCCAGGTCGCCGTCATAGGGCCGCGCCTTGAGCGTTTCGGCCCGCCGCGCGGTGATTGTCAGCACCGGCGTACCACCGAGCGCGCGCAGGTCGTCGAGCCGCGCCTGCCCCAGCGTTTCGGCCGCCAGTACGAGGATACCGCCGCCATGCGCCGCGATCACCACGGGCACGCCCATGCGCAGGTCGGCACGGGCGCGAGAGAGGATTTCGATGGTGTTGGGCGTGAAGGTCATGGACGATCCGGGTTTGCGTTGCCTTCCATCTAGCGCGTCGTGTTTCATTTTGGAACATTGCGCCCACGCGAAAACACGACAGCGTGAAACCGGTTACACCCGTCTTGCCCGGTCGCGTGCAAGCGCGCATGTCTTGGGTAACGGAAATGGAGTGAACCAATGGGACAGCTGAGAAAGATACTTCTGGTCGATGACGACGACGATTTGCGCGAGGCGCTGAGCGAACAGCTTGTCATGACCGAGGATTTCGATGTTTTCGAGGCGGCCAACGGTGCCGAAGCGATGGCCCGCGCGAAGGAGGGGCTTTACGACCTGGTGATCCTCGACGTCGGCCTGCCCGACACTGACGGGCGCGAGCTGTGCCGGGTGTTGCGCAAGCAGGGGCTGAAAAGCCCGGTCCTGATGCTGACCGGACACGACAGCGACGCCGACACTATCCTGGGGCTCGACGCCGGCGCCAACGATTATGTGAGCAAGCCGTTCAAGTTTCCCGTTCTGCTGGCCCGCATCCGGGCCCAGCTGCGCCAGCACGAGCAAAGCGAGGATGCGGTCTTCCAGCTTGGGCCCTACACGTTCAAACCCGCGATGAAGATGCTGGTGACCGAGGACGACCGCAAGATTCGGCTGACCGAGAAGGAAACCAACATCCTCAAGTTTCTCTACCGGGCCACCGATGGCGTCGTCGCGCGCGAGGTGCTGCTGCACGAGGTCTGGGGCTACAATGCCGGGGTGACGACCCATACGCTGGAGACCCACATCTACAGGTTGCGTCAGAAGATCGAGCCCGACCCCACGAATGCGCGCCTGCTGGTGACCGAGGGCGGCGGTTACAAATTGGCAACATAGCAAAAACGTGTTTGCGAGACTCTTTTTTGATCTCGGTCATGGTGGTATTCTCATTACAGAGTTTGAATACGGTATCCCGTGCATGTGCGGGTAATCACATGTACCTCCCTGTTGGACTGGCCCCGGCTTTGCCGGGGTCTTTTTTGTTTGGCAGGTTTGCTTGTCAGGCGCGCATCAGCGTGCGGCAAGGCGGCAAGGGCCGGGCACCGCAATGCGCGGATCGCGTTCAACCACGGGCTGAGCCGGGGCGCACACGGTCGTCGCGACGCTTTCGCAGGGCGCGTTAACTGCCAAAGGCAAAGGTGTCGGTCTTTGCGCCGTCCCAATACTTGGCAAAAGCAGGGTGATGGACCTGCGCGCCCTCGAGGTCGCCGGGGGTGAGCCACTCGTACTGGCTGGCGGCCGAGCGCACGTCGCGCGTGTTGACCCGGATCATCAGGTGATGCGGCGTCAGGTCGGCGGGGTGGCTCAGGCCCGAGGATTCCACCGCTTCTTTCAGCGCGTGCATCGTGTTGGCGTGGAAATTGGCGACGCGGCGATATTTCTGATCAACCACCAGAGCACGATACCGGCCCGGGTCTTGCGTGGTCACACCGGTGGGGCATTTGCCGGTATGGCAGGCCTGCGCCTGGATACAGCCGATCGCGAACATGAAGCCGCGCGCCATGTTGCAGCCATCGGCGCCAAGCGTGAACATCCGGCAAATGTCGAAGGCGCTGACCAATTTGCCCGAAACGATCAGCCGTGTCCGGTCGCGCAGGCCCAGCCCCACAAGCGTGTTGTGCACCAGCATCAGTCCCTCGTGCAGGGGCGCGCCGCGGTGGTCGGCAAACTCCACCGGGGCGGCCCCGGTGCCGCCTTCGGACCCGTCGATGGTGATGAAATCGGGCACGATGCCGGTTTCGCGCATCGCCTTGGCCACCGCGAACCACTCCCACGGGTGGCCGACGCACAGCTTGATCCCAACCGGCTTGCCACCCGATCCGTCGCGTAGCCGCTGCACGAAGTCGCACAGCCCCACGGGGGTGGAGAATTCGCTGTGTGCCGCGGGGCTGTTGCAGGCCTGGCCCTCTGGCACGCCGCGCGCCTCGGCGATGGCCTCGGTCACCTTGGCGCCGGGCAGGATGCCGCCGTGGCCGGGCTTGGCGCCCTGCGACAGCTTGATCTCGATCATCTTCACCTGGTCGTCCTGCGCCTTCTCGGCAAACACCTCGGGGTCAAAGCGCCCTTCTTCGGTGCGGCAACCGAAATAGCCTGACCCGATCTGCCAGATCAGATCGCCGCCGTGCTTGCGGTGGAAGCGCGAGATCGAGCCCTCGCCGGTGGTATGGGCGAAGCCGCCTTCGCGGGCGCCCCAGTTGAGCGCCTCGATGGCATTGGGCGACAGCGCGCCATAGGACATGCCCGAGATGTTGAGTACCGAGGCCGAATAGGGCTGCTTGCAGTCCGGCCCGCCGACGGTGACACGAAAGTCACCGCCTTCCAGGCGAGTGGGCGCCATCGAATGATTGATCCATTCATGCCCGACCTCGTTGACGTCGCGCAGCGTGCCGAAAGGGCGCAGCCCCTCTATCCCCTTGGCGCGGCGGTACACCAGCGCGCGCTGTTCGCGCGAATAGGGGGTCTCGTCGTGGTCGCTTTCAACGAAGTATTGGCGAATCTCGGGGCGGAAGTCTTCCAACAGATAGCGCAGTCGCGCCGACAGCGGGTAGTTGCGCAGCACCGAGCGCGTCGGTTGCAGGTAGTCGGCGAAAGCGACCACCGTTCCGACCAGCCCGACCGCCCCGACGACCGCGCCCCACGCCGGATGATAGAACGCCAGCAGCACCCCGCCGGGGATCAGCAGGAAAACGAGGACGACCGGAATGTATCGCATGACATGCACCTGTTCATCGCTGGAGCGGGCGGATTGGCCTGAGGCTAAAGGCGAAACCGGCGGGGCGCCAAGCAAATTCTTGACAGAATGTCGCAGGGAATCACGACCGCGTGATCGCTCTCAGGCGCCGTGGCCGGTGCCTGGCTCCCGCTCCATGCGCATCACGATGCAGGTGGTCGATCCGGTGGCGTAAAGCCGGTCGTCGTCGACACCGCGAATTTCGCCCGCCGCGACGCCGGTCGAGCGGCCCACGTGCTGCGCCGTGCCGATGGCGCGCACTCGCGTGTCCAGCGGGATGGGGCGAACGATGTTCACCTTGTATTCAAGCGTTGTATAAACCGATCCGCGCGGCACGCGGGTCATGACGGCACAGGCCATGCAACTGTCAAGCAGGGTGCCGTACCAGCCGCCGTGAAGCGTGCCCATCGGGTTTGTGTAGTCGAATTTCGGCACGCCGCAGAACACGACGCGGCCCTCTTCGACCTCTTCCAGCCAGTAGTTGAGCGCCGCACCGATCGGCGGGCCGGAATGTTTTCCGGCCAGAACGTCGCGCATGAACTCCAGCCCCGATTGCGCCAGGATGTCTTCCAGCGTCGGCAATTCGTCGGGCGATGCGGCAATGCGTTGCGTGGTGTCGGTCATCTGCGGGCCCTCCTTGGAGCCGCAGATTGGCCCGGTGCCGGTGCCCCGGCAAGGGGTTGTTACGCAACGTTTTCCAGGGTCACGCGCGGGGTCACGCCAAGCGCATGGCAGACGTCGCGGGTCAATTCCGGGCGGTTGAGCGTATAGAAATGCAGCGCATCGGCGCCGCCCTCGATCAGCTCGGAACACATCTCGGTGCACAGCGCCGTTGCCAGCAGATCCTCACGCCCGTCGCGTTTTGCCTTGTCGAAGGCATCGTCCAGCCACGCCGGCACATGGGTACCGCAGGCCTTGGCGAACTTGCGCACCCCGGCCCAGTTCTCGATCGGGATGATGCCCGGAACGATCGGCTTGTCTATGCCGGCCTTCTCGCAAGCGTCGCGGAAGCGGAAAAAGGTTTCCGGCTCGAAAAAGAACTGCGTGATCGCCTCGACCGCGCCGGTATCGAGCTTGCGCTTGAGCCATGCGACATCTGCGGCGGTATCCGTGGCCTCGGGGTGTTTCTCGGGGTAGGCGCCGACGCGGATGGTGAACTTGCCGGTGTCGGCCAGCGCCTCGACCAGTTCGACAGAGTTGGCAAAGCCGCCCTCGGTGGGGGTGAAGCCCCCCGCACCCTTGGGCGGGTCGCCGCGCAGCGCGACGATCTCGCGCACGCCGGCCTCGGCAAAGCTGTCGGCGATGGCCATGGTTTCCTCGCGCGTCGCGTTCACGCAAGTCAGGTGCGCGGCGACGTTCAATCCGCTGGACCCGTGCAGCGTTGCGACCGCGTCGCGCGTCAGGTCGCGCGTGGTGCCGCCGGCACCGTAGGTGACAGAGACGAAGCGCGGCTCCAGCGGTGCGAGGGTCTGCACCGTATCCCACAGCCGGAACGACCCTTGCAGGTCCTTGGGCGGGAAAAATTCGAACGAAACGCTGGGGGCTTTCATCTGCGGCATCCTTTTTCGGGTTATACCGCTTGTCGCAAAGCTGGCAGTGTGAGACAACCTCATAATTCTCATCCTCAACATGAGGCGGGCTCACATATGCATATCGAGTTCCGGCATCTGCGCACCATCAAGGCCATCCACGACGCCGGCAGCCTGGCCCGTGCGGCCGAGCAGCTCAACATCACCCAGTCGGCGCTCAGCCACCAGATCAAGGGGCTGGAAGACCAGGTCGGCGTCGAGCTGTTCGTGCGTCGCTCGCGGCCGCTGCGGCTGTCGGCGGCGGGAATGCGGCTGCTGCGCGCGGCGGAACGGATTCTGCCGGAGGTTGCCGCGCTCGAAGGCGAGTTCAGCGCCCTGCGCGCCGGCAAGTCCGGCCGGTTGCACATCGCCATCGAATGCCACGCCTGTTTCGAGTGGCTGTTCCCGGTGCTGGAAAGCTTTCGCAAGGCGTGGCCCGATGTCGATGTCGATATCCGCCCCGGACTTGCCTTCGATGCGTTGCCGGCGCTGCAAAAGGAAGAGGTCGACCTGGTCGTCTCGTCCGATCCCGAAAACCTGCCAGGGGTCGAATTCACCACGCTGTTCGATTACGCGCCGGTGTTCGTGGCCTCCAGCCAGCACCCGCTGGCCGCGAAGCCGTGGATCGAGGCCGAGGATTTCCGCGGTGAGACGCTGATCACCTACCCGGTGGAACGCGCCCGGCTGGACCTGTTCAGCCAGCTATTGACGCCGGCCAAGGTGGAACCCGCGGCGGTACGGCAGGTGGAACTGACGGCGGTGATCCTGCTGCTGGTGGCGTCGAACCGGGGCGTGACCGTCCTGCCCGACTGGGTGGTGCGCGAGGTCAAGTATTCCTCGGACTACGTCACCCGGCCGCTGACCCGCACCGGGCTGACCCGTCGGCTGTACGCCGCGACCCGCACCGATGATCTGGCCAAGCCCTACATGGCCGACCTGATCGGCATGGCCGGCGAAGAGGCGCGGCGCATGCAGGCGGCCTGAACACCGGGCCTGTTCAGAACCACTGCCCGGGCTCCATCAGGCCGAGGTCCAGCAACTGGCTGGAATGCCATTCGAACGGGGTCGAGTTGTGCCAGCGAAAGGTGTGGATGTCGAAGGTTGACCCCGGGTTGCGCTTGAGCGCCTTGGCGGTGCGGAACGAGCAGATCGTCGCCGTCAGGTTATGGTGCCAGGGGCACGAATAGGTGTTGTATTCGGTGTCGTTGAAGGTGTGATCGTCACGCAGCCGCAGCCCCTTGCGCGCCCGGAACAGGCCGATCCGGTCGATCCGGCGACGGTCGGGGGGCACATGCTCCTCGAACCGCCAGCGCAACCCGCCGTAGAAATCAAGCTGTTGCGCCAGATGCTTGCCGGTCACCGGGTCGGGCCGGCCCAGCGCGTAATACCCCGAGCGGTCGATATGGGCGTCGTCCAGGGCCACGGCGTCGGCGTGGCGTTCCAGGTCGCCAGCGTAGAGGTCGACCACGAAGGTGATCATTGCGTCGCGCTTTTCCTCGGTGTGGAAAGTCAGCATCTCGCCGACGGTGCGCGATTCGCAGAACGGGAAGAAAAGATATTCGGCATTGTAGCAGTAGTACATCCACAACCCCGGCGCCGCGTCGATCACGCGGTTGACGGTATCCGGCACGGCGCCCTCGGCGGCGGTGTCCAGCGCGATGCGGTGCACGTCGTCGCGCGCCGCGAGGCTGGCGTCGAACTCGAACGTGTCGGGCATGAAGACCAGCGCCTGGCGAAACCCCGCGCCAAGGTGATGACGCAGCGTGCTGTCGATCTCGCAGGCGTCCTCGACAAAGATCATCGCGATGGGGCCCTTGGTCAGGGCCGTTCCGGGATTGGCCAGGAAATGCCGCAGGCTGTCGTATCTCATGCCGGTCTCCGGGCTGGTTCGTGGCGCAGATTCGGCCAATTCGCATTGCATTGCAAGGCGCGGCGAATGTGGTGTAGGCAGGCGCGCGAAACCGCGACAGGACCAGCGCCATGAGCGAGCCGAAGAAACTATTCATCAAGACCTACGGCTGTCAGATGAATGTCTATGACAGCGAGCGCATGGCCGAGGCGATGGGCGGCGCGGGCTATGTCGAGACCGACAGCCCCGGCGACGCCGACATGATCCTGCTCAACACCTGCCATATCCGCGAAAAGGCGGCGGAAAAGGTCTATTCCGAACTTGGCCGGTTCAAGGGGCTCAAGGCCGATAACCCCGATCTGAAGATCGGCGTTGCCGGCTGTGTGGCCCAGGCCGAGGGCGAGGAGATCATGCGCCGCTCCGGGCTGGTGGATATGGTGGTGGGGCCGCAGAGCTATCACCGCCTGCCGGCAATGGAGGCGCGTGCGCGCGGCGGGGAAAAGGTGCTGGACACCGATTTCCCCGAAGACGACAAGTTCGCGGCGCTGAAATCGCGCCCCAAGGCGCGGCGCGGGCCAACCGCGTTCCTGACCGTGCAGGAAGGTTGCGACAAGTTCTGCGCCTTCTGCGTGGTGCCCTATACCCGCGGGGTCGAGGCCAGCCGCCCCGCCGCGCGGGTGCTGGAAGAGACACGCGACCTGGTGGCGCGCGGCGTGCGCGAGATCACGCTGCTGGGCCAGAACGTCAACGCCTATCACGGCGAGGGGCCGGATGGCGCCGACTGGTCGCTGGCGCGGCTCATCTGGGAATTGGACAGCGTCGATGGCCTTGAGCGCATCCGCTTCACCACCTCGCATCCAAACGACATGGGCGACGACCTGATCGCGGCACATGGCGAGTGCGCCAAGCTGATGCCGTATCTGCACCTGCCGGTGCAATCGGGCAGCGACCGCATCCTCAAGCGGATGAACCGCAAGCACACCGCCGAAAGCTATGTCCGCCTGATCGAGCGCATCCGCGCGGCTCGCCCCGATATCCTGATCTCGGGCGATTTCATCGTCGGCTTCCCCGAGGAAACGGAGGCCGACTTCGAGGCGACGATGGATCTGATCCGCGAGGTCGGCTACGGGCAGGCGTTCTCGTTCAAGTATTCGCCGCGCCCCGGCACCCCCGCGGCCGAGCGCGCGCTGGTCGACCCCGACGTTGCATCAGAGCGCCTGTCGCGGTTGCAGGCACTGATCACCCGGCAGCAACGCGACATACAGGATGCGATGGTGGGGCGCGAACTGGGCGTCCTGTTCGAAAAACCGGGGCGTATGCCAGGGCAGATGGTGGGCAAGTCCGATTACCTGCACGCCGTCCATGTCGCCGACTGCCCCGCCACGGCCGGGGAATTGCGGCGCGTGCAGATCACCGAGAGCGGGCCCAATTCGCTGGCCGGCGAACTGGTCTGAGCCGCCCCTGACGATTGTATCGCAGGTACGATCAAACCCCGGCTTTCCAGTAGTATTGTTTCGACGTCGGTTGAATCGGCGCGCGGAATTCCCTTCACATGCGACGCAACTTTGCTAGAGTGCAGTCATTAAATGTCGGGAGCCGCACGATATTCGTCGCAAAAAACGACCTGGTGAGGCGGCTTCTATCGGGGGGAACGATGAAAGGGACTGGGGCTGTGACAAAATTCGATTTCATGACAAGGCCGCTGGCGATCGCCGCGATCTGCGCGCTGGCGTTGATCGTGGTCTCTGCCGGGACGGTTCAGGCGCAATATTCGGGGCAGCGTACCGTCGCCGGAGAGCGGTACGAACCCACCATCTGGATCGACCCGGACGGGTGCGAACACTGGGTGATGGATGACGGGGCGGAGGGCTACATGTCGCCGGTCACCCGTCGCGACGGCACCCCGGTTTGCCACCGCGGCAAGATCTGCGGCATCATGCCCACCGATCAGTTGTTCGCGACCGACCGCCACACCGTGTCGCGTGCCGGCGTGGCGCGGCTGCGTGACTTTTTCCAGCGGGCGAACGCACGGGCGTTCCTGATCCACGGGCATACCGACAGCCGCGCATCGGATGAATACAACATGCGGCTGAGCCGGCGCCGCGCCGAGGCGGTGGCGCGCGTCGCGCAATCGGTCGGGGCCAACATCATCGACGTGCGCGGCTTCGGCGAACGGATGCCGCGCGCCACCAACGCGACATCCCAGGGCATGGCACAGAACCGCCGTGTCGAAATCACCTGCCTGCGCTGAGGAGAGTGACAATGAACATCGTCAAACTGACCACCCTTCTTGGCGCCGCGGCAGTTCTTGCCGGCTGCCAGCAGGTCGGCCCGGACAAGTCGCGCGACCGTGGCGTTGATTCCAAGCACCTGAGCAACCTTGTCGCCGGTGTTTGGGTCGATCCGAATGGCTGTGACCACTGGATCATCGACGACGGCCTCGAAGGCTACCTCTCAGAGCGCAAGCAACCCGATGGCAGCCCGGTCTGCTCGGGGGCGGCGCCGCCGAGCACCGCCGTGGGCCCGTTCAAGGAAGGCTCCAACGTCCCCGATTGGCTGTAGGATCGCGGCACACCGTGACGCACGCAGCGCAGATAACCCGCGGGTCGGCACGGCCCGCGGGCCTTTTTTGGCACATTCCGTATCAATCGCGTGACAATTGCCGCCGCTGCCTTGCACAGCGGCGCGCGGCTTGGCACGCTCGGGTGCCGCCGCCGACTACCTTTCCAGATGGGAGACCCGATTGACCGCCAGCCTCCAGCCACCGATCCCCGCCGCCAGCACATCGTCCGAGCGGCTGGTGGAGTTTCCCGACAACCGGCTGCTGATTGACCTTTGCGGCGAATACGACCGTAATCTCGCCGATATCGAGACCAAGCTCGGAGTGCAGATCCTGCGCCGGGGCAACCAGTTGGCCGTGATCGGCGACGCGGGCGCGACCGAAGACGCCATCGGGGTGCTCAGCGGGCTCTATGAGCGTCTGGAGGCGGGTCGAGACCTTGAGCAAGGCGATATCGACCGCCAGATTCGCATGGGTCCGGGCGAGGACCCGCAAGGCGAGGATGCCGGCGAGCAGCTTGAGATGTTCAAGGGCGGCCGGGTCGAGATCAAGACTCGAAAGAAGCTGGTCGAGCCGCGTACCGCGGCGCAGAAAAGCTATGTCGCCAGCCTGTTCAGCCACGACCTGGCCTTTGGGATCGGCCCGGCGGGCACCGGCAAGACCTACCTGGCGGTGGCGGCCGGGGTGTCGATGTTCCTGGCCGGAGAGGTCGACCGCATCGTCCTGTCGCGCCCTGCCGTGGAGGCCGGCGAGCGGCTGGGTTTCCTGCCCGGCGACATGAAGGAAAAGGTCGATCCCTACATGCAGCCGCTTTACGACGCGCTGGCCGATTTCCTGCCCGGCAAGCAGGCCGCCAAACTGATCGAGGAGAAACGCATCGAGATCGCGCCGCTGGCCTTCATGCGAGGGCGCACGCTCAACAACGCTTTCGTGGTGCTGGACGAGGCGCAGAACGCCACCTCGATGCAAATGAAGATGTTTCTCACCCGTCTGGGCGAGGGCTCGCGCATGGTGGTCACCGGCGACCGGTCACAGGTCGACCTGCCACGCGGCGTCACCTCCGGGCTGCACGATGCCGAGCGGCTGCTCAAGCCGATCGAGCAGATCGGCTTTACCTATTTCAGCGCCCGCGACGTGGTGCGCCATCCACTGGTCGCGGCGATCATCGACGCTTACGACACGGATGTCTGAGCCGCCATGCTGACCGATACGATCATCGAGGATCCTCGCTGGCAGGCCGCGGATTTGCCGGCGCTGGCCGAGCGCGCGGCGCAGGCGGCATTGGTGCATCTGGGCCATGATCCGGCCGCCTATGAAATCGGCGTTTTGGGCTGCGACGATGCGCGCATAGCAGCGCTCAACGCAGAGTTCCGCGAAAAGCCGGCGCCGACCAATGTGCTGAGCTGGCCGGCGCAACCGCTTGCCCCTGTCGCCGCGGGCGCCTGTCCGCCGCCGCCTGCGGCACCGGGCCCGCCCGGTATGACGCAGGAGCTTGGCGATATCGCCATTTCCTGGGACACTTGCGTGCGCGAGGCAGCCGCGGCGGCAATGCCGCTGACCGATCATGCGACGCACCTGCTGGTTCACGCCGTGCTGCACCTGCTTGGCTACGACCATATCCGTGACCCGGACGCCACCTTGATGGAGTCACTTGAAACACGGATACTTGGCAAGTTGGGTATTGCTGACCCATATAGAGGGGGCGAAGGGGCCATGTGCCCCGCTTGACTGGAAAGAGACATGAGTGACAACATCGACGGATCGTCTGCTGCGGCGCAACGCGCGCACGGCGAAACCGGAAGCGACGAAGACCCCGCCGAAACGGGATTTTTCGAACGGATGACACGGCCATTCCGCAAGGGCAGGCCGGACGAGGCAGAGGCAGACGCCGACCACGGCAACGGCACCGCCCCGGCGGCGCGGTCGCACGACATCCTGAACCTCCGGCGCATGCGCGTGGAGGATGTCGCCATCCCCAAGGCCGATATCGTGGCGGTGCCCGATACCGTCACCCGCGACGACCTTGTCGCGCAGTTCCGCAACACCGGTTTCTCGCGCCTTCCGGTCTACTCAGAGACGCTCGATTCGCCGGTGGGCATGGTTCACCTGAAGGATTTCGCGCTGCGCCACGGGTTCTGCGCGCCCGAGGGCGAGGCCGAGGATGCCTTCGACCTTGCCGAGATGATACGCCCGCTGCTGTACGTGCCGCCGTCGATGTCGATCGGCGTGCTGCTGCAAAAGATGCAAAGCGAACGCAAGCACATGGCCCTGGTCATCGACGAATACGGCGGTGTCGACGGGCTGGTGACCATCGAGGACCTGATCGAGCAGGTCATCGGCGAAATCGAGGACGAGCACGACACCGAAGACGAGGATTTCTGGACCCTCGAACAACCGGGCCAATACTTGGCACTGGCCAAGACGCCGCTCGACGAGTTCGAGGCCGAAACCGGCATCGCGCTGACCGAGGCCGACGATATCGACCCCGAAGAGATCGACACGCTGGGTGGCCTGGTCTTCGTGCTGTCAGGCCGGGTTCCGGTGCGCGGCGAGGTGGTGCAGCACCCCGCCGGCCCCGAATTCGAGGTGGTCGATGGCGACCTGCGCCGCATCAAGCGCCTGCGCGTGCGGCTCAACGGCCCCGCGGATGTCTGACGCGACGCCGGTCCGGGCGTTGGACCCGGCCGGCTGGCTGCGTGGGCGCCCGAACTGGCAATCACTGGGCGTCGCTGCGCTGGCCGGTGGCGTGGCGGCCACCGGGCAGGCGCCGCTGGGCTGGGTGGTGCCCGCGCTCGCCGGGTTCGCGGCCGGCGTCGCCGCGCTGTCCGCCGCTCCGGGCTGGCGTCGGGCGGTGCTGGTTGGGCAGGCCTTCGGCACCGCGTATTTCCTGGTTGCGCTGACCTGGCTGGTCGAACCGTTCCTGGTCGATGCCGCGCGCCACGGCTGGATGGCACCCTTCGCGCTGGTCCTGATGGCCACCGGCATGGCGCTGTTCTGGGCCGCGGCGTTCGGGCTGGCCCATGCGCT
>NZ_JAGXFK010000032.1 GCF_024637375.1 Sediminimonas sp. | reverse complement strand
GGGTGCCGAACATCGGCTGGTCAAGCTTCATCACGCCGTCCTCGGGCATCAGGATGAAACCCATGCGCTCGGCGCGCGCCTCCCCCGGCGCGTCGGATTCGACGTTGAGCACCAGCGAGACGTCCTTGGGCTCGAAGGTATCGAAATCGGGCCCCGAGACCACCACGCGCAGCTCGTCGCCCACTTCCATCGTATCGAGCGTCTGCACCAGTTGGGCGGGCGGCACCTGTTGGAACGGCGGCGCGATCCGATCCATCACGTAGTCGGGCCGGAACAGCACGAAGGCGATCAGAAGCAGCGCCACGGTTTCATGGATGCGGTTACGGGTCAGGAACCAGCCCATCGTCGCCGCGGTAAAGACCAGTATGGCGATCGAGGCGACAACGAACACCGTGATCCCCTGCACCAGCGTCACGTCGATCAGCAGCAGATCGGTGTTGAAGATGAACACGAACGGCAACGCCACGGTGCGAAGGCTGTAGAAAAAGGCGGTAAAGCCGGTGCGGATGGCATCGCCGCCCGATACCGCCGCGGCGGCGAAACTGGCCAGCCCCACCGGCGGGGTCACGTCCGCCATGATGCCGAAATAGAACACGAACAGGTGTACCGCGATCAGCGGCACGACCAGCCCCGATTGCGCGCCCAGTTCCACGACCACACCCGCCATCAGCGAACTGACCACGATATAGTTGGCCGTGGTCGGCAGCCCCATACCCAGGATGAGGCTGAGAATCCCGACAAAAAGCAGCATCAGCAACAGGTTGCCGCCGGACAGGAACTCGACGAGGCTGGCCATCACCTGCCCCACGCCGGTCAGTGTGACGGTGCCGACGATCACGCCGGCGGTGGCCGTGGCCAGGCCGATGCCGATCATGTTGCGCGCCCCCGCTATCAGCCCTGCAACCAGATCCTTGATGCCCTCCACGGCGGCATTGGCCAGCGCGCTTTGACCGCGGAACACCGCCTTGATGGGGCGCTGCGTGAGCAGGATGAACACCATCAGCATCGTCGCCCAGAAGGCCGACAGGCCCGGCGACTTGCGCTCGATCATCAGGAAATAGACCAGCACGATGATCGGCAGCAGGAAATAGAGCCCGGTCTTGTATATCTCGGACACCACGGGCAGGCGCAGGTCCTCGGAATTGGGGTCATCGGGTTCAAGGTCGGGGGCCTGCGCGGCCAGCGCCAGAAGCGCGACATAAGCCACTGCCACCAGCACCGCCAGGACCCAGCCCGCGCCCTCTGGCACCAGCGCCACGACCCATCCCACCGGGTATTGCACCAGGTAACACAGCGCCGCGAAGCCGGCGAAAAAGCCGAACATGCCGCCCACGGTGCGTCCCAGGCTGACCGCCCGGTCGCCCAGCGTGGGCATGTTGTTCTTCACCGCTTCGAGGTGGACGATGTAGACCAGCGCGATATAGCTGATCGCCGCCGGCAGGAAGGCATGCGTGATCACCTCGACATACGAGATGCCCACGTATTCCACCATCAGGAAGGCGGCAGCCCCCATCACCGGCGGCATGATCTGCCCGTTGACGGAACTGGCCACCTCGACCGCGCCGGCCTTTTCACTGCTAAAGCCCACCCGTTTCATCAGCGGTATGGTGAATGTGCCCGTGGTGACGACGTTGGCGATCGACGACCCCGAGATCAGGCCGGTGGCGGCCGAACCCACGACCGCCGCCTTGGCCGGCCCGCCGCGCAGGTGCCCCAGCGCGCCGAACGCCATCTTGATGAAGTAATTTCCGGCGCCCGCCTTGTCCAAAAGCGCGCCGAACAGCACGAACAGGAACACGAACTTGGTGGACACGCCAAGGGCGATCCCGAATACGCCCTCCGAGGTGATCCACATGTGGCTCATCGCCTTTTGCAACGACGCACCCTTCCAGCGGATCACGTCGGGCACCCATTCCGATGCCCCGAAAAAGACATAGCCCAGAAAGATGATGGCGATGATCGCCAGCGCCGGGCCAAGCGCGCGGCGCGCGGCTTCGAACAGCAGCAAGAGGCCCGCCAGTGCAAACCACTTGTCCACGTCATCGGCCAGGCCGCCCGCCTGCACGATCTTTTCGTAGAAGAAATAGCCGTAAAGCGCGATCAGTGCGCCCGATATGGCAAAAACCCAGTCCAGAAGCGGGATGTATCGCCGCGGGCTGGACGCGAAGGCGGGATAGGCGGTAAAGGCCAGCAAGAGCGCAAAGGCGAGGTGAATCTGACGCGAATTGTTGACCACCGAGCCGGGCAGCACGTAATTGGACAGCGGCGAAGCCAGCAGCACCTGGAACAGCGACCAAACCAGCGCCACCGCTGCCAGCAGCAACCCCATCGATCCGACCGGGCTGCGCACCCCGGCATCGCTGGCGGCGACCAGTTCCTGAAGCTCGTCTTCGGAAAGCGCCGCGCCCCTTTCATCCCGTTTCGACATCCGCACCCTTCCCCGTTACCGGCCGCGTGGTGATTCACCGCGACGGTTGTCCGCCTGCCAGAGTGGTTTGTTGACGCGGGCCGCGAACCGTCGCGCGCGGCCCGCGCGTTATCCGAAAATGGGCACCTCGCGGGTTGCGGGGTGCCCGGCCGGTGCAGATTACTCCATCCAGCCCTTTTCGCGATAGTATTTCGCGGCGCCATCATGCAGCGGCGCGGACAGGCCGTCCTTGATCATCTCTTCGGCCTTGAGAACCCCGAAGGCCGGGTGCAGGCCCTTGAAGTCGTCAAAATTCTCGAAGACCGATTTCACGACCGTGTATACCGCCTTTTCCGACACGTCGGTCGAGGTCACGAAGGTCGCGCCGACACCGAAGGTGGTGGTATCGTCGGCGTTGCCGCGATACATGCCGCCCGGAACCGTCGCCTTGCGGTAATAGCTGTTCTCGTCGATCAGCTTTTCGACCGCGTCGCCGGTCACGTTGACCAGCACGCTGTCACAGGCGGTCGTCGCCTCCTGGATCGAGCCCGAGGGGTGACCCACGGTGAACACCATCGCGTCGATCTGGTTGTCGCACAGCGCCTGGCTCTGCTCGGCCGATTTCAGCTCGGTCGCCAGTTCGAAATCGTCGGTGGTCCAGCCCATGGCGTCCATCAGCACCTCCATCGTGCCGCGCTGGCCCGAACCGGGGTTGCCGATGTTGACGCGCTTGCCCTTGAGATCTTCGAAATCCTCGATCCCGGAATCGGCGCGCGCCACCACGGTGAAAGGCTCGGGATGGACCGAGAACACCGCGCGCAGGCCTTCGAACGGGCCGTCCTCCTCGAACCGGGCGGATCCGTTATAGGCATGGTACTGCCAGTCCGATTGCGCCACGCCGAATTCCAGTTCGCCGGCGCGGATGGTCTTGATGTTGTAGACCGACCCGCCGGTGGATTCGACCGAGCAGCGAATGCCATGCTCCTTGCGGCCCTTGTTGACCAGCCGGCAGATCGCGCCACCGGTCGGATAGTAGACGCCGGTCACGCCGCCGGTGCCGATGGTGATGAACTCCTCGGCCGACGCCGCCGGCGCCACGAGCGCCCCAAGCGCCAGCGCCGCCGCGGTGAATTTCAATTTGTTGAACATGGTCTGTCTCCCTTTGGTTGATGAAGTGGTCTTGTCGGTTTTCACGCGCGCCAGTATTCCTCCAGCCGGTGATTGCGTGCCTCGACCTCGGCGATGCGCTCCATCGCATCGGGGCCGGCACGGGCCACGAGCATGCCGATGATGGTTTCCACCAGCACCAGCGTTGCCGCGTAGGACGAAAAGAATTGCGGGCTGTCCGAGGGCAGAATGAATCCGGCGGTGGCATGTTTCAGCGCCGGGCAGGTGTGGGTGTCGCTCAGCACGATCACCGCCGCGCCCTGCTCGGCCGCCATCTCGGCGGCCAGGATCGCGCGGCGCGCGAACGGCGGCTTGGTGATGACCAGCACCGCATCGCGCACACCCAGATCCGACATCGTGGCGCCCAGCGCCGCGCCACCGCGCCCCGCGACCTGCCAGCCGGGGGTAAAATAGCGCCCCATGTAGGCCATGTAGTCGATCAGCCCGGCAGACCCGCACGCCCCGAACAGGATCACCCGGCGCGCATGGTGCAATGCCTCGACCGCGGCCTCCAGCCGCTCGGGGTCGATGGTCTGGTTCATGCTGTCGATATTGGCGATGCAGGCCACCGCCTGCCGTGTCAGAAGGGGGCCGCGCGCACCCTGCCCCGCCTCGTCGCGCAGCCGTTGCGCGCGTTGAGAAAAGCTCTCGTAGCGCTGCCCCACCGCATTTCGGCTGAGTTCGCGCATCGCCTCGTAATCGTTGAACCCCAGCGCCCGCGCCAGCCGCGAGAATGTCGCCGGTGCCAGGCCGGACGCCGCCGAAACCGAACGCAGCGACCGCGTCGCCACATCGACGGGATGGTCGGCCACGAAATCCGCGGCGGCCCTCAGCCGGTCGCTGAGGTCGTCATATCCTTCGGCGATCCTGTCCTTGATCGTCGTCGACTCCTGCATCGGCGCTCCGGTCTCGGGTTTCGGCATGGTTTATCGTTCCATCCGTTTTATCACTTGTCAACATTTGAAACAGATGTTTCACTATTCCCGCAACTTTTGCCAAGGTCCGGAGACCCGATACCACATGTCCCACATCTTTCCCCGCCATACCAAATCCGCCCAGCCCACGGTTTCCCATGGCGATGGCGTCTACCTTCACGACACCGCCGGCAAACGTTACCTCGACGCGTCGGGAGGGGCGGCGGTGTCGTGCCTGGGGCATTCGGACAAGGCGGTTACCGCCGCGATCAAGGCGCAACTCGACAAGGTCGCCTTCGCCCATACCGGCTTTTTCACCTCCGAGTCGGCCGAATCGCTGGCCGATGCGCTGATCGCGCGCGCGCCCGCAGGAATCGAGCGCGTCTACCTCGTCTCGGGCGGGTCCGAAGCGGTGGAGGCCGCGCTCAAGCTGGCACGGCAGTATTTCCTGGAAATCGGCGAGCCGCAGCGCCACCGGATCATCGCGCGCCGGCAGAGCTATCATGGCAATACCCTGGGTGCGCTGGCCACCGGGGGCAACATGTGGCGCCGCACCCCGTTCGCACCGATGATGATCGAAACCACCCATATCGCACCGTGCTACGCCTATCGCGGGCAAGCCGACGGCGAAACCGAATGGGACTACGGCCAGCGCGTCGCCGGCGAGCTGGAGGCCGAGATCGAACGCCTCGGCCCCGAAACGGTGATGGCCTTCGTGGCTGAGCCGGTGGTCGGCGCCACCGCCGGGGCGGTGCCCCCGGTCGAGGGTTACTTCAAGAGGGTGCGCGAAATCTGCGACCGCCACGGCGTGCTGCTGATCCTCGACGAGGTCATGTGCGGCATGGGGCGTACCGGCACCCTCTTCGCCTGCGAGCAGGACGGCATAAGCCCCGACATCGTGACCGTGGCCAAGGGCCTGGGCGCCGGATATCAGCCGGTCGGCGCGATGCTGTGCTCGGGCGCGATCTATGCCGCCATCGAGGGCGGATCGGGCTTTTTCCAGCACGGGCACACCTATATCGGCCACCCCACCGCGGCCGCGGCCGCCGGCGCGGTGCTCTCGCGGCTGACCGACGACGGGCTTCTGGCGCGCGTCACGCCGATGGGCGAGCGGCTGGATTCGGCCCTGCGCGCCGCATTCGGTCAGCACCCGCATGTGGGCGACATCCGCGGACGCGGTTTGTTTCGCGGCATCGAACTGGTCGAGGACCGCGCCACGAAAGCGCCCTTCGCACCCGAACGCGCGGTGCACAAGGCGTTGAAAAGGGCCACCTTCGAGAACGGGTTGATCTGCTATCCCATGGGCGGCACCATCGACGGTCAGCAAGGCGATCATATCCTGCTGGCGCCCCCGTTCATCCTGGAGGATACTCATATCGACGAGATCGTCGAAAAACTGGACAAGAGCCTGCGGCAGGTGCTTGGCTAGTGCGCAAGGAGGCCCGCCATCACGCCGCGCAAATCACATTGGGATGATGTCTATCGCAGCAAGGCGCCCGACAGCGTCAGTTGGTTCCAGGACGACCCGCGGCCCTCGCTCGACGCGCTTGGGGCCTGCGGGCCCGATCACCGTGCACTGATCGACGTGGGCGGCGGCGCTTCGCGCCTCGTCGATGTGCTTGTGTCGCGCGGCTGGGACGATCTGACCGTTCTGGACATCTCGGAACCCGCGCTTGCCCATGCGAAGGCGCGGCTGGGCAACCGGGCCGACCGCGTGCGCTGGATCGTGGCGGACCTGACCGAATGGCACCCCGACCGGGCCTATGATGTCTGGCACGATCGGGCGGTGTTCCAATTTCTCACCGAGCCCGACCAGCGGACAGCCTATCTTGGCGCGCTGAACCAGGCGCTGCGGCCTGGCGGGCTGGCGATATTGGCGACCTTCGCCCCCGACGGCCCCGAGAAATGCAGCGGCTTGCCGGTCCGCAGATACGACGCGGCCGGGCTTTCGGCCCAACTGGGTGCCGAATTCCGCCTGCTGCGCACGTTCCGCGAGGTGCACCAGACACCCGGCGGCGTGGCACAGCCCTTTGCCTGGTGCGTGTTAGAACGCAGCGCCGACAAGGCGGGCTGAGATTGCGATCTCCGGGTCAGTCCCCGGGCAACGCGGCGCAGTCGATGGGGCGCAGGTGCAGGTTGATCGCGTCACCCGTTGCGAACGGGTGCTGGTCGATCATGTTGATGGCCTGCAATTGCGTATCGTCGGCGCGCACGAAATAGCGCACCGCCTGGCCCTGGTAATCGACCGCCTCTATGGTGGCGGGCACCGACAGCACACCTTCGGGCGCCTCATCACGCGAAACCAGCAGCTTTTCGGCCCGGATCACCAGCTTGGCCGGCCCTTCCGAACCAAGGTTCGGCGCCTTCTCCGCCGGCACCGTCAGCTTGCCGAACGTGGGCGCCTCGATATCGACGCCCTCGGGTCCGCGGCGCGTGCAGCGGGCGGCAAGGATGTTCGACGCGCCCAGGAAATTGGCCACGAATTCGGATGCGGGCGTGTTGTAGACCTCTTCGGGCGCGCCGACCTGCTCGACCCGGCCATCGGACATCACCACGATCTGATCCGACATCGCCAGGGCCTCGGACTGGTCATGGGTGACGAACACGGTGGTCACGCCGATGCGCTCCTGGATGCGCTTGAGTTCGACGCGCATGTCCTCGCGCAGGTTGGCGTCGAGCGCCGAGAGCGGCTCGTCGAGCAACAGCACGTCGGGTTCGATCACGATGGCGCGCGCCAGCGCGATGCGCTGTTGCTGGCCGCCCGACAGCTCCTTGGGATAGCGGTCACCCACGTCCGGCAGTTGCACCAGCTCCAGCGCATCCTGCACCTTGGTGGCGATGTCGTCGCTGGGAACGTCGCGATACTTCAAGCCGAAGGCCACGTTGTCGGCCACCGTCTTGTGCGGAAACAGCGCGTAGTTCTGAAACACCAGCCCGAGGTTGCGCTTGTGGATGGGCACGTCGTTGACGCGCTTGCCGCCGATCAGGATCTCGCCCTCGGTCGGGTCCAGCAGCCCTGCGATCATGCGCAGGTTGGTGGTCTTGCCACAACCCGATGGCCCCAGAAGCGTGACGAACGCGCCCTCCGGGATTTCCAGCGAGGTGCTGTGCACCGCCGTCACGGCGCCGAAACGTTTCACGATGTTGTTCAGGTGAACGGAACTCAACTGGCGGTCCCCCTTGCGCTCGGATGATCCCCGCGCCCGGACCGGGCGCGGGGCCTGTCAGTCTCAGTAGCCTTTCTGCACCCGGCCGAATTCCTTCGACCATGCCTGCTCGTGGCCGTTCCAGTATTCCGGGTCGGCGAAGGTCAGGCCGTCCAGTTTGCCGGTGGGGTCGAACGCGGGCAGTGTCGGGATCTTGTCGCCCAGGTCCACCTTGGTGGGGTCCAGCGCCGGCGGGTAGTTCTGCCCCTCGGCCACCGCGATGGCGGTCTCGGGCGCCAGCATGAAGTTGAGCAACTCCTCGCAGGCCTCCATCGGGCTGCCCTTGAGCACGAACATGCATTCCTGCCAGCCGAAGCCGTTGGGCGGGTCCATGTAGCCGATGTCGTGGCCCTGCTCCTGCAGCGCATAGATGCGGCCCGACCAGCCCTCGGTGACGTGGATCTCTTCCTCGGCCAGCAGGCTCATCAACTCGGCGCCCGAGCCCCAGTACTTCAGCAACAGGTCGCGATGGGCGCGGACGGCGTCCCAGCAAGCTTCCTCGTCGGTGACGTCGTTGGGGTTCTGCCCGGTTTGCAACGCGGCATACCACATCCGCGTGCGCCAGTCGGACCAGCCGGCGATCTTGCCCTTGCGAGCCGGGTCGAGAAGGATGTTGGCACCCTTTTCCTGCATCTCCTCATCCGAGATATACTTGCGGTTGTAGGCCAACCCGGTGGTGCCGTAGTCGTAAGGCACGCAGCTGAGCTTGCCGTCGGTAACCGCGCGGAACACGTCGATCAGCTTGGGAATGACGTATTCCAGGTTGGGGATGTTGTCCTCGTTGAGTTCGGTGCTCAGGCCGAGGTTGTGATAGCGCGCGTAGTCGAACACGCCCGACAGGTGAGCGATGTTGTATTCGCCCTCCTGGCTGGCCTTGACGCGGCTGATGTATTCGTCGGCGCCGCCGAAGGTGCCGTCAACCACCTTGATGCCGGTCTCGGCCTCGAATGGGTCGAAGGCGTTCTCGCGCAGCGCCTCGCTGACGACGCCGCCCCAGCCGTCGAAACGAACCTGGCTTACGGTGGCCGCGTTGGCATACTTGGCAAAGGGCGTCTGCACGCCATAGGCCAGCCCCGCGGCGCCGATCAGCCCGAGAAAGCTGCGCCGGTCGAGATCGCCGTTCATGTAACGCTCGCGCAGGCGCTCGTAGCGGGTGGTATTGTCGATTTTTTTGGTCATCGTGGTCTCCTTGTTGATCGGATTGAAAAGGGCGCGGTTCTAGATGCCGCGCTTTTGGGAAAGGGTTCGCGCGATTGCCAGCCCCAGCAAGGGCAGGCCCACGGTCAGCACGATCATCACCGTGCCCAGCGCGTTTATCTCGGGCGAGATCGAGTTGCGCAGCATCGCGAAGATCTGCGTCGGCACGGTTTCGACACCGCCGGGTTTCCAGAACAACGTGCCGGTAATGTCGTCGAAGCTGATGGTTAAGGCGAACAACGCGCCCGCCAGGACCGCCGGCAGCATCAGCGGCAGGGTGATCTGGAAAAAGGTCTGCCGCGGGCTGGCGCCGAGGCTCATCGCGGCCTCCTCGATATCGCGCTTGATGCTGATCAGCCGCGCCTGCACCACCAGGATCACGAAGGGCAGCGTGAAGATCACATGGCCGAACAGCAGCAGCGTGAAGCTCTTGTTGATGCCGAGGAAATTCAGGAACAGCAGCAGCGCCACCGCCAGCACCACCTCGGGCACCAGGATCGGCGCGATCAGCAGCGTCGAGATGTAGTTGGACCCCGGCACCCGGTAGCGCACCATCGCGAGGCTCGCCAGCACCCCCAGCGTCGTCGAGATCGCCGCCGTCATCACCCCAAGCGTAACCGAGGTGCGGAAGGCGCGCAAAATGGCTTCGTTCTGGGCCAGTTCCACGAACCAGCGGAAGGAAAAGCCGGTCATCGGAAAGGCGCCGAACTGCGACGCGTTGAAGCTCAGCAGAACCACCACCGCGACGGGCAGGAACATGAACAGGTAGACCAGAACCGTCCAGCCGCGCAGCAGATGCCATCCCATGGTGCCCCCCATTTCAACCAAGCCCCTTCATCAGTTGCGCCATCCCGAGGTAGCGGTTGTAGATCAGAACCAGCGCCCCCAGCACCGCCAGCAGCATCAGCGACAGCGCCGATCCCAGCGGCCAGTTGAGCTGGGTGATGATCGCCTCGAACACCAGGTTGGCGAACATCGCATCGCCCGGCCCGCCCAGAACCAGCGGCGTGATGTAGGTGCCCGCGCCCAGCACGAAGCACAAAAGCCCCCCGGCCGCGAGCCCGGGCAGCGACAACGGCAATGTCACCTGCCAGAACGCCTGCATCCGCGTCGCACCCAGCGAGTTGGCGGCATCCTCCAGGTTGGTGTCGATCCCTTCGAGGCTGACGAAAACGTTGAGAATCATGAACGGCAGCAGGAAATGCACCAGACCCAGGATCACCGTGGTCTGGTTGTAGAGCATCTGTATCGGTTCGTTGATCACGCCCAGCCACAAAAGCGCGGTGTTGAGCGCCCCGGACACGCCAAGGATGTTGATCCAGCTCATCGTGCGGATGATGTAGCTGATCCAGAAGGGCAGCATCAACAGCAGAAGAAGCAGCGCCTTGTTGCCCTTCGAGCGCGCGATCACGTAAGCGGCCGGGTACCCCATCACCGCGCAGACCAGCGTGGTGATTGTCGCGATCTTGAGCGTGAACAGCAGGATGTCGCGGTAAAAGGCATCCGATAGCGCTTCGCGCCAGTTGTCGAGGAAGAACCCGACCTGATCCGCCCCCGTCGAGGTGCGCAACCAGAACGAGTAGACGACAATGAACAGCAGCGGCACGAAAAGCAAAAGAAATATTGCCGTCAGCGCCGGTGACAGCAGTATCCACGGCTGTCGCGCCTCGCGTGCTTCGACCGACATCTCGTCTCCCCGTTTTCGCGTTCATTGCGCGTGTTGTTTGAAGCAGGTTGACCCGCAGGGGCATCATAGATCAAATAGATAATAAGAATTGTAAATATAGTTGATATCTATGCCTGCACCCCTTCCCCCCGAACGCCTGGTACGCGAGCTGGACTGGAACCTGCTGCGTACCTTCATCGTGCTGTCGGAATCGCGCTCGGTCACCGACGCGGCGCACAAGCTGCGGCTCAAGCAGCCGACCGTCTCGACCGCGCTCAAGCGGCTTGAAGAGCGGATCGGCAAGAAGCTGATCGACCGCCGGCCCGGCACCTTCCGGCTGACCGACGCGGGGCGCCTGTTGCAGCGCGAGGCGGTGGATATCCAGGGGTCGATCCTGCGGCTTTCGACGCTGATCCGCGACATCACCGACGAGGTCACCGGCCATGTCAAGGTTGCCATGGCCAGCCACGTGGTCTGCCCGTTGTTCGACAAGGTGCTGGCCGAGTTCCACACCGCCCACCCCAAGGCCAACCTGAGTATCGACGTGCTGTCGAGCGCCGATGCCATCGGCCGTGTCGCCGACAAGAGCGCCTCGCTGGCGGTTTGCCTGGTGCGGCACCAAAACCCGCGGCTGGAATATCGCTGCCTCTATCGCGAGTTTTTCGGCCTGTTCTGCGGGCCGCACCACCCGCTTTTCGGGCGCACCGACCTGACGCTCGACGATCTGGACGGCCAGCCCTCGGTCAGCTTCGAGACCGACCGGTTGCAGGACGTGCTCAAACCCGTGACGCTGATGCGTGCCGAGGCGGGGCTGGCCGACACGATCATCGGCACGTCGAGTCACCTGGAGGAGGTCCGCCGGATGATCATCGCCGGGCTGGGCGTGGGGCCGCTGCCCGTGCACGCGGTCAAGCGCGACCTGCGCGACGGGTTGCTGTGGCAGTTGCCGCCCCATGACAAGCTGCCCGAGATCGATGTTCAGGTGGTATGGAATCCGGTCACCCGGTTCAGCCGCGCCGAGCAACGGTTTCTCGACCGCATCCTCTGGGAGGTAGAGGCGACGCCGCTGAGCGCGCGCACTTACCGGTAGGGGCCCCCGGCAACGGGAAGCCGTCGCCAAACCGGACTGACCTGGCGGAGCGCGCGTTCCGCGCGCACATGTCGTCTCGACGGCCGCCAATGGCGGCCGTCTCGGGTGCCTCCGGCGGGAGTATTTCGGGAAAGATGAAGGAAAACGGCGTTAGGCCGCCTTGCGACCCGCCGCGTCGGTGTCGGTGTCGGCCCCGGGCGCAGCGCCATTGCCTTCGCCGAAGAACAACCCGTGCAGGGCGCGGATCGCCGTATCGAGATCGTCGCGCTGCATGACGAACTGCACGTCCACCATGCGCGGCGTCTGCTGCGCCGAAAGCGCCTCGATGCCCTGTTCCTCGAGTGCACGCAATCCGCGGCTGAGCACATGCAGGCCTGTCAGGTCGCGACCGATGACCGAGGCCACCGACAGTGCCCGCACCGTCACGTCGGCAGAAGGGTATGCCGCGTTGAGGTCGCGTTCGACCCGGCGCATGATCTTGAGCGGCGACTCGACGAAATGGGTGATGGTGTTGGCGTTCGAGGTCTTTGACACGATGCGCACGTTGTGCCGCGTCAGAATCTCGAGGATCCGCGCGTCGTAGCCCTTGACGCCGACCATGTCCTGCTCGAACAACTCAAGCGCGTGCACATCCAGGCCGGTCACGATTTCCGCCGCCGGGGTGTCGGCGGGGTTCTCGTCGATCAGGGTGCCGGGGTCGCGGGGTTCGAACGCGTTGGTGACGCGCAACGGCACGCTGGCCTGGCGCAAGGTCTTGGCGGCGCGGGGGTGGATTGCCTCCATCCCCATGTTCGAAAGTTGGTCGGCAACGTCGTAATTGGTGTGCCCCAGCTTGCGCACGGCCTCCTCGCCCACCAGCTTGGGGTCGGCCGAAGACAGGTGGAATTCCTTGTGAATGATCGCTTCGCGGGCGCCGGTCAGCGCCGCGATGCGGCTGAAGGTCACCTCGGAATAGCCGCGGTCGAATTCCTGCATCAGGCCCTCGCGGCACTGCGCATAGCCGGTGGCGATCAGCACTTCGTGGGCCGGATCGGCGCCGTCGAACCCGTCGCGGATGCGCGCGTCGAGATCCATCTCGCGTTCGTCGCGCCAGCCCGACAGGTCGATGAAGCGCGCCTCGACACCCGCGCGGCGCAGCAGCAGCGTGGTGACGAAGGCCGAATGCGCCTCGCCCAGGCCCGACAGCAACTCGCGGATGATCGCCATGTGCTGGCTGAGGCGGAAATGCCCGTAGGAGCACAGCCGCTGCAAATCTATCAGGCACGAGCGCGCGCCCTCGATCCGTTCGCGGATGAAATCGTCGGCTTCGCGCTGGTCGGCGTTGCTGTCCAGAACCTGGTTGTGCGCCTCGCTCATCGCCTGCGCGACACGGTTCAGCGCATCCATCCAGCCGTGGTCGTCGTCGGCGCTGGTGAACAGCGCGTAGACACCGGGCTTGCCGGTCTTCTTGTGCTCCAGCAGCAGGTTGGTGATGCCGGCGAAGGCCGAAACCACGAAGATGCGGTTGTAGATCTGCGACGGTTCGCGGTCACCCACGAAGAGCGTATCGACCAGCTCGTTCACGCGGCTCATCGAGGTGCCGCCGATCTTTTCGACTGTGTGATTGGTGTAATTCAACTGTTTCCTCGCCGGGGCGTCGAGCCCCGGCGCTCCTTTGCTTTCAGGCATTCTCTTCCGCCGGCGCGGCGTAGGAGCCGTCGGCCTGGTGCACCTCGTGGCCCGTCACGGGCGGGTTGAAGCAGCAGGCCATCACGAGTTCCTCGTCGGCGCGCAGCGTGTGCTTGTCGTGCTTGTCGAGCGCGTACATGACGCCGGGCTTGATCTGATGCGTCTCGCCGGTGGCCAGATCGGTGATCGAACCGCTGCCCTGCATGCAATAGACGCTCTCGAAATGGTTCTTGTAGTGGAACGTGTGCTCCGACCCGGCTTCGAGAAAGGTGATGTGGAACGAAAATCCCATCCCGTCGTCGGCCAGAAGCATGCGAACGGATGTCCACTGTGCATCGGAGACCACGCGGTCGGTTCCGGTCAGGTCGTTGAAGTCGCGAACGATCATGTCTGGTTTTACTCCGCTGCGATTGGGTTGGGGGCCACGGCCCTGGCGACGGCTGCCGCCAGGATGTCGAGCCCGCGTTCGAAAAGCGCGTCCGGCGTCGTCAGCGGTGCCAGCACCTTGACCACCTCGTCATGCGCGCCCGATGTTTCGATGATCAGCCCCTGTCCAAAGCAGATGGCGCAGATTTCCGAGGCCAGCTCGCCCGAGCCCACGTCGATGCCGCGCATCATGCCGCGTCCCTTGAGCCGTGCGCCGGGGACGTGCCCGGCGATGTCCGAAAGGCGGCGTTCCAGCAGGTCGGCCTTGCGGGCCACGTCCTTCTGGAAGGCGTCGTCGGCCCAGAACTTCTCCAACGCGACGCGCGCGCTGACAAAGGCGTGGGTGTTGCCGCGGAAGGTGCCGTTGTGTTCGGCGGGTTTCCAGATGTCCAACTCGGGCTTGAGCAGCAGCGCCGCAAACGGCAGACCCATGCCCGAGAGGCTCTTGGCCAGCGGGATCATGTCGGCCTCGATGCCGAATTCCTCGAAGCTGAAGAAGCCGCCGGTACGGCCGCAGCCGGCCTGGATGTCGTCGACGATCAGCAGTGCGCCGTGCTTCTTGGCGATCCGCGCGATGCCCTGCATCCATTCCTTCGACGCCGCGTTCAGCCCGCCCTCGCCCTGCACGGGCTCCAGCAGGAAGGCCGCCGGCGCGTCAATACCGCTCGACGGGTTGTCGAGCAGCGCCTCGATCACGGCCAGCGTGTCCACATCGTCGCCTAGCGCGCCCTCGTAGGGCATGCGGGTGACATCCGACAGGGTCACATCGCCGGCGCCGGCGCGCTTTCCGACATTGCCGGTCGCGGCCAGCGCGCCCAGGGTCATGCCGTGAAAGCCGTTGGTGAAGGCCACGATGTTCTTGCGCCCCGTCACCTTGCGCGCCAGCTTCATCGCCGCCTCGACGGCGTTGGTGCCGGTGGGGCCGGTCATCATCACCTTGTGGTCCATGCCGCGGGGGCGCAGGATCAGGTTCTCGAAGGTCTCGAGGAACCGCGCCTTGGTGTCGGTGTACATGTCCAGGCCCTGGGCGATGCCATCGGCCATGATGTGATCGATCACCGCCTGTTTCATGTCAGGGTCGTTGTGCCCGTAGTTGAGCGACGAGCACCCCGCCAGGAAGTCGATATAGCGGTTGCCCTGTTCATCGGTCATTTCCGAGCCCTGCGCCGTGGTGAACACGGTATCAAAGCTGCGGCAATAGCTGCGCACCTCGGACTCGCGGCGCGCGAAAACGGATTTGTCCGCTGTCTTGGCGGTTGTCATGACTACCTCGTCATTGTGAAATTGGGGGGGGAGAGTTGGCGCGGCGGCGTACCCGCCGCGCTGGCCGGGGCGAAAGGGCCCATCAGGCCGCCTTCTTGAAGCCCTCGGCCGCAAGGTCGATGGTGACCAAGTGTTCGGTCGCCGCGTTGCCGTCGAAATGCTCATCGCGGGTAAAGTGCGGTTCGTGATCCATTTCGCCGTCCACACGGTCGCAAAAGCGCGAGAAGAGCGCCCAGCTCGCTTCGTTGGAGCGGGTGATCGTGGTCTGCAGCGTGGTCACGTCGCGGCAGGCGTCGCGGTCGAGCAATTCGGTCAGCAGCCGGCTGCCGACGCCCATGCCGCGTGCCTTCTCGGACACGGCAACCTGCCAGACGAACACCGTCTCGGGGTCGGTCGGCTTGATATAGGCCGAGATCCAGCCGACGATTTCGCCATCGAGTTCCGCAACCACGCAGGTGTCCGCGAAGTGATCGCACTGGATCAGGTTGCAGTACATGGAGTTCTCGTCGAGCGGCTTGCTCTCACGGATAAGCTCCCATACCGCAGCGCCGTCCGTTCCGGTGGGTTCACGGAACGTGATGGTGTCGCTATTGGGTTCTCCGGCAAAGTCGCGCATTGGATGCGGCCCTCATGTTGTTTCGCTTGCCTAAATATAACCGCCGCCCCAGTTCATTTCAATAGGCAAAGCACTTTTGCCACCGACGGCACATAACCCCTTATTTTCATGATTAGTTACTTCGTGTGGCGCATCACCTCCGAGAGCTTTTCGTTCGAATCTCTAACATTTTTCCGACTTTCGCGCCGTTTACGGGGGGGATCAGGCTCAAAAAAGTTGAATCGAACCCTGATTGGCGGCATGACTTTCCCATTGCACCACCATGAGAGGGGCCCCATGGAGCTCACCGACAAGAGCCTGATCGCACTTCGCCGCATTCTGCGCGCCACCGAACTCTACGGGCGCAGGCTTGCGAAGGAAGCAGGGCTTACCGCGGTGCAGTTGCGGGTCTTGCAAATCATGGCCGAGAAGGGCCGCGCAACGCCCAAGGAGCTGTCCGACAGGATGGGCGTGACCCAGGCAACCATCACCGCGCTGATCAACAAGCTCGAACGCAAGGGGCTGTTGACGCGGCAGCGCTCGGAAACCGACCGGCGCCAGACAAACCTGCTGATCACCTCGGAAGGGCTGGCCAAGGTCGATGACGCCCCCGACCCGCTGCAACAGCGTTACGTGCAGCAGTTCGAGGCGATGGAGGACTGGGAACAGGCGATGATGGTCGCGGTCCTGGAACGACTTGCCGGGATGCTCGACGCCGAGGAGATCGACGCCTCGCCAGTGCTGACCGTGGGCGAAATCGGCGGCCCCGGAAAGGTCTGAGCCGCCCGCGCGCCGCTCATCCCTGGCCCTCGGCCCATTCCCATGGCCGGGTGAAGGCAGCCAGCGCGTCGGCGACCGCCGCGTCGTCGGCGTCACCCGTCTTGGCAACGCGCGCCACCAGCCCCCGCTTCTTGTCGTCGACCACCTCGAAGACCTGCGCGCTCACGCCGGCCTCGTCCAGGGCGGCGTTGTAGACGCGCCGGATCGCCAGCTTGCGCAACTCGGGCTTGAACACCTTGCCGACCGCGGTCTTGGGCAATTCGTCCAGCACCTCGATGTGCTTGGGGTGCGCGGCGCGTTCGTGCACGTGCACGCGCGCGTGCTCCATCAACGCCTCCGCCGTCACCGTGCCCCCGTCGATCAACTCGACATAGGCGCAGGGCACTTCGCCGGAATGCGCATCGGGCTGACCGATCGCGCCGGCGAAGGCCACGTCGGGGTGCGACAGCAGCGCATCCTCGATATCGGCCGGGTCGATGTTATGGCCGCCGCGAATGATAAGGTCCTTGGCGCGCCCGGTGATCCACAGGTAGCCATCCGCGTCGATCCGTCCCAGGTCGCCGGTGCGCAGGTAGTTCTCGTAATAGTAGAGTTCCTTGTTCTTGTCGGCCTCCGTATAGGTGGCCGGCGCGTTCACGCCGGGGTTCGAGACACAGATCTCGCCCACCTCGTCCACCTCGCATTCCATCGGCTTGCCGTCCTTTTCGCGGTAAATCTTCACATCCGTGTAGGGAAACCGTACCCCGACCGAACCGACCTTCTTTTCGCCGTCCACCGGGTTGACGCTGACCAGGCAGGTCGCCTCGGTCAGGCCGTAGCCTTCGACGATGGTCACGCCGCTGGCCTTCTCGAAGCGGCGAAACAGTTCCAGCGGCATGGGCGCCGAGCCGGAAAACGCGGTCTTCACGCTCGACACGTCCGCATCGACGGGGCGCTGCATCAGCGCGCTGACGGCTGTCGGCACGGTGATGATGAAAGTGATCTTCCAGCGTTCGATCAGTTTCCAGAAATTGTCGAACACCCCCTCGCCGCGATATCCTGCCGGGGTGGGAAACACCACGTGCGCGCCCGACTTGATGCAGGCCATCAGGATCACATGGCAGGCGAAGACGTGAAACAGCGGCAACGGGCAGATCACGTTGTCATCGGGGGTATAAAGCAGCGTACCGCCCAGCCAGCCGTTATAGATGATCCCCGAATAGCGGTGTTGCGCCACCTTTGGCATGCCGGTCGTGCCGCCGGTGTGGAAATAGGCCGCCACCCGGTCGCCCGTGGCGTCGTCGAAGGCCAACTCGCGCGGCTGCGCAGCAATCTCGCGGTTGAAATCCTTGACGTCGGCGTGGTGGTTGCCCGGGTTTTTCGGGCGCACCAATGGCACGATCATGTTTTTGGGAAACGTGAGGTAGCGGTTCAGGTCCACCTCCAGCACGGTGTCCACCCCCGGCGCATGGCGCACCGCCTCGGCGGCCTTCTGCGCCACGTCCGTCTTGGGAAACGCCTTGAGCGTGACCACCACCTTGGCCTTGGTCTCGCGCAGGATGGCGGCGATCTGCTCGGGCTCCAGCAGCGGGTTGATCGGGTTGATGATCCCGGCGATGGCCCCGCCGAGGATGGTCAGCACCGTTTCGTTGCTGTTGGGCAGGATGCAGGCCACGACATCGCCCTCGCCCACGCCGAGGCTGCGAAACAGATTCGCCGCCTGGCAGGTGCGGGCATGCAGTTCCGTCCAACTGAGGGTCTCGGCCTTGTCCTTTGGCCCGCTGAGCAGTTGGAACGATACCGCGTTGGTGTTGCCGCAGGTATCGCGTGTCTGCGTCAGCATTTGATACAGTGTGCGCGGCACGTCGCGTTCGGCCCACGGTATTTCGTTTTCGATGGCGATCGAATCCTGAACCGATGCAAAGCCCATTGATGCTCCTCCCTGACGGCATGGCCCGCCTCCCCGCGCCCATGCCCATTTTCCTGCACGCAGTGTGAAAGGCTTTGGCGCGCCGCGCAAGCCCGCTCGCCGACAGAAGGCGCAACGTCAAGGTCCGGCGGCCGCGCAGCTACTGCGCGGCGATCCCGTCGGTGAACTGCAACCGCGCCAGCCGCGCGTAAAGCCCGTCCTCGGCCACCAGCGCGTCATGCGTGCCCTGCGCGACGATGCGCCCGTGATCCATCACGATGATCCGGTCGGCCTTTTTCACCGTCGCCAGCCGGTGCGCCACCACGATGGTGGTGCGGGTGCGTGCCAGATCGTCGACGGCGGCCTGTACCGCACGCTCGCTTTCGGCATCCAGCGCCGAGGTCGCCTCGTCCAGCAGCAGCACCGGCGCATCGCGCAGGATGGCGCGGGCGATGGCGACGCGCTGCTTCTGCCCGCCCGACAGCATCGCGCCGCGTTCGCCCACCTGGGTGTCATAGCCTTGCGGCAGCGCCATGATGAACTCGTGCGCGGCGGCAGCGCGGGCGGCGGCCTCGACTTGCGCATCGCTGGCATCGGGGCGGCCGAAGCGGATGTTCTCGCGCGCCGATGCGGCAAAGATCACCGGATCCTGCGGCACCAGCGCCATGTGGGCGCGGAAATCCTGCCGCCGCATGCGCGCCAGGTCCACGCCATCCAGCGTCACGCGCCCCTCGGTGGGGTCATAGAAGCGCAGGATAAGCTGCACGATGCTGGTCTTGCCGGCCCCCGAGGGCCCGACCAGCGCCACCGTCTCGCCCGGCGCGATGTCCAGGTCGACCCCGTCCAGCGCCGGGTCGTCGGGGCGCGACGGGTAATGCAGGCTGACCCCTTCGAAGGTGATGGCCCCGCGCACCGGCGCGGGCACCGGCAACGGCTCGGCGGGGTCGGTGACCGCGTCTTCGGCCTGCAACAGCTCGACCAGGCGCTCGGTCGCGCCGGCGGCGCGCTGCAACTCGCCCCAGATTTCCGACAACGCCCCGACGGCGCCGGCCACCAGCACCGCGTAGATCACGAACTGCACCAATGCCCCGGCGCTCATCGCATCCGCGCGCACATCATTGGCACCGATCCACAGCACGCCGACGACGCCCGAAAACACCAGGAAGATCACGATCACCGTCATCACCGCGCGGGTGGTGACCCGGCGGCGCGCGACGTCATAGCTTTTCTCGGTAACATCGGCGAAGGCGGCGCGCGTCGGGCCCTCGTTGGTGAACGCCTGCACCGTCTGCACGCTGGTCAACGCCTCCGACGCGCTGCCGGAACTGGCGGCGATCCAGTCCTGGTTCTCGCGGCTGAGTGCCCGCAGCCGCCGCCCCAGCACCAGGATCGGCACCACGACCGCCGGCACGATCAGCAGCACCAGCCCCGTCAGCTTGGCCGAGGTCACCATCATCAAGGCAAGCCCGCCCACCAGCAGCAGCACGTTGCGCAGCGCGACCGATATCGACGACCCGATCACCGACAGGATCAGCGTCGTGTCGGTGGTCACCCGGCTGAGCACCTCGCCGGTCATGATGGTCTCGAAATAGGCCGGGCTCATGCCGATCACGCGGTCGAACACCGCCTTGCGGATATCGGCGACAACCCGTTCGCCCAGTCGCGTAACCAGCGCATAGCGCAGCCCCGTGCCCAGCGCCAGCAGCGCCGCGATGGCCAGCGCGGCCGCGAAATACTTGTCCAGAAGGGCGGCATCGCTGGTACCGAAATTGTCGATCACCCGGCGCACCGCCATCGGCAGGATCAACGACACCGACGCCGTCAGCATGAGCGCGAGAATGGCGGCGACCATCAGCGCCCGGTAGGGGCGCAGGAACGGCCACAATTCGCGCAGCGCGCCGATGCGCCGCGATTTCTCGCGGTCCTTGGTATCGTCGCTGGTCTGTGGCGCGGCCATGTCCGGTCCTTCCTTGATCCTGCGCAGGGGTCTAGAGGCTCGGCGCGCGCGGGGCAAGCCGCCGCGCGCGGCTGGGTCCGCCGGGGCCCGGTTTCGCTCGTGATGGACACCGGGCAACGCCTTTGACCGCACGGGACTGCCCGAGACGGGTTGATTTTCCCCGGCTTTGAATCGCAAACTCCTCCGGCACCGCCACGCATGGCTGGCGCTCAGAGGTGTGCGGCCCCTCAAGCCGCAAGGGATTTATCGGAGGAACGGATCATGACGACATTCACACGCCGCGGCGCGATGGGCCTTCTGGGCGGGGCGGCGACCCTGCCAATGCTGGGGCGGCCGGCGCTTGCCAATACCAAGATGACCGTGGGCGCGCTGCGCTTCACCAGCCACGCCGCGTCGTTCGTGGCCTATGAGCGCGGCTATTTCGCCGAGGCCGGGCTCGATGTCGAGTTCAGGTTCTTCCAGGCCGCGCAGCCGATGGCGGTGGCGATCGCCTCGGGCGATGCCGATTATGCCGTCACGGCGGTTTCCGGCGGCCTGATCAGCCTTGCCGAAAAGGGCGCGGCCAAGGTGATCGGCGGCGCGCTGAGCGAAGAGCCCGGCATCGATGGGCAGAAGATCCTCGCCTCGAACGCCGCCTTTGACGCCGGCCTGACCAGCCCCGAAATGCTGGACGGCAAGCGATTTGCCATGACGCAGGCGGGCTCGTCGTTCCACTACATGGGATCAAAGATCGCCGCCGCCGAAAGCGCCGAGATGCAATTCGTGCCCCTGCAAAAGGTCGGCGCGATCATCGGCGCGCTGAAATCGGGGCAGGTCGATGCCTGGTCGATCGTGCCGCATATCGCCAAGGCCCTGGCCGGCGGCGGCGCGGTACAGATCATCGGCGACGTGGCCGATTACATCCCCGACTACCAGGTGACGACGGTGTTCACCTCGGCAGACAACGCCGCGAACGAGCGCGCCCAGACCGAGGCGTTCCTGTCGGCCTTCGCCCGCGGTGCGGATGATTTCAACGCCGCCCTGGTCGACAAGACCGCCGGCGCCGACGCGGCCGAGGACATGGTTCGCCTGATTCACAAGTACGTCTATACCGACCGCCCCTACGAAAAGGCGGCACCGTCGATCCGCAACGGCGCGATGCGCATCAACGCGGGCGCGGCGCTCAACACCGGGTCGGTGCAGGACCAACTGGATTGGTTCAAGGCCGAGGGGCTGGTGAAACCGTCGGTGACAATGGACACGCTGGTCGACGCCTCCTACGTCGACACGATGTGATCGCAAGCGCGGTTCGGGCGGGGCCGCCGCAAGCCCCGCCCGCCGTGTCCCTCCCCGCCGGCCGCGAAAGGCAGCGCAGCATGGAACTGAGACTCGACGGCATCTCGCATCGCTACGGCGATGTCGAGGTTCTCTCGGATATCGACCTGACGATCCCCGAAGGCCGGATCGTCTGCATCGTCGGGCCGTCGGGCTGCGGCAAGTCCACGCTGCTGCGCTTTCTCGGCGGGCTTGAGGTGCCCGAACGCGGCGCCGTGCTGCAACAGGGCCCACGCCCGGCGGACTGCCTCAACCCGCTGACCTACATCTTCCAGGATTTCGCGCTGCTGCCCTGGCGCAGCGTGGCCGGCAACATCCGGCTGGTGCTGGAGGACAGCCGCCTGCCCGGTGCCGAGATGGGGCGCATCGTCGACGACGTGCTGGCGCGCACCCGGCTGACAGATTTCCGCGATGCCCTGCCCAAGCAGCTTTCGGGCGGCATGAAACAACGCGTCGCCATTGCCCGCGCGATGGCCGTCAACCCGGCGGTGATGCTGATGGACGAGCCGCTTTCGGCGCTCGACAGCCAGACCCGCGAGTTGCTGATGGACGACCTTGTCTCGTTGTGGACGCGCGCGCCGTTCACCGCCGTCTACGTCACCCACAACCTGGCCGAGGCGGTGCGCCTGGGCCACCGGATCGTGGTGCTGTCGCGCCGGCCCGGGGCGGTCCGCGAAATCGTCGAGATCGACACCCCCCTGGCCGAACGCCGCATGGGCGACCCGGCGCTGGATGCCCAGCAGGCGCGGCTGTGGCAGTTGATGCGTGACGAGGCCGCCGCCGCCGACGCGGAGCTGGCAGATGTCTGATCCCGACACCGACCGCCGCCCCGCCGAGGCCGCCGCCGCCACCGGCGACGCATCCGCCCCGCGCCCGGTTCCCTATCGCGGCGGCGGCTACCGCCCCGTGCATATCCGCGGCATCGGGATCGTCACATTCATAGTGCTGATCGCGCTGGTCGAATGGGGCACGCGCACCGGCTGGATTTCCAACCTGACGCTGCCGCGCCCGTCCGACGTGCTGGCCACATTCGGCGACTTGTGGACGACAGGGATGCTGTGGACCCACATGGCGCCGTCGCTGAGCCGGTTGGTGGTAGGCGCCGCCATGGGCGTGAGCGCAGGCATCGCGGTGGGGGTGGCGATCGGGTTGTTCAGCGTCGTGCGCGCCGGGCTGGTGCCGCTGGTGGCGGCACTGTTCCCGATCCCCAAGATCGCGCTGCTGCCGTTGTTCGTGATCTGGTTCGGCATCGACGAGGGCAGCAAGTACGCGCTGATCGCCCTGGGCACCTTCACGCCCACGGTGGTGTCGACCTACGGCGCGGTGGACAATGTCGACCGCACGCTGATCCGCATGGGGCAGAGCTTCGGCCTGAGCTGGGTCTCGATCGTGCGCAAGATCGTGCTGCCCGGCGCCCTGCCCGGCATCCTGTCGGGGTTGCGCGTCAGCCTTGCCATCGGGATCATCCTGCTTGTCGCGGCCGAGATGCTGGGCGCGCAATACGGCATTGGCGCCTATATCCTGGAAGCCGGCTCGCTCTACGATCTGGAACGTCTTTTCGCAGGGGTGGTGATCCTGTCCGCGCTGGGGGTGCTGACCAGTTCAGGCATCGGCTGGGTCGAGCGTCGCCTGCTCGACTGGCGGGTCTGAATGGCGCCGATGGAAAAGCCATGGAGCGGGTAGCGGGAATCGAACCCGCACCAAGAGCTTGGAAGGCTCGTGTGATACCGTTTCACCATACCCGCCCGCAGCACCCGTGATGTATTCGACGGGCTTTTCGGCGTCAAGAACCCGCATGCACCCATCGCCGCCCGCGCGGCCCTGTTTGCGGCAGATCAAGGCGAACTGACAAGACCCTCTTATTATAGTGCCCATGTTTTTCCCGGGGCCTTTCACGATGTCATTTTGCTCAACCCTTCGCCGCGGCGCGCTTGCGGGTATCGTCTGCCTGACCACAACGGCGGCGAGCGCCGAGCCCTTTTCGCCGATCCTCACCGAAACCGCTGGCCGCGGCCCGCAAGAGCGCGTGCAGCGATTCAAGGTCAATCCGCTGGCCGAGTTCTACCCGCTTGACAGGGCGGTGCCGCTGTCGCCGCCGATCAGGGCGGCGATCGAGGCCGGCAAGGAAGACAGGCGCGAACTGCGCCGGACAATCGAAGACCAGGCGTTCCGGCAGGGGGTGTCGGTGTTTTCCATTTCGCTGGGCATCGACAGCGCGCTCAACACACTACTCGAACAGGGATACGTGGACGACCTGTTTCCCGACGCGGCCAGCCGCGTGGTGCCGAAACTGGGCACCGGGCTGACTTACCTGGGGCTCGCGCTGACAGTCTACCAGATTGCGCTCGGCCCGGCATCGGGCGACGGGCGGCCGGAAATCCTGAACGCCTACAAGGGCGTGCTCAGCTATCTTCTGGGCCGCTTCGGCACACCGGGCATCCAGCTTGCAATGATCGCGGGGCTGCCCATCGACATCTCGCTGAACTTTTTCGGCGATGCCGCCTGGTCGGCGCGCGAGGATGCCTGGCGCCAGTCCTACAGGAAATATTACCGCGAGATGGAAGCCGGCGCCAAGCGCGCGGCGCTCGGCTCGGTCGGCCGATTCCCCCCGACACTGGAAGAACGTGTCGCCGACATCCGGGCACGCCGCGAGGGTGGGCGCACGATCAACGAATGGAAGATCCTGCTTGAGTGGTACCTGCGCAACATCAACCGGCCCGACAAGTTCTCCAGGGTGATCGAAACCGAGGTCAGGAACTACGCCGCCAAGTTCTGGGACAGTTCACGCTTCGACGAATACGCGGCGGATGTCGACCAGTCCACCGCCGGGTACGCGCGCGGCGCCTCGCTGACCAAGGCGATCAAGGACAAGCTGGAGGCCGAGCACTATTCGATCATCATGGCCAAGATGATCCGCGATGTGCTGCCCGAGATCACCCGCGACCGCTGGCTCAAGGCGCTGAAGGCGCAGGCCGACAAGCTCAACCGCGAGGTGCGGCCCGAACTCAACGCCCCGATCACGATCGAGGTCGCGGCCTTCGGGATCGAAGGGGCGACGAAATTCCACATGCTGTTGGCGGACGGCGACACCTGGACTGGCACGCTGACGCCGTGCAAATCACTGCGCCTGCAAATGACCAAATTCGCCTGGGTCAAGGCCGGGTTTCCCGACACCATCCGCCTCGATGCGCCGGATGGCACGGTCGAGCGCAAATTCACCCTGGCAGATGACGCCGCCGAAGTCGTTTTCGGCAATCCCGAATCTACCGGGCCGGTCGCCACCCTCACCCGCACCGAGGGGCCACAGGAATGCACGATCACTGCGCGCGGCGGCGGCAAACCGGCACGGCAGACCACCGAGCAGCGCCCGCCGCGCCCCGGCACCACGCTGCAAAGCGCGGCCACGGCGGCGGGGTGCATCCTGATCGGGCGCTATGACGGCAGCGAATGGAGCGCCGCCTCGATGGGCAAGGCGCTGGAGGATGGCACCGGCACCGACTTCGCCGCGCCCCGATTCGACGGGATCGCGCGGCTTTCCAACTGCCGCATCGACAAGATTCAGACGTTTTCCGATCTGATGGGTGACACGAAGTGCCGCGTGAACCGCCTGTACACAGAGCGGACGAGCGACGGGCGCGACGTGGTGACCCGATGCAGCGCCGACATGACGCTCGAAATCGAAGGCGTCTGGACGACGACCGATGGCGAATGGCGCTACGTGCCGTTCGCCCGCGACCAGCTCGACGAGATAGGGCGCGAATACCAGAAAATGCTCGACAAACTGCCCGGCGCGGGCATGCAATGACGCAAAGGACAATGCCATGATCCGGACATGCCTTCTGGCGCTCTTTCTCGCCGGCCCCGCCGCCGCCCAGACCGACCCGGCAACGATCGACAAACTGGCCGACCAGTACGACGACTTCGCCCCGGCGGTGGAGGAAAAGCCGCTGGACGAGCTGGTGCCCGACACCGGGCCCGGGGCTGAGGATGCGCAAGCGACGTCAGCGGAAACCAACGACGCGGCCCCCGATACACATGCGACGGAAACCACGGCAGCGCCCACACCGCCGGGCTCTGGACAGGCCGCCAGCGACCCCGGCCCGGCCGACATCCCCGACGGCTGGGCCCGGCACGCGGCCCACGGCCTGACCTTCGCGCTGCCGCCCGACTGGGACGCAAACGACCGCGACGAGATGTTCACGGCAACCTCTCCGGGGTTCTCTCCGAAAGACGGCAAGGGGCTGGGCCTGTCGGTGACCACGGTGCCGGCAGAGGATTTCGAAAAGGATTTCCTCAACGACGACGCCGCGCAACGCGCGGTCGAACGCTCGCCAAAGGCGCCCTTGGCGCTTGGCGGCGGGGTGACGTTCCCGCGCGCCGTGTTGCTGCCCGAGGACAGCGGCCAACCGGTCACCATGGAGATCATCCATGCGACCAGGCCGCAGGCCGGGGCCGGATACCTTGTTATCAGTATCGCAACCCCCGATGCGGCCGAACTGGAGCGCAATGCGCCCTTGCTCGAGCAGATCCTCGGCACCTTCCGGCTGGCCGATCCGGCGGCATACAAGGCCGCTACCCGGGCCGATGACCCCGCCGCCGCGAACGACCCCGTTACCACGCTGGGCGGGCTGGTCACCATACGCCCGCCCGAGGGCTGGGCGCTGACCCCCGGCGAGACCGAGGCCACCCTGCGCACCGACGTCGTCTACAGCGCCTATGTGACCATGCGCCGGGGCGATGCAGCACGCGCGGCGCTTGACCTCGACGGGCTTTTGCAGGCGCCGCCGCGCGAAAGCGCCGGGGAGGTTCTGGGCCAGCCGGCATCGGTGTTCTCGGGCGTTTTCTCATATCCCGGGATGCAAAGCGGAGCGACCATGCAGCGCGGCAAGGTTCGCGTCTATCTGCTTCGAAGCTGCCTGCCGGACGGGTCACCGGTGGTGATCGAGACAGCCGCCGCACCCGGCTGGCTGGAAGACAACGATCTCGCCCCGGTACTCGGGGCGGTCACCGCCCATTGGCCCGAGGGCATGCAGCCCTGTCATCCGGCGGTATCGGCGCGGGCGCAATGGGCGATGGACGGGCTTTTCGCCTATGTCCTGCCCGAGGGGTTCAAGACCGGGCGCAGCCGGTCATCCTTCTGGATAAGGACGGCGGACGCCCCTTACGCGAGCCTCGGCATCGGCACGGGGGACGATTCGTTTCCCGTCGATTTCCGGTTGGCGGACAAGAACCCGGCGGGCAACGGCTTCATCGCGCCGCCAGAGACGCATCAAGGCGAAATCATGGGCGAACCCGCCCTCGTGTTCACAGGCCGCGGCCGGGCGGGCGAAGCAAGCCGCGCACGGCATGTGGCACTGCTGGAGCGGTGCCTGCCCGGCGGGGTGCCGGTGGTCGTGGAAATGACTGCCGACGACGACTGGCTGAGCGCCAATGGCGGCATGGACAAGCTGCTCGCGCAGAAATGGCTGGACTTGCCCGAAAACGCAAAACCCTGCGACCCGTCGCTGGTGCAAGAAGCGATGAGGGCCGCCGGCGTGCCTGCCACCGGCGCGGCACCACAAACCGGAGCATCGCAAGACACCCCGACCGCGGCCGCCGGCGCGTCGGGCAGCCGCGCCGCGCCGCCCACGCCGCAGCCATCCACGCCGCAGCCATCCGCTTGGCAACCAGTGGGCGACCCCGTCACCGGTGGGCTGAATAGCAAGCTGGCGGTACAAAACGGCCCCGCCAAGGCAACCGCCTTCCGCCTCGAAAGCCGCGGCTACCTCGACCGCATCACCACCTACCACTGGAACCATGGGCGCGGCGCGGCGCCCGGCACCATCGCGCTGCGCGACGAGGACGGGCGCCTATACGGCCCGTGGCCGGCGCGCGGCGCCGCGGGGCAAGGCGGCGTCCCCAACGCCTATTGGCATGTCACGCCGAATATCGTCCTGCCGGCAGGAAAATACACGGTGGTGGATTCCGACACGTCCACCTGGGCGACGAACGCCGAGGTCGGCGACCGGGGCATCTTCTCGGTCGCGCTGCGGCGCGTCGTGCGCCCGGAAAAGGCCGGCACCGCCGGGGACGAACCGGATGCCGCCCCGCCTGCGAACTCGCCTGAAAAACTGTTCTGGCAGACCATCGCCGACTCCGATGACCCGGCAGATTTCCGCGCCTATCTGCGCGCCTATCCAGACGGCCTCTTCGCGCCGCTGGCGCGCAACCGCCTTGACCGGCTCGACGGTGGCGACACTGGCCGCCGCCCGTCGGCCGCGCCCTCGGCCTACTACACCCCGGCGCGTGGCACCGCGGAACGCGCGGCGCTGATGGATGCCGCTCGCATCCCGGTGCAGCGGGCGGTGGGCCAGCCGGTGATCTTCGTGGTCTCGACACTGCGCAGCGATGGCAACTGGGCCTACCTCGCGGCCACGCCGGTGCAGCCCGATGGCCAGCCGCTGGACTGGCGAAGCACCCCGATGGCCCGCGACTGGGCCGCCGACATGATGAGCGACGTGGTTATGGTCGTCATGCGGCGCGACGCGGACGGATGGCGCGCCGTCGAGCACATCATCGGACCAACCGACGTTGCCTGGCTGGGCTGGGTCGATGAATACGGCTGGCCGCGGGCGCTTTTCACCGCGCGGTAGACATATCGGCGCGATCTCGCGCACGGGATGATGGTGCACATGCCGGCAATGCGCCCCGGCTTGAATGGTAGCGCGCAGGCCACTACCTTGCGCTGGACCCACGCAAAGGATGGATCATGCGGACAATGTTTTTCCCGGCCGCGCTTGCCGCGCTCATGCTCGCGCTGCCTCTGCACGCCGAATCGGCGATCGAGGTCCAGGACTGGATCCCCGAGGCGCTCACGATGCCCGAGGACGCCGAGGTCAAGACCGACCGCGCCATCGGCAGTTCCATCCGGCTGTTCGAGATCGTCACCGCCGAGAAGGTCGATACCCTGCTGGCGCGCTGGAGCGAGGCGCTCGAAGAAGAGGGCTACCGGATAAGCAAGTCATCGGCCGAGATGGACATTCAGCAGATCGAGTTCACGGGGCCGGGAATCGGCAACGCCAAGATCAGCGTCGCTCCCTCGGCGCTGGACGGGCGCAACGTGTTGTCCTTCGACGCCTCGCTGACACCCTGACGCCCCCACCCCCTTGACGGCCCGGCGCGCCGGAGACATTGGAAAGACATGTTGGTGTACAAGATTTTCCGTGCCGCCGAGTGGGCGCAACTTGCACGCGACGGCTCAACCGCCGGCGCGCCGGTCGATTTGGCGGATGGCTTCATCCATCTGTCGATCGCAGATCAACTGCCCGCAACGGCGGCAAAGCATTTCCATGCCGAGGACGACCTCACCCTCGCCGCGGTCGGAGCCGACGCCCTCGGCGACGCATTGAAATGGGAGCCCTCGCGCGGCGGCGCGCTGTTCCCGCATCTCTACCGCGCGCTGCGCATCGACGATATCGCGTGGTCCGCCCCGCTGCCATGGCGGGACGGGGCACATCATTTCCCCGCGGGGCTGACATGAACTGGCTCGACAGGATCGGCAGCGCCGGCCTGCGCTGCCTCGATCCCGAACGGGCGCACGACCTGGCCATCCACGCGTTGCGCCTTGGCCTGGTGCCGCTGCCGGGGCCGGTCACGTCGGATCGGCTGCGCTGCCGGGTGGCGGGGCTGGACCTGCCCAACCCGGTGGGCCTGGCCGCCGGGTTCGACAAGAACGCCGTGGCACTGAAACCGCTGGCGCGTGCCGGCTTCGGCTTTGTCGAGGTGGGCGCCGCGACGCCACGCCCACAGCCGGGCAACCCGCGCTCGCGCCTGTTCCGCCTGACCGAGGATCGCGCGGTGATCAACCGCTTCGGGTTCAACAACGACGGCATGGCGGTCATCGGCGGGCGACTGGCACAGCGCCCGCGCGACGCGGTGATCGGGCTGAACCTGGGCGCGGGCAAGGACAGCGCCGACCGCGCCGCCGATTACGCGCAGGTGCTGGCCCATTGCGGCCCGCACCTCGATTTCGCTACCGTCAACGTCTCGTCGCCCAACACCGAAAAGCTGCGCGATCTGCAAGGCCGCGCGGCGCTGGCGGCGCTGTTGGACGGGGTGATGGCCGAACGCGCCCGCCTGCCGCGCCCTATCCCGGTTTTCCTCAAGATCGCGCCGGACCTGGCGGATGCCGAACTGGCCGATATCGCGGCGGTGGCGCGCGAGACCGGCATCGACGGTATCGTCGCCACCAACACCACGCTGGCGCGCGATGGCCTGCACAGCCCGCAAGCCGCGCAGGCGGGCGGGCTGTCGGGCGCGCCGTTGTTCGAACGCTCGACAAGGGTGCTGGCGCGGCTGTCGGTTCTGACCGGCGGCGATATCCCGCTGATCGGGGTCGGTGGCATCGGCAGCGCCGGCGACGCCTACGAAAAGATCCGCGCCGGCGCCAGCGCGGTGCAGCTTTATTCGGCGCTGGTCTATCGCGGGCTGTCTCTGGCAGGCGACATCGCGCGCGGGCTCGACCGGCTGATCGCGCGCGACGGGTTCGCCAACGTGGCCGAGGCGGTGGGCACCGGCAGACAGGACTGGCAATGATCACCCTGTGGCACAACCCGCGCTGTTCGAAATCGCGCGCCGCACGATGATCGGGCGCCCGCCCGAGCGGGTACTGGAATCGTCTAGCGTTCGCCACCCGACACAAGATACCCCATGAAAGCGGGATATCGGACACTTGTCCAGCATCCTTGAGCGATACGCTCAGATGACGGAGTCGAGCCCCGACTGGCCGTTACCCACGCGCGGAATCAAGGCCGAAGGCCGCCGCGCATCGCCGGGCCGCCCCCCGGCACGGCGATTGGGCTGGCACCTGCGCAACGCTCGGATGTTTTCCGGATTTTGCTGGCATAAAGCCCTGCATAACTGGCGTTGGATCGCCGCACCGCGGCCCGCCGATGCGCGGCTTGGAAACTGCTGCGAAATCCTGCTCATTCACATTGCGACCTCTCGAACCGCGCTGCGAGGAACCGAGGGCGCACCAGCGGCAGGTGGGAACCCTTTTGTCAGGTGGTCAGCACCAGGGGCGTAGAGTCGAAATTCCTGACGTTGGAAGCTTGTTCTGCCGAGCGGTTCGCGCGCGACCCCGAGGGTGGGCGCGGTGCAGAATTGTGGATCGTCGGTCACGCAGGCATCCGCTACAACATCTTGAGACGTTGTGACAACTTCGCGCATGGCGTGACCGAAATCACCCGCCCGTCACGCCCGCGACTGAATGCAACGCGCCTAACCCCGCGCACCACGCTCCAGCGCCGGGTAACGCAGGCCCAGCGTCACACCCCGCGCGACGAACGATATCAGCAGCGCCAGCCACAGCCCATGGTTGCCAAGGCCGGGCATCAGGGCCAGAACGCAACCGATGTAGACGGCAAAGCTGACCGCCATCATGTTGCGCATGTCGCGCGAGCGGGTGGCGCCGATGAAGATTCCGTCCAGCATCCAGGGCGCCAGCCCGACGATGGGCGCGACGACCATGTAGGGCAGGTAGAGGCGCGCGGCGGCACGCACCTCGTCCGCGGTGGTCATCACGTCGATGATCGCGCCGCCGGCCAACGCGAAGGCCAGCGCCAGCGCCAGCGCGCTGGCGCCGCCCCAGATGCTGGCCAGGATCGCGCTGCGCCGCAGGCCGGGCGCGTTGCGCGCGCCAAGGGCCTGCCCCACCAGCGCCTCGACCGCGAAGGCGAAACCATCAAGCGCATACGCGGTGATGTGCAGGAATTGCAGCAACACCTGGTTGCCCGCCAGCGTCACGTCGCCGAACCCCGCACCCAGCAGCATGAACGACACGAAGATCGCCTGCAGCATCAGCGACCGCAACAGGATGTCGGTGTTGACCGAGGCCATGTTGCGCAGCGCGACGCCGTCGAAGACCCGTGTCCAGTCGCGCCAGGCCGGCACGCCAAAGGCGTCGCGGCACATCCACAGCGCCAGCGCCAGCCCCGACCATTCGGCGATGACCGTGGCCGCCGCCACGCCCTGCACGCCCCAGCCCAGGCCCAGCACGAATATCAGGTCCAACCCGATGTTGAGCCCGTTCATCCACACCTGCACCGCCAGCACGGCGCGCGTGCGCTCCAGCGCGATCAGCCAGCCGGTAACCCCGTAGATGGCGATCGCCGCCGGGGCGCTGAACACCCGCAACCCCATGTAGTCGCGCGCCAGGCTCTCGACCTCGGGGCTGGCGGGGGCGACAAGGAACGCGGCATTGAAGATCGGCCATTGCAGGGCCATCACCACCAACCCGCCGGCCGCCCCGATCAGCAGCACCCGGGTCAGCAGCGCCGCCACCTCGCCCCGCCGCCCGGCGCCGTGGGCCTGGCTGGTCAGCCCGGTGGTGCCCATGCGCAGGAAACCGAAAACCCAGTAGACGGCGGTGATGACGATGGCGCCGACGCCCACCGCCCCGATGGGTGCCGCCTGCCCCAACTGCCCGACCACGCCGGTATCCACCGCGCCCAGTATCGGCACGGTGGCATTCGACAGCACGATGGGCAGCGCGATCTTGAGCACACGGCGATGGGTGATCGCGGACGGGCGCGCCGGGCCGCTCTCAGCCATCGCGCGCCGGCATCAGGAAATGCCCGGTGGCCTGGGCGAAGGCGCGGTGCTTGTTGTCCTGCCATGCCTCGACATGCACCGAGGCATAGCGCCGCCCCGATCGGTTGACCTGGGCGCGCGCATAAGCGTCGCGCGGAAGCCCCGAGCGCAGGTAATCGACGGTAAAGTCGATGGTCTTGGGTAGCCGCGGCATCTGCCCGCCGATCAGTTGCTCGGGGTCGAGCTTGCCGCTCTCGATATCCTCCCACAACGTCGCCCAGCTCAGCCCGATCACGGCGGTGACCTCCAGGAACGCGGCCGTCACGCCACCATGGATCGCCGGCAGCAACGGGTTTCCGATCAGCTTGTCGTCAAAGGTCAGAACCCCGGTCAATTCGTCGCCGCGGCGGTCGAACTCGATGCCCAGGTACTGGATGTAGGGAATGCCGTGGACCAGCGCGTTGAGCGCCGCGTCGCGGCGTTGCTTGACCACCTGCACGGGTTCGGGACGGGCGCGCGCCATCACCTGGCCTCCACGGTGAATGTACCCGCCGCAGTGGCGACGGGGCGGTCGTCGTCATCGTCCAGCGCCGTGGCCCGCACGAACGCGACCGAGCGCGTGACATGATAGCATTCGGCGCGCGTTCGGATCGCCTGCCCCGGCGTGGCCGCGCGCATGTAGTCGATGCGCAGGTCGATGGTGGCGGTCCCGCCGGCGTTGGCCGGGTGGCTCATGACGGCGGCGCCGCAGCATGTGTCGAGCAGCGCATAAACCGCGCCACCATGCATCACCCCGGTTTCCGGGTCGCCAATGAAGCGGGGATCATAAGGCAACCGCATCTCGGCGATGCCGTCGTCGAGATGGGTGAATTCCATCCCCAGCGCCTTGGCGTGAGGGATCGCCTCGGTGAACTGGCGCGCCATCTTCGTCTTGTCGAGACCCGTTGCCATTCGCTTGCCTCCTGCCGGACACGGCCCGTGTTATTCGGGCTTGCCTTTTGCGATGCAAGCGTTATTTTTTGCTCTTGCAATTCATTCGCAACAAGGAACGCCCATGCCACCCTCCGACATCGCCCTGCCCGGAACGCCCGCGGCCCCCGCCACTGCCCCGGTTGCGACCTCTTCGCGCCCGCCCCGGCGCCCGCGCCGAATGCTGGTCGCGGCGGCGCTGCTGCTGGCGGCGCTGGCGCCGGGCGAGCTGGGCGCGGTGACGCGCGAGCTGATGGTCGATGCCTACCTGGGCGTGTCGGTCTTCGTGGCGGCGACGCTGCTGCTGTTCTACGGCGCCGAGCGCGTCTTCCGCTTCGACATCGGCGACACGCTCAGGGCGGCGCGCTGGTCGCAGGTGCCCATCGCCGCGCTGATGGGCGCCACGCCGGGCTGCGGCGGCGCCGTGGTGGTGGTGGCGGCCTACTCGGCCGGCAATGTCCGGTTCGGCGCCGTCGTCGCGGCCCTGACCGCCACCATGGGCGACGCCGCGTTCCTGCTGCTGGCCACGCGCCCCGACGCGGCGGCGGTGGTGCTGCCGCTGTCGCTGGTCGTCGGCGTGGTGTCGGGCTGGCTGATCGACCGCATGATCGGCGACGGGCTGCCGGGCGCACGCGGCGGCGCCTGCGACGCCGCGCCGCGCATCGGGCGGCGGCGCCCGCGCGATTACCTGTTTCTTCTGATCGCGGCGCCGGGCGTGATCGTCGGCGGGGCCGACCTGCTGACGGTGGATATCGCGGCCCTGACCAGCCCGGTCGTTCCGCTGGCGCTGGGGCTGGGCGGAACGGCAATGGGCCTGTGGGTCTGGGCGGGCTCGTCGCTGCACGCGATGACCAACCCCGCCGACGCGCCGGTGACGCGCATGGCCGAGGAAACGAGCTTCATCTCGGTCTGGGTGATCGGGGCCTTCATGGCCTACGAATACGCCGTTGCCTTTGCCGGGCTGGACCTGGGGGCGCTGTTCGCAACGATCATGCCGCTGATCCCGCTGATCGGTATCCTCGTCGGGTTCATCCCCGGCTGCGGGCCGCAGATCCTGGTGACCACGCTCTACATAAACGGGCTTGTGCCGTTCTCGGTGCTGATGGGCAACGCGATTTCCAACGACGGCGACGCGCTGTTCCCGGCCATCGCGCTCAACCCCCGCGCGGCGGTTCTGGCGACGCTTTACTCGGCCATCCCGGCCCTGATCGTGGCCTACGGGTTTTACTTCCTTGCGCCGGGCTTTATGTCCTGAACGGCACCGCCCGGGGCTGGCCAAGGCAGCCATGCCGGTGCAGGATGGCGCCAATCGCAGCAAGGGCAGCCCGATGTCGCAAAGACTTTCTTTCAAGGAAATGTGCGCCAGGTTCGACGTGACGCCGCGGACCCTGCGCTATTACGAGTATATCGAGCTTCTGCACCCCGAACGCGAGGGGCGCACACGCTATTACGGCCCGCGCGAAATCGCCCGCATGACGCTGATCCTGCGCGGGCGCAAGTTCGGCTACCCGCTGGAGGAAATCCGCCAGTGGCTGCTGATCTACGAGAAGGAAGGCACCGTGGCGCAAATGCGCGCCTGGATCACCATGGCCGACCGGCAGCTCAAGGAACTCGCCGAACAGCGCGCGCAGCTCGACGAGGCGATGCAGGAACTCAGGCGCCTGCGCGACGAAACCGCGCATGACCTGGAGGCGCGCGACGAGTGACAGCGCCGCCGGCCACCTTGACGTGGCGTGACACGACGTCAACTTTGAAAGTGACGTGACGTAGTGGTTACGTCAAGATCGCACGGTGTTGTACCCCCGTGGTGATCCACCCACCTGTGCGCCGAAACAAAGGCCGACGGGAAGAGAAATGCCTGAACACACGATGACCATCCGCGAAATGTGCGACACGTTCGGCGTGACCCCGCGCACCTTGCGGTTCTACGAGGCAAAGGAGCTGCTGGCACCGATCCGCGAGGGCCAGAAGCGCCTGTTCACCCGGCGCGACCGCGCGCGGCTCAAGCTGATCCTGCGGGGCAAGCGGTTCGGTTTCAGCCTCGAGGAGATTCGCCAGTTGCTTGACCTCTACGACATGGGCGACGCGCAGCAGACACAACTGATGCGCACCATCGACATCGCCCGCAACCGCCTGAACGACCTCGAACGGCAACGCGACGAACTCGATGCCGCGATCGTCGATCTGCGCGAACAGATGAGTTGGGGCGAGAAGATGCTCGCCTCGGTCCGCCAACCGAAACGGGCCGCAGAATAGGCCGCCCGAAGGGAGAAAACGATGCCCAGCTACGCCGCCCCCGCCAGGGACATGCACTTCATCCTGCACGATCTTCTTAAGGTGTCGCAATCGGACGTGCCCGGCTACGACGAACTTGACCCCGACTTCACCTCGGCGGTGATCGAGGAGGCCGGCAAGCTGGCCTCGGAGGTTCTGGCGCCGCTCAACACGGTGGGCGACAGGCAGGGCTGCACGCTGGAAAACGGCGTCGTGCGCACGCCCGAGGGGTTCAAGGCGGCGTTCGACCAGGTCCGCGACGGCGGCTGGACGGCGCTGGACTGCGACCCCGATTACGGCGGCCAGGGCCTGCCCTACCTGATGAGCACCGCCGTGGGCGAGATGTTCAGCTCGGCCAACATGGCGTTCAACATGTACCAGGGCCTGACCCACGGCGCCTACAACGCGATTCACGCGCACGGCTCGGACGACCAAAAGCAGACCTACCTGCCGAAAATGGTAAGCTGCGAATGGACCGGCACCATGAACCTGACCGAACCCCATTGCGGCACCGATCTGGGCCTCATCCGCACCAAGGCCGAGCCGCAGGACGACGGCACCTACCGCATCTCGGGGCAGAAGATCTGGATCTCGTCGGGCGAACACGACATGGCCGACAACATCATCCACCTGGTGCTGGCCAAGATCCCCGGCGGCCCCGACGGGGTCAAGGGCATCAGCCTGTTCATCGTGCCCAAGTTCATGGTCGGCGACGACGGCAGCCTCGGCGCGCGCAACGCGGTCACCTGCGGCGGGCTGGAAGAAAAGATGGGCATCCACGGCAACGCCACCTGCGTGATGAACTACGACGGCGCCACCGGCTTCCTCGTGGGGGAAAAGCACGCCGGGCTGCGCGCCATGTTCACGATGATGAACGAGGCCCGCGTCGGTGTCGGCCTGCAGGGCTTTGCCCAGGCCGAAACCGCCTATCAGAACGCGTGCGCCTTCGCCCGCGAACGGCTGCAGGGGCGCGCGGTATCCGGCGCCCAGAACCCCGACGGCCCCGCCGACCCGATCATCGTGCACCCCGACGTGCGCCGCAACCTGATGGATCAGAAAGCCTTCGTCGAGGGTGCGCGCGCCTTCACCTACTGGGGCGCGGCGATGATCGACCGGGCGCACCGCTGCGACGACGCCGCGGCGGACGGCCTGATCAGCCTCATGACCCCGGTCATCAAGGGCTTCCTGACCGACGAGGGGTTCGACGCCACGGTGCGCGCCCAGCAGACGCTTGGCGGGTCGGGCTTTACCCGCGAATGGGGGCTTGAGCAGTTCGTGCGCGACACGCGCATCACCATGATCTACGAAGGCACCAACGGTGTGCAGGCGCTCGATCTGGTGGGGCGCAAGCTGGCCACCGATAACGGCAAGCATGTGATGGCCTTTTTCGAGATGGTGAAATCCTTCATCAAGGAAAACGAGGGGAACGAGGCGCTCAAGACCGATTTCCTCGACCCGCTCAAGGCCGCCTCGAAGGATTTGCAGGCAGCGGGGACGTTCTTCATGCAGCACGGCATGAAGAATCCCGACGACGCGCTGGCGGGATCATACGATTTCATGCACCTTTTCGGGCATGTCTGCCTCGGGCTGATGTGGGCGAAGATGGCCAGGGCGGCGCACGAAACGCTGGAGGCCGGCGCCGACGACCCGGCGTTCTACGAAACCAAGCTGGCGACCGGGCGCCACTACATGGCGCGGCGCCTGCCCGCCACGGCGCTGCACCTGGCGCGGATCAACGCCGGCGGCAACACCGTCATGGCGCTGGACGCCGAGCAGTTCTGAAACCCACAGGCGCGGCCGCCGCACGTTGGCCGCGCCACGACCAAGACAAGGACCGATGCCCAAACGATTTCGCCTCACCCGCCGCATGCCCATAGCGATGACCGAGGACGGTTATCGCCGGCTCCGAACGCTCGCGACCGAGGCGGGGCTGGACGAGGGCGAGTTGCTGTCCTTCCTGTTCGAGGAATTCGACCGCGTCATCGACGCGGACAGTTTCGCGCATCACCTGCGCCGGTTCAATTCCGAGCTGGAGGCGCGAAAACGCTGACGACCCCCGGGGAGGAGGGACGACATGACATCGCAATGGATGACCGAGGACCACAGGATGCTGGCCGACATGGCCGCCCGGTTCATCGCCGAGGAATGGACCCCGCAGTTCGAGCGCTGGCGCAAGCAGGGCGAGATGGATCGCGACGCCTGGAACCGCGCCGGCGAGTTGGGCCTGCTGTGCCCCTCGATCCCCGAGGAATACGGCGGCGCCGGCGGCGATTTCGGCCACGAGGCGGTGATCTGCATGGAACATCCGCGCGCCAATTTCGCCAGTTGGGGCAACCCCATCCATTCCGGCATCGTGGCGCATTACATTCTCGCCTTCGGCACCGAGGAACAGAAACGGCGCTGGCTGCCGAAAATGATCAGCGGCGAAATGGTCGGCGCGCTGGCGATGACCGAGCCCTCTACCGGGTCGGACCTGCAGGCCATCAAGACCCGCGCCGTGCGCGAGGGCAATTCGTACCGGCTGAGCGGGCAGAAGACGTTCATCTCCAACGGCCAGCACGCCGAGCTGATCATCGTCGCCGCCAAGACCGACCCCGCCGGCGGCGCGCGCGGCACCTCGCTGGTGGTGGTTGAAACCGATGGCGCCGTGGGTTTTTCGCGCGGCCGCAACCTCGAAAAGATCGGCATGCACGCCGCCGACACGTCGGAGCTGTTCTTCGACAATGTCGAGGTGCCGCCCGAGAACATCCTCGGCGGCGCCGAGGGCCAGGGGTTCGCCCAGATGATGAGCCAACTGCCGCAGGAACGCCTGATCATCGCCTGCGGCGCAATAGGCGCGATGGAAGGCGCCGTGGACCGCACGATTGCCTATTGCAACGAGCGCGAGGCGTTCGGCGGGCCGCTCATGCAGTTCCAGAACACCCGCTTCAAGCTGGCCGAATGCCTGACCCGCACCCGCGTGGCGCGTGCCTTCCTCGACGAATGCATCACCGAGCACCTGCGCGGCGAGCTGTCGGTGGAAAAGGCGGCAATGGCGAAATACTGGATCACCGACACCCAGGGCGAGGTGCTTGACGAGTGCCTGCAACTGCACGGCGGCTACGGGTTCATGCAGGAATACGCCGTGGCGGAAATGTGGACCGACGCGCGCGTCCAGCGCATCTATGGCGGCACCAACGAAATCATGAAAGAGTTGATCGCGCGCAGTTTCACCGAGGGCAAGCAATCATGACCAACGCGCGCGCGGCAAGCACCGGACGCCTCCGGCGGGAGTATTTGGGGAAAGATGAAGCAGGGGCGGCGCACCCTGCCCCGAACACTGGCCGCATGGCATCCGGAACGGGGCAGGGCTTCACCTTTCACGCCCATCGGCTCTCCAGCCTGTGGCGCGTGGCAAGGATAACGGGCACATGGTTAACAAGGGGTGAAATGCGATGCGCTTCATCTTTCCGGAAATACTCCACGGGGGTGTGGGGGTGTGAAACCCCCACCGCAACCGCAATCAAAAGGGGACAGCAATGACCATCAAGCTCTACTGCTTCGGCGAATCCGGCAACGCCTACAAGGCGGCGCTGACACTGCAACTGGCGGGGCTGGAGTGGGAGCCGGTCTTCGTCGATTTCTTCAACGGTGAACACCGCAGCCCCGAATTCCTGGCGCTCAATTCCATGGGCGAGGTGCCGGTGATGGTCGATGGCGACCTGGTGCTCAGCCAGTCCGGCGTGATCCAGGATTTCGTCAGCACCCGCGCCTCCAAGCTCGGCGGCCATTCCGCCAACGAACGGCGCGAGATCATGCGCTGGATCCTGTGGGACAATCACAAGCTGTCGGGCCAGGCCGGGACGACGCGGTTCCTGATGAACTTCGTCCCCGAGGAAAAGCGCTCGGCCGAGGTGATCGGCTTCCTGCAGGGCCGGCTGCGCGCCGCCTACAAGGTGCTGGAGCGCGAACTGTCGGACCGCGACTGGCTGATCGGCAACCGCATCACCACCGCCGACATCGCCTGCTGCGGCTACCTCTTTTACCCCGAGCCCTTCGGGTTCGAGCGGGCCGACTGGCCCAATATCGACGCCTGGCTGACGCGCATCAGCGAACAGCCGAAGTGGAAACACCCCTATGACTTGATGCCCGGCAATCCTTCGGACCGGGCCTGAGGAGGCGTTCTTCAAATGTCAAATGTACATCTCTTTTGGGACAACTCGAATATTTTCATTTCCGCAAAGTATGTTGCCAACCGACGTGAAGGGTATTTCGAAGAAAACTCCGTAAGGATTGAGTTCCAAAATTTATACTCTCTCGCGCTAGCTGATCGACCTGCCGATAAAGCCATTTGCGTAGGCTCGGTGCCGCCTGAATTGGCGGCTGTTTGGTCTCGTCTCAGAAGCGCAGGAGTGCATGTAGAGCTATTCGAAAGAGGAGCAGACTCCGGTCAGGAGCAAGGCGTCGATCAATGCCTTCAAGTGCATATGCTCCGTAGCTTAGCAGACAATTCCAGCGATCCAGGAACAGTAGTCCTTTTGACCGGAGACGGTAGTGGTTTTGATGATGGCGTAGGTTTTCATGCTGACCTTGACCGAATGCAAAAGATGGGTTGGGGAATAGAGGTAGTCGCTTGGGAAATAAGTTGTAAGAAAACCCTCAAGGCATGGGCCGAGGACGTGGGAACGTTCACGCCACTCGAAGATCACTATGAGTCGATCACTTTCTTGCAAACTGGTCGGCGTGCAAAACCAAACAACTTGACGAAACGAAAACTTGCGAAACGAGTCGCACCCGAGGAGAAGCACCCATGACAGACGCCTATATCTACGACGCCGTTCGCACACCGCGCGGCAAGGGCCGCAAGGACGGCGCCCTGCACGAGGTGACATCGCTGCGGCTCAGCGCCGGCGTGCTCGACGCCCTGCGCGAGCGCAACAACCTCGAAGGCCACGCCGTCGAAGACGTGATCTGGGGCAACGTCACCCAGGTGATGGAACAGGGCGGCTGCCTTGCGCGCAGCGCGGTGCTGGGATCAACACTGGATCAGTCCATCCCCGGCCTGGCGATCAACCGGTTTTGCGCCAGCGGCATGGAGGCGGTGAACCTGGCCGCCAACCAGGTGCGCGGCGGCGCCGGCGACGGCTATATCGCCGGCGGGGTCGAGATGATGGGCCGCGTGCCGATGGGCAGCGACGGCGCCGCCTTCGCGGTCGATCCCAGCCTGGCGATGGAAACCTATTTCGTCCCCCAGGGCATCAGCGCCGACATCATCGCCACCGAATACGGTTTCTCGCGCGATGACGTCGACAGCTTCGCAGTGGAATCGCAGCGCCGCGCCAAGGCGGCGTGGGACGACCAGCGCTTCGATCGCTCGATCCTGACGGTGCGCGACCAGAACGGCCTGCCGATCCTGGACCGTGACGAATACATGCGCCCCGACACCGACATGCAAAGCCTGGGCGCGCTCAAGCCGTCGTTCAAGGACATGGGCGAGTCGATGCCGGGCTTCGACAAGGTCGCACAGTTGCGCTACCCGCACCTCGAACGCATCGAGCACGTCCACCACGCCGGCAACTCCAGCGGCATCGTCGATGGCGGCGCCGGGCTGCTGATCGGCAGCCGCGAGTTCGGCGAGAAATGGGGCCTCAAGCCGCGCGCGCGCATCCGCGCCACCGCCAAGATCGGCACCGACCCCACCATCATGCTGACCGGCCCGGTCCCGGCAACCGAAAAGATCCTCTCCGAGAGCGGCATGTCGATTTCCGACATCGACCTCTTCGAGGTGAACGAGGCATTCTCGGCCGTGGTGCTGCGCTTCATGCAGGCGTTCGACGTCGATCATGACCGCGTCAACGTGAACGGCGGCGCCATCGCCATGGGCCATCCGCTGGGCGCGACCGGCGCCATGATCATCGGCACGCTGCTGGACGAGCTGGAACGCACCGGCAAGGGCACCGGGCTGGCCACCTTGTGCGTCGCCTCCGGCATGGGCGCTGCCACCATCATCGAGCGCGTGTAAGCCCGCGACAGACAGGAGAAACCCGAAATGACAGATTTCACCATGGGAAAAGACGCCGACGGCGTCGCCACCATCACCTGGGACTGCCCCGGCAAGACCATGAACGTGCTCAGCATCGAGGCGCTGCAAACCCTCGACGGGCTGATCGACGACGCGCTGGCCGACGATGCCGTCAAGGGCATCGTCATTACATCGGCCAAGAAGGACTTTGCCGCCGGCATGGACCTCAACGCGCTGTCGCGGATGAAGGACGACGCCGGCGACGACCCCGCGCGCGGCCTGTTCGACGGCATCATGCAGATGCACGGCGTGCTCAGAAAGATCGAGCGCGCGGGCATGGACCCCAAGACCAACAAGGGCGGCAAGCCGATCGCCGCCGCCCTGCCCGGCACCGCCGTGGGCTTCGGGCTGGAACTGCCGCTTGCCACCCACCGCATATTCGCCGCCGACAACCCGAAGGCCAAGATCGGCCTGCCCGAAATCATGGTCGGTATCTTCCCCGGCGCCGGCGGCAGCACGCGGCTGGTGCGCAAGCTCGGCGCCATGGGGGCCTCGCCCTATCTGCTGGAAGGCAAGCTGGTCGACCCGAAAAAGGCCAGGGGCGCGGGCCTCATCGACGAGGTGGCAGACGACCCCGTCGCGGCGGCGCGCGACTGGGTGCTGGGCGCCGATGATGCCGACATCGTCAAGCCGTGGGACGCCAAGGGTTACAAGATGCCCGGCGGTGCCCCCTACCACCCGGCGGGTTTCCAGACCTTCGTCGGTGCCAGCGCAATGGTCAACGGGCGCACGCAAGGCGCCTTCCCGGCCGCCAGGGCGCTGCTCTCGGCGGTCTACGAGGGCGCGCTGGTGCCATTCGATACCGCGCTCAGGATCGAGGCCCGCTGGTTCGTCAACATCCTGATGAACCCGTCTTCGGCGGCGATGATCCGGTCGCTGTTCCTCAACAAGGAGGCGCTCGAAAAGGGGGCCAACCGCCCCGAGGCCCCCGATCAGCGTGTGCGCAAGCTGGGCGTCCTGGGCGCCGGCATGATGGGCGCGGGCATCGCGCTGGTCTCGGCTCGGGCCGGGATCGACGTGGTTCTGATCGACGCCAGGCAGGACGCCGCCGACAAGGGCAAGGCCTACACCGCCGATTTCATGGACAAAGGGATCAAGCGCGGCAAGGCGACCGAGGAAAAGAAGGCCGCCACGCTGGACCGGATCACCGCCACCACCGATTATTCGGCGCTGGCGGGCTGCGACCTGATCATCGAAGCGGTGTTCGAAGACCCCGAGGTCAAGGCCGAGGTCACCAAACAGGCACTCGACGTGGTCGGCCCCGACTGCATCTTCGCCTCCAACACCTCGACCCTGCCGATCACCGACCTGGCCCGCGCAAGCGACAAGCCCGAGCAGTTCATCGGCATCCACTTCTTTTCGCCGGTCGAAAAGATGGCGCTGGTCGAGATCATCAAGGGCAAGCAGACCGGCGACCGCGCCGTGGCCAAGGCGCTGGATTACGTGCGCCAGATCCGCAAGACCCCGATCGCGGTCAACGACGCGCGGTTCTTCTATGCCAACCGCTGCATCATCCCTTACATCAACGAAGGCATGCGGATGGTGAAGGAAGGCGTGGCACCCGCGCTCATCGACGACGCCGCGCGGCAACTGGGCTTTCCGGTGGGGCCGCTGCAACTGGTGGATGAAACCTCGATCGACCTCGGCGCCAAGATCGCCCGCGCCACCAAGGCGGCGATGGGCGACGCCTACCCCGATACGGAGGTCGACGAGATCATCTTCTTCATGGAAGGCGAAGGCCGCCTGGGCCGCAAGGCCAAGGCCGGGTTCTTCGACTACGACGAAAACGGCAAGCGCCTTGGATACTGGAAAGGGCTGGCCGACCGCTTCCCGCCCCTCGAAGAGCAGCCCGACCTTACGCTCGTGCAACACCGGCTGATGTTCGCGCAGGTGTTGGAGGCGGTCCGCGCGCTGGAAGATGGCGTGCTGGAAGACATCCGCGAAGGCGATGTCGGCGCCATCCTCGGCTGGGGCTTCGCGCCGTGGTCGGGGGGGCCGTTCTCGTGGCTCGACATCATCGGCACGCCCTACGCGGCCGAGCGGTGCGACCAGCTCGAGGCGGCATATGGCCCGCGCTTTCATTGCCCGGACCTGCTGCGCGAGATGGCCGACAAGACCCAGAGCTTCTACAGCCGCTTCGGGCCGGCCGAACAGGCGGCCTGAGGCACGACAACCGCTTCATCTTTCCCCAAGTACTCCGGGGGTGTGGGGGCAGCGCCCCCACTCTGAAAAACCAGCAACCGCGCCCCGCAAGGGGCGCGGTTTCCGCCTCACTACCCGCCGAAGACATAGCCGAAGCGCGCGATATCCTCGGCGCAATCATGCGCGACCGCCTGCGCGGTGTCGTCGCCGTAATAGCGGCGAAAGTCGCGCGCCCGCCGCGAGGCATTGGCGCGCGGCAGTTCCATCCGGAACCCCAGGTGCCGCCACAAGGCGGCGGCGTCGTCATCAAAGCATTCGATGCGGATATAGGCATCGCATCGCTCCACCCCGGCCGCATCGCGCATGTAGCTGGCACAGGGCGCCGCCCGGATCGCCGCGCGGGTCTGCGGGTGCAGTACGAAATCGGCGAAGCCCAGCCGCGCCGCCAGCCGCACCTGCGGATGATCGAAGCGTTGCACCCGCAGCCAGTGGTAATAGCTGACCATCCTGTCCCAGGGATTGCGCACCAGCGTGAAGGCGAAATAGTCCGCCACCTGCGCCGGGCTCAGCAGCCCGTCGATGTCGGCCATGGTGGAATGCTTCCACAGCCGCCCCGCCGCCTGCACGCCCCTCAACCGGCGCCGGCGCCGGCGCGCCTTGGGGGTGTCGCCGATCAGGATATCATCGGCCATCGCGCGCCCCTCCAGCGCCAGCGACAGTGCCGTGCCGCCGGTCTTGGGGATATGCACGAAGATGTAGCGCCGCCCGTGCGAGATGATCATGTCCCCACGCTAGAGCATGTCGCCCGAAAGTGGGAACCGGTTTCGCGCGTCCCGGGCATTCGAAAACACGCTCCGGCGCCGGGGCGGCCGGCGCAAAAGTCCGGTTTTCGCCCCGCTCGCAGGCCGATCCCCCTTCCCTTGCCCCGCCCGGGCGCAATAGTCTGTCGCAAACAGGTTCAAGCGGGAGGAAACAATGGGCTGGATGCGAGACGAGACCGGACTGGACAAGTGCGCGGCGAATTACACGCCGCTGACGCCGCTTTCGTTTCTGCGGCGCGCCGCCGGCGTATTCGCCGAACACGAGGCGGTCGTCTACGGACCGCATCGCAAGACCTATGCCGAGTACCACGCGCGGGTGACGCGGCTGGCCTCGGCGCTGGCGGGCATGGGCGTGCGGCCGGGCGACGTGGTGGCCACCATGCTGCCCAACATCCCCGCCCAGGCCGAGGCGCATTTCGGCGTGCCCGCCTGCGGCGCGGTGCTCAACACCATCAACACGCGGCTCGAACCCGATACCGTGGCCCATATCCTCGACCATGGCGAGGCAAAGGTGCTGCTGGTCGATCCGCAGTTCCTGCCGGTCGCCGCGCAGGCCATCGAGCAGATGGAAGGCCCCGCGCCCACGGTGATCGAGGTCGCCGACGACCACGCCGGCGTGCACGCCACCGGCCACTATACCGAGTACGAATCGCTGCTGGCCCAGGGCGACCCCGGCTTCGACTGGGTCATGCCCGACGACGAATGGGAATCCATCGCGCTCAACTACACCTCGGGCACCACCGGGCGGCCCAAGGGCGTGGTCTCTCACCACCGCGGCGCCTACCTCAACGCCATGGGACAGGTCATAAGCTGGCGCATGGTGCTGCACCCGCGTTACCTGACCATCGTGCCGCTGTTTCACTGCAACGGCTGGTCCCACACCTGGATGATGCCGCTGCTGGGCGGCACCGTTGTGTGCTGCCGCGACATCACGGCAGGGGCCATCTACGACGCCATCGCCGACGAGGGCGCGACCCATTTCGGCGGCGCGCCGATCGTGCTCAACACCCTCATCAACGCGCGCGAGGACGAACGCCGCGACTTCGACCATGTCGTCGAGGTGTTCACCGCCGGCGCCCCGCCACCGGCCGCCACCCTGCGCGCGATCGAGCCGCTGGGCTTCAACGTCACCCAGGTCTACGGGCTGACCGAAACCTACGGCCCGGCCACCGAATGCACCTGGCACGCCGAATGGGATGCCCTGCCCGAGGATCAGCGGTTCGAGATCAAGGCGCGCACCGGCGTGGCGATGCCCTTCATGGAGGAAAGCACCGTCATGGACCCCGAGACCATGACCCGGGTGCCGATGGACAGCGAAACACAGGGCGAAATCATGTTTCGCGGCAACGGCGTGATGAAAGGCTACCTCAAGAACGCCGACGCCACCGCCAAGGCGTTCAGGGACGGGTACTTTCACTCGGGCGATATCGCCATCCAGCATCCCGACGGCTACATGAAGATCCTCGACCGCTCGAAGGACATCATCATCTCGGGCGGCGAAAACATCAGCTCGGTCGAGGTCGAAGGCGTCCTCGCCGCGCACCCCGACGTGCTGCTGTGCGCCGTGGTCGCCAAACCCGACGACAAATGGGGCGAGGTGCCCTGCGCCTTTGTCGAGCTGAAGGACGGCCACAGCGCCGACGAGGCGACACTGATCGCCTTCGCCCGCGAACGGCTGGCCGGGTTCAAGACCCCCAAGCGCGTGGTGTTCCGCGAACTGCCCAAGACATCGACCGGCAAGATCCAGAAATTCCAGCTCCGCGCCCTCGCGCGCGACCTGTAGACGCGCGGCGCGGGCGGGACGGGCGGAACGGCCGGCCAATGTCCGCGATGCGTATGGGAGGGGAAGTTGCGAAGTTGTGAACCTTAGTCGCCCATCGAGACGTGAGCGGCCCTTTCCGGACCTTGGACTGATCGTCCTAATGCCGCAACGCAGCTCTCCGAACCGTCATTCGCAGTAAGATCAAAGGCTAGCAAGCTCGAAGACACTCTATGCGGACGAGGAAGACGTTGGCCGGGGGCTTAACAATGGCTGCTCTCGGGTCAGTCCTTCCGTGCCAAGCGATGCCATGCCTCACGGAACTCAGGCCTGTTGTAGTTCTTTCGTGACAACCACCACGATACGCGGCCTTCCTTGTTGGTATTCGAACCCGCAAGAGATTTTACTTCGTCCAACGTCAGTATGTAGCACACCGGATCGTCGTCGTTGGCTCCAACGGTGATGATCCACCACTGTGAGCGCAGACTGTCTAAGCTACCACCCAAAGGCACATCGACGCTCTTAGACAGCGCCTTTGACTGGATTGGGATCACCATATCCTCATCATCGACTGGGGCGGCATACAGGTCAGCGCCGCGTGCATTTCGCACCGTGGGCATGACGCTCCAGCCCCGCCGTGTCAGTTCCCATGCGATATGGAACAGCCCAGCATTTCCGGTCATCTGGTGTTTCATTGCAACGCTCCGAAATCGTTCGCTGTTGCAGTAGCCCGGACGGCGCTTGGCAGGCAGTTTCCGGACCGTTCGCGGTTCGGATCGGACCTGTGGCACTCCAGTGCCTGTTCGTTGGTGAGCAAATAGAAAGTCGGCGCCATAGTGCTAATGTTCAGTGCGACAAATAGGAACAAATCGGCGTCACCCTTGGTTGCCATCAGCACAGGCCAGCGAGTAATTTCGGTTTCGCGGTCAATGTATTGCCGTGTCTTCACCTCGACTGACAAGGCGCGATCATCAACCACTACCATGAGGTCGTGACCAGGGGCACCCGCTGGGCTGGCGTAGGCTGCATAACCAAGGCTGTTCAGCTTGGCTAACGCCAATGCCTCACCAAGGTCACCGGCTTGTTGGTGTGCGAGTTTCTTCATTTCGCGGAGGCCCAGTCAAACGCGCTTTGGCGTTCGGCGAAGTAGAATTCACTAATGGTCATCCCAATCGGGACACGTAGTCCAGTGTCATCCAGCCCCTTCTGGAACCCGGCGAGGATGCTATCCGTTACACCCTGAGCCGTCTCCACCAACGCGGTGACTGCTGGCATATCGTGTGTGTGGGCATAGTCGACGATCTGAGACAATGGAATCTTCCGAGCCATGTGTTGGTGCCAAGCGTCGCCGGGCTTCAGCACTCCACCGGCTTCAGCCAATTGGCGATAGGTCACTGAGCGCTTGTCGCGTGCGGCCTGAAGCAAGAATTCAATGCCTGCCTTGAAATCGAACGCAGTGTTCCTTCGGGCCTGCTCTTCGATAGCAGCGACGGCCAACGGAGCGCCGAGCTTTCCGGCCCGACGATGGTTGTCGATCAAGTTCTGAATCTGTTGATTTGTCTTCGTCGTCATATCCATAGCAGAGAATTAATCACCGATTGATATGAGTTGTCGAGCGCAGGTCGCCCACTTATTCGGGACTGCACTTGCGTAGCGGTCATTTGTGTGAAGTGCGGCACCGGGTCATCTTGGGCTCAAGACATGCGGCAGCGCGGAGAAGAACGGGTGTTGTTGGTCGCCTGAATGTCAGTTGTTTGTGCAGCGGTCCGACTGGTTCGCACATGCAGCGAACTCACACTTCCCGCCCTTTGTGTAGGATGCCGCACTCGCACATGCTGCGACTATGACCGGTAGCTTAGGGGCTGCAACCAGCCCTCTCCGTTCCGCGCGGCACGCTGCCCCCCCCTGCCCACATCTTGTGGCACCCGCCACCGCGCGCCACATTAACCCGGCCCCGGGTGCCGCGCCGTACCGACGCAATACCGACGTGATGCTACCGGGATGCAGACGCGCCGATCCCTGCAAATCCGGGCCGTTAACCCCCGAATCACCCGCCGGGGCGCACCGGGGGCAATTGCCGGGCGCGCGGCGGCCGTGCTATCGTCTCCGCAATCCAGGAGGCAGGGCAGACGCCGATGACGGCCTTGAAGCAATATCAACGCCTTGAGGCCGCGGGCCTCTGGCGGGCGACACCGGACGACCAGCGCCGCGACGTGATCGTGTCCCTCGGCGATGCCACGCTCATCATCACTGACCGGAGCGACCGGCCCCTGGCGCACTGGTCTCTGCCGGCGCTGGAGCGCGCCAACCCCGGCGCGACACCGGCGATCTACCACCCCGACGGCGATGCCGGCGAAACGCTGGAACTACCTGAAGACGAAGGGAATTTCATATCCGAGGTCGAGCGCCTGCGCGCCGCCATCCACCGCCAGCGCCCGCGCCCCGGGCGGCTGCGGCTGGTCACCCTCGCCGCGGTCGTCGCGGCGATCGGCGCGCTCGGGGGGCTGTGGTTGCCGGGGGCATTGATCGGGCACACGGTTTCGGTGGTGCCGGCGGCCAAGCGCGCCGAGATCGGCAATGCCGTACTGGACCAGATGCAGCGCGTCACCGGCGCGCCCTGCACGACACCGGCCGCCAACCTGGCGCTGCGGCGCCTCTCGGCACGCCTGCCGGCGCCCGACGGGCAGACCGACCGCCTGATCGTCATGCGCGAAGGCGTTGAAAACACTGTTCAATTGCCCGGGCATATCATGCTGCTCAGCCGCGCCCTGGTCGAGGATCATGAGGCCCCCGACATCGTCGCCGGCTACATCATCGCCGAACAATTGCGCGCCGCCGCCCGCGACCCTCTGGAGCGGCTGCTTGAACATGCCGGGGTTTCGGCCAGTTTCCGGCTGCTCACCACCGGCACGCTGCCGCCCGACGTGCTGCGCAGCTACGCCGAGGTACGGCTTACCCAGGCCCCCGCGCGCGTGGCCGAGGACGCGCTGTTGCGCGCCTTCGAAAAACAGCAGGTACGCAGCAGCCCCTATGCCTATGCGCTCGACATCACTGGCGAAAAGACCCTGCCGCTGATCGAGGCCGACCCCTACGCCAACACCACCTCGCGCCCGGTGCTCAGCGACGGCGACTGGGTTCGCCTGCAGGGTATCTGCGGTGCGTGAACGGCGACCTTACTGGCGCACGCGGGCGCCGGAAAAGCCCGCCTTGCGCGCCGCGGCAAGTGCTGCATGCAGCCGCTCGGGCGACTTGTAGGGCCCGGCCATCAGCATCTGGTGCGGCTGTCCGTTGCGCGTGTATCGTCCGGCCCGCACCGACAGGCCGGCGGCCTTGAGCCGCGCCGCTGCAGCCCGCATCGCGCCTTCGTCCGAGAAATGCGCCACCTGCACGTATTGATGCGTCACCTGGCGCCGTGCCGCCTTGCCGGGGCGCGGCGCCGTGGCCGCGGATGCAGGTGCAGACTTCGACGAAACACGCGGTTGCGCCGCCGTTGCCGCGGCCGGCTTTTCCGATGCCCGCGACCGTGTCGAAAGGTGCGGTTGACGCGCCGGGCCGCGCACGATGCGCGCGCTGTCGGGGTGGAAAACCATGGTTCCGGCGCGCAATCGCCCGGGTTTGAGTTCGCGCGGCACCGTGCGGGTCCAGCGCGCCTCCATGCTGCGCTTGCCGGTCAGGGTCTGATGGGCCCGCTTGCGATTGAGCCTGTCATCGGTCCACACCGGGGCATAGCCTGCGGGCGGGCCGGCCAGGTCGGCCGACTGGAGCTGGTTTTCGTAGACATGGCGCGGCGCGATGCGGGTGCCGCGCACGATGCGCGCGTTCCTGACCACCTTCTTGCGTGGCGCCGGTGCCGGGTTGGCGGCAGGCCGCATCGACGCGCCCTGATCGCGGCCGGCGCTGACGGGATCGGCCTTTTGCGGCCCGCAACGCACGTCCGGATCGTTGCCCATGTAGCGGCGCGACAGCGGCGAAAGCTGCGCGCACACACCCTGCGCCACCATGGATTTGCGGGCGCTGTGCGCCTTCTGCGCAGGCACCACCGGCTTGCGCACTGGCTTGCGCATCGCCGGCTTGGCCGGCGCGGCCAACGCGGTTGCGGCCGGCGCCTTCGCTGCGGCGGGTTTGCGCGCGGCCGGTTTCGGCGCAGGTGCGGCAGCTACCTCGGGGGCCGGCTTGGCCGTCTGCGGCCGGCTGGCCGCGGTCTGCGTCGGGCGCGCGCCACAGATATGCTCCCGATCGCGCGTCACCCGCGGCACCCAGCGTACCGCGCCGTCGAACCCGGCACGCACGTAGATACAACCGCGACTGTCCACGTATTGCTTGCCGCTGTAAGAGGACGGCGGCGTCTCGGCCGGCGGCGATGCGTTGCGCAGCGTCGCCGCGTGCAGCGCGCCGCCTGTCATTGCGACGGCGACTGCCAGGCAGCTCAACCAACGTGTTGTTTTCATTTGTGCCCCCACACGAAATGTTGGCGCCAGTCTGCACCAGATACTGGTACGAGTAAAGCGTCGCTCACTCTATTTGGTGCCGTACATCCGGTCACCCGCATCGCCCAGACCGGGCAGGATATAACCCTTGTCGCTTAGCTCCCGATCAAGGGCCGCGGTCATGATCGGCACGTCCGGGTGCGCCTGTTTCATGCGGGCCACACCCTCGGGCGCCGCCAGCAGGCACACAAAGCGGATGTCGCGCGCGCCCGCTTGCTTGAGCAGATCGACCGTCGCGGCCGAGGAATTCCCGGTGGCCAGCATCGGGTCCACCACGATGACCCGGCGCGCATCCAGCCCATCGGGCAGCTTGCAGTAATATTGAACCGGCCTCAGCGTGTCTTTGTCGCGATAAAGCCCCACGAACCCGACATCCGCCTCGGAAACAACCTCCAGCAGGCCGTCGAGCAGGCCATTGCCGGCACGCAATATCGACACCAGCACCGGCGCGCGCCCTTCCAGCACCGGAGCCTCCATTGGCTCCAGCGGGGTCTCGATCCGGCGGGTGGTCATGGGCAGGTCGCGGGTGGCTTCGGCGGCCATCACCAGGCTGATCTCGCGCAGCAGCCGGCGGAACTGGGGCGTCGATGTCGTCCCATCGCGCAGCAGGGTCAGGTTGTGCTGGATCAAGGGGTGATAGACAGTGGTAAGATGCTGGCTCATGGCTGCTCCGGGTCGTGGTGGGTCAGCCGTCCGGTGGCGGACGACGGTTTGCACAGCATTACCCCCGTGGCAGCACCCGGCGCAATGGTCCCGATCACACGCAGAAAACCCGTGACCGCAGCACTGGAAATCTGCATTCTGAGCGGACGCGCGCCAGCCACGATTCAGCGCGACTTTCCCGCCTGGAAAACGTTTAGCGTTAAACTATCCAGCGGAAACAAGACGGCGACAGGGAGGAAAGGCAGTGACGGAAAACCACAAGGAGGCCGACCGGCAGGCGGCGTTGGCCTATCACGAGTATCCGCGGCCCGGCAAGCTGGAGATCCGCGCGACCAAGCCGCTGGCGAACGGCCGCGACCTGTCGCGCGCCTACTCGCCCGGCGTCGCCGAAGCCTGCATCGAGATCGGCAAGCTCGAGACAAATGCCAGCCGCTATACCGCGCGCGGCAACCTGGTGGGAGTGGTCACCAACGGCACCGCGGTTCTGGGCCTTGGCAATATCGGCCCGCTGGCCGCCAAGCCGGTGATGGAGGGCAAGGCCGTCCTGTTCAAGAAATTCGCCGGGATCGACTGCTTCGATCTCGAACTCGACGAGCCCGACCCCGAGAAACTGGCCGAGATCGTCTGCGCGCTCGGGCCGACCTTCGGTGCCATCAACCTCGAGGACATCAAGGCGCCCGATTGCTTCATTGTCGAACAGATCTGCCGCGAGCGCATGAACATCCCCGTATTCCACGACGACCAGCACGGCACCGCCATCGTGGTCGGCGCGGCGGCCAAGAACGCTTGCCACGTATCGGGCAAGCGGTTCGAGGATATCAAGGTTGTCAGCGCCGGCGGCGGCGCGGCCGGGATCGCCTGCCTGAACATGCTTCTGAAAATGGGGGTGCGGCGCGAAAACGTCTGGCTGTGCGATATCCACGGGCTTGTCTACGAGGGCCGTGAGCTGGACATGAACCCGCAGAAGGCGGCCTATGCGCAAGCCTCCGAGATGCGCGACATGGCCGAGGTGATCGACGGCGCCGACATGTTTCTCGGCTTGTCGGGGCCCGGCGCCCTGACGCCCGACATGGTGGCCCGGATGGCACCGCAGCCGATCATCTTTGCATTGGCCAACCCGACGCCCGAGATCCTGCCAGACGAGGTGCGCAGCGTCGCACCGGACGCGATCATCGCTACCGGGCGCAGCGATTTCCCCAACCAGGTCAACAACGTGCTTTGCTTTCCGTTCATTTTTCGCGGGGCATTGGACGTCGGTGCGACCGAGATCAACGATGCCATGCAACTGGCCTGCATCGACGGCATCGCCGACCTGGCCCGCGCCACCACCTCGGCCGAGGCGGCGGCGGCCTATCGTGGCGAAACCATGACCTTCGGGCCGGAATATTTGATTCCCAAGCCCTTCGATCCGCGGCTTGTCGGGATCGTGTCGTCCTCGGTGGCGCGCGCGGCGATGGAATCGGGCGTCGCCACGCGCCCGATCGAGGATATCGACGAATACAAGGCCCGCCTCGACGGGTCGGTATTCAAGTCGGCGCTGCTGATGCGCCCGGTGTTCGAAGCCGCGCGCACCGCCTCGCGCCGGATCGTCTTTGCCGAAGGCGAGGACGAGCGCGTGCTACGCGCCGCGCAGGCGATCCTGGAGGACACGACCGAGCAGCCGATCCTGATCGGCCGCCCCGAGGTGATCGAGGCACGCGCCGAACGCGCCAGCCTGACCATCAAGCCGGGGCGGGATGTGCAGATCGTCAACCCCGAGAACGACCCCCGCTACCGCGACTACTGGGGCAGCTATCATGAGATCATGTCGCGGCGCGGCGTGACGCCCGACCTGGCGCGCGCGATCATGCGCACCAACACCACCGCGATCGGGGCAGTGATGGTTCATCGCGGCGAAGCCGACAGCCTGATTTGCGGCACCTTCGGCGAATACCGCTGGCATCTCAATTATGTCACGCAGGTACTGGCCGAGGGCGATTTGCGTCCGCACGGTGCGTTGTCCATGATGATCATGGAAGACGGGCCGATATTCATCGCCGACACGCATGTGCACTCGCTGCCCACGCCCGAGCAACTGGCCGAGGCCGCGATAGGCGCGGCGCGGCATGTGCGCCGCTTCGGGCTGGAGCCGCGCGTGGCCTTCTGTTCGCAATCGCAGTTCGGCAACCAGGCCGAGGGCTCGGGCGCGCGCCTGCGCGCCGCCGTCGGCATCCTCGACAGCGAACCGCGCGATTTCGCCTACGAGGGCGAGATGAACGTCGATACCGCGCTCGACCCCGAACTGCGCGACCGCCTGCTGCCCGGCAATCGCCTCAAAGGGCCGGCAAATGTGCTGATCTTCGGCCATGCCGACGCCGCCAGCGGGGTGCGCAACATCCTCAAGATGAAGGGCGGCGGCCTCGAGGTCGGGCCGATCCTGATGGGCATGGGAAACCGCGCCCATATCGTCAACCCGTCGATCACCCCGCGCGGCCTGCTGAACATGGCTGCCATCGCCGGCACGCCGGTGGCCCATTATGGCTGAGCGGTGCGCCGTGACCGGCACCCGGCATCCGGCGCCCCGGCGATAGCGCAAACAGCGGCAAGGCGGCGCAGGTGCCCCCCTTGCCCGACAGTGTGACGCGGCGTAACAAACGTGCGAACGGCATACAGCCGCATGCTGGATGGAGGAGCCACATGACCACTTACGCCGAGATATACAACGCCTCGCAAGCCGACCCCGACGGGTTCTGGATGAAGCAGGCCGAGGCCATCGACTGGGACCGCAAGCCCAGCAAGGCGCTGTTTGACGATAACGCGCCGCTTTACGAATGGTTCAGCGACGGCATGGTCAACACCTGCTGGAACGCTGTCGACCGCCATGTCGAGGCCGGCCGCGGGCCGCAATACGCCATCATCCACGACAGCCCGGTGACCGGGCGCACCCACAAGATCACCTATTCCGAACTGCGCAACCGCGTGGCCATGCTGGCCGGCGCACTGCGCGCCAAGGGGATCGAAAAGGGTGATCGCGTGATCATCTACATGCCCATGGTGCCCGAGGCGATCGAGGCGATGCTGGCCTGCGCCCGGCTGGGCGCGATCCATTCGGTCGTGTTCGGCGGCTTTGCCAGCCACGAACTGGCGGTGCGCATTGATGACGCCAAGCCCAAGGCGATCCTGGCCGCGTCCTGCGGGGTCGAGCCGGGGCGCCTGGTTCATTACAAGCCGCTGCTCGACGGGGCCATAGAACAGGCCACGCACAAACCCGATTTCTGCGTCATCCTTCAGCGTGAAGAGGAAGTGGCGAAGATGATCGAGGGCCGCGATTTCGGCTGGCACAGTTTCCAGTACGGCGCCGCCCCCGCCGACTGCGTGCCCGTCGAGGGCAATCACCCCGCCTACATCCTTTACACCTCGGGCACCACCGGTCAGCCCAAGGGTGTGATCCGGGCCACCGCCGGGCACCTGGTGGCGCTCAACTGGTCGATGAAGAATCTCTACAATGTCGATCCGGGCGACGTGTTCTGGGCCGCCTCCGACGTGGGCTGGGTCGTCGGCCATAGCTATATCTGCTACGCGCCGCTGATCCATGGCAACACCACCGTGGTGTTCGAGGGCAAGCCGGTGGGCACGCCGGACGCCGGCACGTTCTGGCGGGTGATATCGGAACACAACGTGCGCAGCTTCTTTACCGCGCCCACGGCCTTTCGCGCCATCAAGCGCGAGGATCCCAAGGGCGAGTTCGTGCGCAAATATGACCTGAGTTGCCTGCGCACGCTCTATCTTGCCGGCGAACGCGCCGATCCCGATACCATCAACTGGGCCAAGGATCAGCTTGGCGTGCCGGTCGTCGATCACTGGTGGCAGACCGAAACCGGCTGGGCGATCACCGGCATCCCCATGGGGATCGAGGAGATGGAGATCAAGATCGGCTCGTCGGGCGTGCCGATGCCGGGCTACGACGTGCAGATCCTTGACGAAGGCGGCCAACCGCAAGGCCCCGACACGCTGGGCGCGGTGGCGATCAAGCTGCCGCTGCCGCCGGGCACCCTGCCCAACCTGTGGAACGCCGAGGCGCGGTTCCGCAAATCCTATCTCGACCACTTCCCCGGCTACTACGAGACCGGAGATGCCGGCATGATCGACGAGGACGGCTATCTCTACATCATGGCGCGCACCGACGATGTCATCAACGTCGCCGGCCACCGGCTTTCGACCGGCGCCATGGAAGAGGTGCTTGCCAACCACCCCGACGTGGCCGAATGCGCCGTGATCGGAGTGGCGGACGAGCTCAAGGGGCAACTGCCGATGGGGTTCTTGTGCCTGACCAAGGGCGTGAACCGCGCGCACGAGGAAATCGTGCGCGAATGCGTCGCCATGGTCCGCCGCGAGATCGGCCCCGTCGCCGCGTTCAAGCTGGCCGTGGTGGTCGACCGGCTGCCCAAGACACGCTCGGGCAAGATCCTGCGCGCCACCATGGTCAAGCTGGCCAACGGCGAGGATTTCAAGATGCCTGCCACCATCGACGACCCGGCGATCCTCGACGAAATCAGGGAAGCCCTGCAACCGACCGGCTACGCCAAGGGCTGATCGCGCAACAGGCAAAGGGGCCCCGGGCGGGGGCCCCTTTGCGCACGGCGCAACCGCGCCCGGGTGCTATCGCCAACCGTGCTGTATCAGGATGCCGGTATCGCCATCGCGGCGCTGGCCGACATGGCCGGTCGTGCCGTCGCCGGTCTGGAATATCCCGTACATCTGGCCATCGCCATTCTGCGACAAGGTCGCGGTGTGACCGTCGCCATCCTGCTCGATGATGCCCAGGCCGCCGCGTCCGCGCTGCGCGATGCCGGCAGCGTTTCCGTCGCCGCGCTGGCGGATGACGGCATCGCCCTCCATGTGCCTGGCGAGCGCGTAGAGAGTGAGCCCGGCGCGCATGGCGCGACGCTCGTCGGCGTTGCGCGGCTCGATCTCCAGGCTGATCGACCCGCCGGCCGATGCCGGCGCGGCCATGGCTGTGGATAGGGCGAGAAGGGTTGCGGTGATGATCGTGCGTTTCATGTCGGAATTCCTTTCGGGTTTGCAATGAGGTTAGAGGTCAGCGACCGGATCGCCGCTGCGGCAGGTCACGGATTGGCCGCTCCAGATGAGCGTCAGTCGGACATCGTATTGCCCGGCTTCGCCGCCGAAGGTTGCCTGACCAACGGTGACGGGTGCGCCGGCATCGGCAGTGAAATCGCCCGATTGCGCGATGCGCGCCGAACCGCCGCCACCGTTGCGATTGATCCGCATCTCGTAGCGGCCGGTGACGGCGCGGTCGGCCACGACGCGGCCCTCAAGCTTCACGCCACCCGACACCATCGGGGTGACGCCGATCTCGCAACGCAGCCGCGACGGCGTGGATTCAGCCGAAATGGCGGGGATGGCCGCGGCACCGGCCACCCCGAGCAGGCCAAGCGCAAGCATGGTCGCCTTGCCACCGCGCCGCGTGGATTTCGCGAAGGGGACTGTCATTTTTCTTTTCCTTTCGAATTGTCGGGATGACGCAGCGTGCGGGCCTCCGCAGGGGGAGGACAGGGCGGCCCGCACGCCGGGGCGGCTCAATCCTGCACGATTACGGCAACATTGCCGGAGCCGCGCTGGTGCGCCTCGGCGTCGTTGCCGTGCCCGGCCTGGATCACGCCCACGGCGTTGCAATCGCCGTACTGGCGTGTGCGGGCGCTGTTGCGGGAGCCGAACTGCGCCGTTCCGTTGACGTTGCAGTCGCCGCGCTGGACGGAATCCGCCTCGTTGTGCCGCCCCTGCTGGCCGACCACGGTAAGGTTGCCGTTGCCGTCCTGAACCGAAATCGCGCTATTGCTCCAGCCCCTCTGGCTGACGCTCATGCGGTTCCAGTTGCCGTGCTGTGCCCCGCCGACACCGTTGTCGATGCCCGACTGCTCGATGAAAACGCGGCTTCCGCCCGCGAGGGTGGGCAGGGCCGTGCCAGCGAGAACCAGAACGGTTGCGGCGGCCTTGAATGCGATCTTGAAGGTCATGGTTTGTCTCCTTGGTGCAATTTGCTTTTCGCGGTCCCGGCCTCGCCGGGGATACGGGTGATGTGCATCGGGTGGTGCGCCAGCGGCGCGGTGCCGATGTGCCAAAGCTGGCCCCGAGCGCCAATGCCGGGCAATAACGCGGCGGCGCTATCGGCTGACATGGCGGCTGCCATGCGATTTCACCTGCATCCAAGCGCGCCGCTATCGGATAGCAGCGAGTGTAAATTTCTGTTTTAAAATGGTTTTCATCACCCCCGCGTCACGACACCGCGCGCGGAATCGAAAGCAAGGCCGGCAACCGCCCTCAGACGAATTGTTCGCGGATCAACCGTTCTTCCAGCCCGTGACCGGGATCGAACAGAAGCCGGTGCACGATACTCGGCTCCGAACGGACTTCCACCCATTCCACATCGCGCACCGCCTGCCCATCGCCCTCGGCCATCACCGGGCGCCTTTCGGCGTCCAGAACGTCAAAGCGTACCTGCGCCGTCTTGGGCACCAAGGCCCCGCGCCAGCGCCGCGGCCGGAAAGCGGCCACGGCAGTTATCGCCAGGACATCCGCGCCGATCGGCAGGATCGGGCCGTGGGCGCTGTAATTGTAGGCGGTCGATCCGGCGGGCGTCGCCACCAGCGCCCCGTCGCAGACCAATTCTTCCAGCCGGATCCGCCCATCGACGGTGATGCGCAGCTTCGCGGCTTGCGGCCCCTCGCGCAAAAGCGACACCTCGTTGATGGCCAGAGCCTCGTGCACGGTGCTGTCAAGGCAGCCGGCCTTCATTGATAGTGGGTTGATCACGGCTTCCTCGGCCTCGCGCAACCGCCCTGTCAGGTCGTCCGGCGAAAACTCGTTCATCAGGAACCCCACGGTGCCGCGGTTCATCCCGTAAACCGGCACCGACAGGTGCTGCGTACCGTGCAGCGTGTGCAGCATGAACCCGTCGCCGCCCAGGGCCACGATCGCCTCGGCCTCGGCAAGGGGCGCGTTGCCGTAGCGCCGCGCCAGATCTTCCTTCGCACGCTCTGCGCTCTCGGCCTGGCTGGCCAGAAAAGCGATTTTCATGGTGATCCGACCTTCCTGCATGACCCCGCTTGCCGCAGAGCCGGATCGAACCACATTGCGTCGCCAGACACCAGACCTGACGCGGAGCTGCGCGACTGCGTCGCTTTCGGCACTTCCACCCCACCCGCCTTTCGACTACCAGAGCGACAAACGATATCCTTGGACGGAGCCACGACATGACCGACCCTTCCTTTTTCACGGCATCGCTTGAGACGCGCGACGTGGCGGTTTTCGGCGCGATCCGTGACGAGCTGTCGCGTCAGCGCGACGAGATTGAGCTGATCGCGAGCGAGAACATCGTCTCGGCGGCGGTGCTCGAGGCGCAGGGCTCG